>NZ_JAIHOO010000001.1:4635393-4935393 GCF_019733395.1 Lysobacter sp. BMK333-48F3 | reverse complement strand
CGGGTCGGCATTGCTGGGGTCGTCGATCCATTCCAGCCCCTGGGCCTGCGCATAGGCCTGCAGTTGCGCGCGCGACAGCGCCAGCAAGGGCCGCCACAGCCTGCCGCGGCCGCAGTCGCGCTGCTCGCGCATCGCCGCCAGCCCGTCCGGGCCGGAGCCGCGCAGCAGGCGCAGCAACAGGGTTTCGGCCTGGTCGTCGCGGTGGTGGGCCAGGACCAGGGTCTCGCCCGCGCCCAGGCCGGCGGCGAAGGCGGCATGACGCGCGCGCCGCGCCGCGGCCTCCGGCCCGTCGCCGCGTCCGGCTTCAACCGATACCCGCGAAACGGTCAGTTCCAGGCCGAGTCCGGCGCAGATCCGCGCGCAATGCGCGGTCCAGGCGTCGGCTTGCGGATGCAGGCCGTGGTGCACGTGCCAGGCGCGCAGGCCCTGCGCGCGCGCCTGCGCCGAGGCCGCCAGGGCGTGCAGCAGCGCGCTGGAATCCAGGCCGCCGCTGTAGGCCACGCACAGCGGCGTCGGCGGCAGCTCGCGCAGGGCGGAAACGATCGCATCGGCGCGGGGGAGGGGCATCGGTTCATGGTGCCACGGCGGCGGGATGCAGCAACCCATCGATGATGCTGCGCCGGCGCGCCGGGATCGCTACCGTTTTTACCCATAATCCCCTCTAGGAATCGTGCCGTGTCCCGGCTTTTCGCTCCGCTCGCGCAACGGTCGCTGACCTTGCGCAACCGCCTGGTGGTCTCGCCCATGTGCCAGTACTCGGCCGTCGACGGGCTGCCGAACAACTGGCATCTGGTCCATCTCGGCAGCCGCGCGGTCGGCGGCGCCGGGCTGATCCTCAGCGAAGCCAGCGCGGTATCGGCGGAAGGACGCATTTCGCCGGCCGATACCGGCCTGTGGAACACCGCCCAGGCCGAGGCCTGGCACCGGATCAACTGCTTCCTGCGTTCGCGCGGCACCGCGGTCGGCGCCCAGCTCGGCCATGCCGGGCGCAAGGCCAGCGTCGAAGCGCCCTGGCTGGGCGGCAAGCCGGTCGCGCCGGCCGACGGCGGCTGGCTGCCGGTGGCGCCGTCGGCGCTGCCGTTCCGCAGCGAGTCGCCGGTGCCGCGCGCGCTGTCGCCGATCGAGATCCGCACCGTGGTCGACGATTTCGCCGCCGCCGCGCAGCGCGCGCTCGACGCTTGCTTCCAACTGGTCGAGATCCACGCCGCGCACGGCTATCTGCTGCACCAGTTCCTGTCGCCGCTGTCGAACCGGCGCGACGACCGCTACGGCGGCGGCTACGACAACCGCACCCGCCTGCTGCGCGAAGTGCTGGCCGCCGTCCGAGAAGTCTGGCCGGAGCGGCTGCCGCTGTGGCTGCGCATCTCCGCCACCGACTGGGCCGACGGCGGCTGGGACATCGAGCAGAGCGTCGCCCTGGCGCGCGAGGTGAAGGACTTGGGCGTCGACCTGATCGACGTGTCCAGCGGCGGCCTGGTGCCGAACGCGCGCATTCCGGTCGAACCCGGATACCAGGTGCCGTTCGCCGCGCGCATCCGCCGCGAAGCCGGCATCGCCACCGGCGCGGTCGGCCTGATCACCGAAGCCGCGCAGGCCGAGCGCATCGTCGCCGACGGCGAGGCCGACGCGGTGCTGCTGGCGCGCGAGTTGCTGCGCGACCCGTATTTCCCGCAGCGCGCCGCGCGCGAGCTGGGCGCGAGTCTGCAGGTGCCGGAGCAGTATCAGCGCGCCTGGTGAACATCGGCGCGAGGCTCGGCCGACCCGCTCAAGGAGCGGTGCGCCGCATAGTCGCGCACCCACTGCGCTTGTTGCTCGGTGTCCGGTACTTGAACCCGCCGCGCAGCGCCGAGCATCGCAAACGCCGCATCGCCGGTGATGCCGAATTCCTGCAGTACGCAGGCTGCGATCAATCCGCTGCGGCCGATGCCGGCGCGGCAGTGGACGACGACGGCCAGCCCCGAGCGCAGGTCGTCGGCAAGCGCGCCGCAGAAACGCCGCGTCGCCCGCAGGCAGGGCGGAACCTGGCGGTCTGCGATCGGAAACGAAAGGTAGCGCATGCCCGAAACCCGGCAAGCCTGTTCCTGGCCGTGCAGGCCAAGTTCGCGAATCTCCTGCGGCTCGAGCAGCGACGCCACGACATCGACGCCTGTCCGGGCCCAGGCCCGCATCTCGTCGTCTAGCCAGTCGCCGGCGCGCGGTCTCGGTGCCAGAGCCAGGCGCAAGGAAGTCGAGGCGGGTAGCCAATAGAGTTCTGCAATCATCGGGAAGTCTGTAGTGAGTGGTGTGAAAGACTCTCGCCGCCGCACACGGGTCGGCGGTGGAAGGGGGGGCGATGCCATCGATGCGAGGTCGCCTGCGCATGCGGCTGCAGGCGGCAACGGTCGTAATGGGGCCTGCCCCACCGGCGGCAGCGTCCGAACGGATTCCGGAGCGGAACTCGCAGAGGCGCGGCTGCGAGGCCGATCCGGTCGTGCAGCGCCGTGAGCGAATCAGGGGCGAAGCCGCGACTGGCGTAACGCTATCAGCGGGCTTGGAACTCAGGCGTGGGCGATGGTCCCGGTGCCGGCGCATCGGATTGGCGGCAGGCGCACGAGCCGAGTTTCAGGCCGGCAGGAGCGGCAAGGTAGATAACCTGCGCCGGATTCGTTTCACCGGCTGCGACTTCCGTCTAAGTCGTCGATGGCTCGACGTTCGGTGCAACCGGCTTGGCGCGTGCCTTGCGTGAGCATCCGCCTATGCGCATGCGCGGAGGCGGGGAATGCTCGGTGGTGTTCGCCGGAACCAGGCCGACGCGGCCGAGCAGGAACGCATAGCGCTGCTGGAACCGCTCGGGATTGCAAGCCGGATCGAAGTAGTACGGACCGCGCGGCAGCACCAGCAGGGCGAGCTGTTCGGCGGCCGTCAGTCGTTCGACCGGCAGGCCGTAGTAGTGCGACGAGGCGGCTTCGATGCCGTGGATGGGTCGATGGGCTGCGTCCTGGCCGAAGTAGCTGCGATCGAGCAGGTAGTCGATCAACTGCTCGCCGCTGCGCTCGCGGCTGAGCAGGATCTGCAGCGAGAATTCGGTCTGGTGCCGGCGCAAATTCGGGCCCGGCGCGGGTTCGAGTTCGGCCAGCATTACGCGGGCGGACTGGCTGAGGACCTGCCAGGCCGCGGACGGTCTCGGCGGTCGCGCTTGGCTGCTTGCCGCAATCCGTAACAGCTCGCTCGCCAGGCGCGGCGAACTCGATCGCGGCAGGCGGATCTCGCCTTGGCCGTCGTGCGCTCGCCAGTACAAGCGGCGCAACTCGGTTGGATACGTGCGCCGCGCTTGCGGCAACTCGGCCGGGATATCGGCCAGGCCCTGCCAGTACAGGCCATAGCAAAACGCGACCGCCAGGCAGAACAGCGCCACCGGCAGCGCCGCCAGATAGCCGAACGCCCGCAGCGGCCAGCGCCGGGCGTCGTTGCGGGGTGGGGCGGTCCGGACGTCCATGTCCGCGTTGTCGTCGCGTTACGCGGCTTCGTAAGCGCCGTAGCTGCGCAAGCGCTCGTAACGGCGCTGCAGCAACTGCTCGGTCGGCACGCCTTCCAGCGCGTCGAGTTCGTTGAGCAGCACCGCCTTCAGGCGGGTGGCCATCTGCTTGGGATTACGGTGCGCGCCGCCGATCGGCTCGCGCACGATCTTGTCGACCAGGCCCAGGTCGTGCAGGCGCTTGGCGGTCAGGCCGAGCTGTTCGGCCGCGTCCTTGGCCTTCTCGGCGGTCTTCCATAGGATCGATGCGCAGCCTTCCGGAGTGATCACCGAATAGGTGCTGTATTCGAGCATCAAGGTGCGGTCGCCGACGCCGATCGCCAGCGCGCCGCCGGAGCCGCCTTCGCCGATCACGGTGCAGATCACCGGTGTCTTGAGCTCGGCCATCTCCATCAGATTGCGCGCGATCGCCTCGGACTGGCCGCGTTCTTCGGCGTCGATGCCCGGCCAGGCGCCGGCGGTGTCGATGAAGGTCAGCAGCGGCAGGCGGAAACGCTCGGCCAGCTTCATCAGCCGCAGCGCCTTGCGGTAGCCCTCCGGACGCGGCATGCCGAAATTGCGCTTGATCTTGCTCTTGGTGTCGCGGCCCTTCTGATGGCCGATCACCACCACGCTGCGGCCGGCGATGCGGGCCAGGCCGCCGACGATGGCCTTGTCGTCGGCGAAGGCGCGGTCGCCGGCCAGTTCCTGGAACTCGTCGCACATCACCCGCAGGTAATCCAGGGTGTAGGGGCGGGCGGGGTGGCGGGCGAGCTGGGAGATCTGCCAGGACGAGAGGTCGCGGAAGATCTGCGCCGTGCGCAGGCGCAGCTTGTCCTGCAGGGCGTGGATTTCGGCATCGATGTCGACGGCCGGGCCGCTGCTGGCGTGGCGCAGTTCCTGGATTTTGGCTTCCAGGTCGGCGATGGGCTGCTCGAAGTCGAGGTAGTTCGGATTCATTCGGGGGCCGTGGGCCTAGGTCGAGGCACAGTCTAGCCTAGGGGGGCGGACCGTACCGAGGGGCATGGGGCGCGGCGGGAAGCGCGTCAAGAGGAACGGGGCATCGGTGGCACTTCGCAGGCGTGAGGAGCGCCACGGTTCCGGGCTAAGCAACCCGTGCAGAGGAACGAGAAACCCGGGACGGCGCCCGGTCCGCTCGTTCCTCTTTACGACCCACTGTTTCCTAGCTCTGCGCCCAGGGTTTGTTCAAGCTCAGCTTGACCGCGCGGACCCCGGGCTGGGCGCGCAGGATGCCGGTCAGCTCGGCGTCGATGCGCACCGACTGCGGGCCGTTCAGGTCGAGCATGCCGGCCGCGCCCTGGCGCAGCAGGTCGAGCCGGATCGGGGTGTTGCCGGGGCGCTGCTTGGCCAGCAAGGCGTCGACCCGCTGCCAGGCGCCGGGCACGCGCAGGTCGACCCGCAGCGACAGCCGCTGGGCGTAGCGCGCGCAGACCTGGTTGTAGTCCCAGCAGCGCGCCGCGCGCAGGGCGAAGCCGCCACTGAAGGAGTCCTCGCGCAGGCCGCCCTGGATCACCAGCAGGCGGTCGCGCGCCAGCATCGAAGCGAACTCGCTATAGGTCTCGGAGAAGAACGCGCACTCCAGGCGGCCGCGGCCGTCCTCGATCTGCACGAACATCTGGCTGTCGCCCTTCTTGCGCAGGCCGACCACCTGGCCGGCGATGATGACCTCCAGCTCCGGGCGCCAGCCGCCGCGCGCGCTTTCCGGGCGGCCTTCCCAGATCTTCTCCAACTCGCCCAGGTCGTTGCCGACCAAGCCGCGCAGTTCCTCGCGGTAAGGATCGAAGGGGTGGCCGCTGAGGTAATGGCCGAGGGTCTCGCGCTCGCCGTGCAGGATCTGCGCCAGCGGCCACTCCTCGGTTTCCGACAGGTCCAGGTGCAGCGCCGGCGCCGCCGCCTCGAAGCCGCCGAACAGCGAGACCTGGCCGGCCGCGCGCTCCTTGGCCAACTGGTCGGTGGCCTTGAGCACTTCCGGCAGCTGGATCATCAGGCTCGCCCGGTTCTTGCCCAGGCCGTCGAGCGCGCCGGCATGGGTCAGCGCTTCCAGCGCGCGGCGGTTGAGCTTGCCGCTGTCGACGCGCTTGCAGAAGTCGAGCAGGTCGACGAACGGCCCGGCGCGGCGCGCCTCGACGATCGCCTCGCAGACGCCGCGGCCGACGCCCTTCACCGCGCCGATGCCGTAGCGGATGGTGTCGGCGTCGATCGCCTCGAACATGTACTCCGATTCGTTGACGTGCGGCGGCAGCACGGTGATGCCCATCACCCGCGCTTCGTCGAGGAAGTTCACCACCTTGTCGGTGTTGTCCATGTCCGACGAACAGGTCGCGGCCATGAACTCGGCGCCGTAATGGCGCTTGAGCCAGCCGGTCTGGTAGGCGACCAGGGCGTAGGCGGCCGAGTGCGACTTGTTGAAGCCGTACTCGGCGAACTTCTCCATCAAGTCGAAGATCGGGCTGGCCTGCTTGGCCGGGATGTTGCGCTCGGCGCAGCCAGCCTCGAACTTGGCCCGCTCCTTGGCCATTTCCTCAGGCTTCTTCTTGCCCATCGCGCGGCGCAGCATGTCCGCGCCGCCCAGGGTGTAGCCGGCCAGGACCTGGGCGATCTGCATCACCTGTTCCTGGTAGACGATGACGCCGTAGGTCGGCGACAGCACCGGTTCCAGCGAGTCGTGCGGGTAGGTGACCTCGGCGTTGCCGTGCTTGCGGTCGACCCAGTCCTTGTCCATCCCCGAGCCCAGCGGGCCGGGACGGAACAGCGCGGCGAGGGCGATGATGTCTTCGAAGGTGTCGGGCTTGGCGCGCTTGAGCAGCTCGCGCATGCCGCGCGATTCGAACTGGAATACCGCGACCGTGTCGCCGCGGGCGAACAGCTCGTAGGTTTCCTTGTCGGTCAGCTCCAGGGCGTTGACGTCGAGCGGCTCCTTGCCTTCCTTGGCGCGGCGCTTGTTGATCGCGCGCACCGCCCAATCGATGATCGTCAGCGTGCGCAGGCCGAGGAAGTCGAACTTGACCAGGCCGACCGCTTCGACGTCGTCCTTGTCGAACTGGGTCACCGGGCTCTTGCCGCGGCCCTCGCCGTCGTGTTCGGCGAACAGCGGGCAGAAGTCCGACAGCGGGCTGGGCGCGATCACCACGCCGCCGGCGTGCTTGCCGGCGTTGCGGGTCAGGTCTTCCAGGCTGCGCGCCAGATCCATCAGGTCGCGCACGTCGTCTTCGTTGCGATAGCGCTGGATCAGGTCGGCCGAGGCCAGTTCGGGATTCTTGCGCGCCGCCTCGGACTCGCCCAGGGCGTCGTCGAGCGAGATCCCCAGGGTGTTCGGGATCAGCTTGGCGATGCCGTCGACGAAGCCGTAGGGATGGCCGAGCACGCGGCCGGCGTCGCGCACCACCGCCTTCGCCGCCATGGTGCCGTAGGTGATGATCTGCGAGACGCGGTCGCGGCCGTACTTGCGGGCGACGTAGTCGATGACCTCGTCGCGCCGGTCCATGCAGAAGTCGATGTCGAAGTCGGGCATCGACACGCGTTCGGGATTGAGGAAGCGCTCGAACAGCAGGTCGTAGGGCAGCGGATCCAGGTCGGTGATGCCCAGCGCCCAGGCGACCAGCGAGCCGGCGCCCGAACCGCGGCCCGGGCCGACCGGAATCTCGTGGTCCTTGGCCCAGTTGATGAAGTCGGCGACGATCAGGAAGTAGCCGGGGAAGCCCATCTTGATGATGACGTCCAGCTCGACTTCCAGGCGTTCGTCGTACTCCTCGCGGGTCTTGCCCGGGGCGAGCGGATTCTTCTCCAGGCGCTTGGCCAGGCCCTCGCGCGATTGCGAGCGCAGCCAGGATTCGATGGTGTGGTCGCTGGGCACCGGGAACGCCGGCAGGGCGTATTCGCCGAGCTTGAGTTCGACGTTGCAGCGCGTCGCCAGGGCCAGCGCGTTGTCGATCGCGTCGGGCACGTCGGCGAACAGCTCGGCCATTTCCTCGCTGGACTTGAGGTATTGCTCCTCGCTGTAGTCGCGCGGCCGCTTGGGGTCGTCGAGCACGCGGCCGGAGGCGATGCACACCCGCGCCTCGTGCGCGTCGAAACCGTCGGCGTCGAGGAAGCGCGCGTCGTTGCTGGCCACCACCGGCAGGCCGCGCTTGCCGGCGGCGTGCAGGGCGAAGGCGTTGAAGGCTTCCTCGCCGTCGCGGCGGGTGCGGGTCAGTTCCAGGTGCAGGCGATCGCCGAATACGCCCTGCCAGTCGACCAGCCAGGCGTGGGCCAGCTCGTGGCGATTGGTCGCGGCCAGGCGCCCGGCCAGGCTGTGCCGGCCGGCCATGGCGAACAGGCCGTCGTTGTCCTCGCGCAGCCATTCCGGACGCAGCACCACGCCTTCGGTGCGGTGGCCTTCCATCCAGGCCCGGGTCAGCAGGCGCGACAGGGTCAGGTAGCCGCCGCGGTCGCGGCACAGCAGGGTCAGGCGCGAGGCGGCCTCGTTGCCGTCGGCCAGGTGCACGTCGGCGCCGATGATCGGCTTGATCCCGGCGCCTTCGCAGGTCTTGTAGAACTTGACCGCGGCGAACAGGTTGTCGAGATCGGTCAGGGCGACCGCGGGCTGGCCGTGAGCGACGCAGCGCTTGACCAGATCGCCGATGCGGATCGTCGAGTCGGCGAGCGAGTACTCGCTGTGCAAGTGAAGATGAACGAATGGAGCGGACATGCGTACCGGTTCTGCGGCCGTGCCGTGATGATGCCAAGCCGGGGGACGGCAGCGGTTGCGTGCCGGATTGCAGGGTATCAGCCCGGCGGCTCGGGACAAGCCTTGACAGGGCTGGAAACCGGCCGCGACGGCGCACTGCGTGGAATCTCACCACGCGGCGAAAACTTTCCCGGCGAGGTCCTCGGCGGCGCGCGCTCGTGCGGCGCGCGGACCGGTGCGCGCGGGCGCCCGCGGCGTCGGACGCCCGGGCCTTCGGCGGCGCCGAAGGCGGGTGGCGGCGGCCGCCGCAACAGCCGGGCGGCCGCGGGTCGGGTCAGGCGATCCGGAACACCGGCTCGGGGGTGCGGCCGTTGGCGTAGTGGCTGTCGTTGACCCGGGCGTTGTGCTGCAACAGGGCCAGTTCGGCCTGGCGGTCGCGCATCCAGGCCGCGCGCTGTTCGGCGGGTTCGCCGTGCGGGTGCTCAAGCCGGCGATAGGCGCAGAAGTCGCGGAAGTCGTCGGCTTCGGCGGCGAAGGTCGGCCAGGCCAGTTCCAGCAGCAGCACGTCGTCGAGCAGGCCCAGCAGCGGGGTCGGATCCGGGATCAGGTCGTCGTTGCGGTCGATGTAGGCGAACAGCTTGTCCAGGCGTACCCGCAGGGCCGGATCGCAGTCCCAGGCCGGGTCGTCGACCATCGCGTGCAGCTCCTGCAGCCGCTGCATGCGGTCGTCGATGACGCGGCGGGCTTCGCTGGCCGGCAACGCGGCCAGCCAGCCGGCCAGGCGCTGCAGCCGCGCCGCGTCGACCCGGGCGGCATCGGGTTGCAGTTCGTGGACCAGGGCGTCGAATTCGGCGATCGCGGCGGGCCGGATCGCCAGGGCGGGTTGGTAGGCCGGCGGCACCGGCGGGGCGACGGCGTCGCGTTCGAACGGCAGCGGCTCGGCGGTCGGGGTGGGGTGAGGCATGCGCATGGGAACACCTCGCGTCCGGCCTACGGGGGAGGCGGCGGCGCGCGTCGCGGGCCGGCGGCGACGCGAACCTGCAGGGTCTGCAGGGGGTGACTCTGCGCCTGTCGGCAGTGTGGGCGCGCCGGTATGAAGTCGCTGTGACCGATGGCAGGGAGCGCGCATTCAGCCGATCGGCGGTAGCGCCCGCACTTGCGCGCCCTCTCTGACGACCGGTGTCGCCGGTTCCCTGTAGGAGCGGCGCAAGCCGCGACCGCGCTGTGTCGGTCTCGCCGCGTCTGTCGTTCGAAGGCTTCAAATGCGAAGCTTCCGCCCGCAAGCGGGCGGAAGCTTCGCATTTGAAGCCTTCGAACGACAGACGCGGCGAGACCGACACAGCGCGGTCGCGGCTCACGCCGCTCCTACAGGGCGCCAAAAGAAAGTTACCCGCCCGCAAGCGGGCGGGTAACTTTCTTTTGGCGCCCTGTAGGAGCGGCGTGAGCCGCGACCGCGCTGTGTCGGTCTCGCCGCGTCTGTCGTTCGAAGGCTTCAAATGCGAAGCTTCCGCCCGCAAGCGGGCGGGTAACTTTCTTTTGGCGCCCCAAAAGAAAGTCACCAAAGAAAAACGCGTCTTGCGCAAACCTCCCCTGCGAGTTCGGTGCCGGCGCGGGGATTTTTCGATAGGACATCCTTGTCCTATCGAAAAACGGCGCACATCCTGTGCGCCGCCCTTCGGGTCTACGGTCGTTCTCGCAAGTTCGTTGCTGCGCCGAGCTCTTCAAGCAAAAGCAAAAGCAACAGTGCGTATCGTTGCAGTAGCAGCGGCGCAAGCCGCGACCGCCAGCGCCGATCTCGCGCCGCGCAGACGCGCTCAGAACAAGGCCAACTGGCCTTCGGCGATGCGCACCGGGGCGAAGCTGCGGCGGTGCTGGGGGCAGGGGCCGTGGGCGTTGAGCGCGGCCAGGTGGGCGGCGGTGGAATAGCCCTTGTGCTGGTCGAAGCCGTAGTGCGGGTACTGCTCGTGCAGGCCGCGCATGATCCGGTCGCGGGCGACCTTGGCCAGGATCGAGGCGGCCATGATCGACGGCTCCAGCGCGTCGCCGCCGACCAGCGCCTGGGCGGCGCAGGGCAGGCCGGACGGCAGGCGGTTGCCGTCGACCCGGACCAGGTCGGCGCCGGGGTTCAGCGCCAGCACCGCGCGGCGCATGCCGGTCATGGTGGCGTGGAAGATGTTGATCCGGTCGATTTCCTCGACCTCGACCAATTCGATCCGCCAGGCCAGGGCGCGTTCCTGGATCAGCGGGAACAGCGCCTCGCGGCGGGCCTCGGTCAGCTTCTTGGAATCGTCCAGGCCTTCGATGCGCCGGCGCGGGTTCAGGATCACCGCGGCGACCGCCACCGGCCCGGCCAGCGGGCCGCGCCCGGCCTCGTCGACGCCGGCGATCAGGCGCGGCTTGGCGCGGGGGCGGACGGTGGCGGCGGGGGCGTTCAAGGCAGCGGGCGGGTGCAGAGGAATGAGTGGAGAGGAGCGAGCGGCGAAGAACGAGGCCGGCGCAAAGGGCAGGACATGCAAAGGGCGGGAAAACCGATCGAAGCCGGTGCGCAGGCGGGTACTCGTTCCCGGTTCCGCTGCGCCGGCCGTCGATCTCGAACGCTAGGCGTTGCTCGCCGCATTCTCGCCGATCAACTGCTCGATCGCATCGGCGGCGCGCGCCGAGGCGTCGCGCTTGAGCTCCAGGTGGATGCGCTGGAACTTCGGCAACAGCGCGGCGGCGGCTTGCGGGTCGCGCAGCCAGCGCAGGCAGGCGCCGGCCAGGTTCTCCGGCGTGCACTCGGCCTGCATCAGCTCCGGCACCAGCGCTTCGCCGGCGAGCACGTTCGGCAGGGCGTAGTGGTCGACCTTGAGCATGCCCAGACCCTTGACCAGGGCATAGGTCAGCGGCGCGACCTTGTAGGCCACCGCCATCGGCCGCTTGGCCAGCATCGCCTCCAGGGTGGCGGTGCCGGAGGCCAGCAGCACCGCGTCGCTGGCGACCATCACCGTGCGCGCGCCGCGGTCGACGATGCGCAGCGCGCGGCTCAGCCGCGCACCGTCCGGGTGCGCCTGCAGGATGCGTTCGAACGCGGCGCGCGAGGCGGCGTTGGCCATCGGCGCGACCACGCTCAGGCGCGGCTCGGCGGCTAGCATCAGCGCCGCGGCGGCGAGGAAGTCGCCGGCCAGGCGTTCGATTTCGCCGACCCGCGAGCCCGGCAGCATCGCCAGCACCGGCGCTTCTTCGTCCAGGCCCAGGTTCATCCGCGCTTCGTCGCGGTCGGGGTGGATCGGCATCTCGTCGGCGAGCGGATGGCCGACGAAGCGCGCGTCGACGCCGAACTCGGCGTAGATCGGCGGCTCCATCGGGAACAGGCACAGCACCCGGTCGGCGCTGTGGCCGATCTTCTGCGCGCGCTTGCGCCGCCAGGCCCAGACCGAGGGGCTGACGTAGTGCACGGTGCGCACGCCGCGCTGCTTGAGCCAGCGTTCGACGCCGAGATTGAAATCGGGCGCATCGATGCCGATGAACGCGTCGGGCTTCCAGTCCAGCACCCGCTGGCGCACGTCGCGGCGCAGGCGCAACAGGCGCGGCAGGTGCTTGAGCACTTCCGACAGGCCCATCACCGCCAGTTCGCCGGCGTCGAACCAGGTGTCCATCCCGGCCGCGCGCATCTGCTCGCCGCCGATGCCGACGAATTCGGCGCCCGGGTGGCGGCGCTTGAGCTCTTCGATCAGGGCGGCGCCGAGCAGGTCGCCGGAGGCCTCGCCGGCGATCAGGGCGTAGCGCGGCGGCGGAGGCGGCGGAGCGGGGAAGATCTCGTCGATCGGGGCGGTAGCGGCGGCATTCATCGGCGCTGTGACGTTCCAGTTCGTGCCGTGGGGCGCGGCGGCGAGGCGCGGCGCGCGACGGGCGTCAGCGGGGGAAACCGGACTTGCCGTCGCATTGTGCCCTGTCGTGGGGCCAACGTCGTCCCCGAGGGTCAGATCCTGCCCAGGCGGGTGATCGCGGTCGTGGGCCAAGCCGGGCGGCGATCACGCCGCGCGCCTCGGCGCGCGCGGGGCGCCGCGACGCGGAATCGGATGGGAAGCGCTGCGCAGGACGGGACGGCCGGCGCCGTCCCGCCGCGGGCGGGCTCAGCGCAGCAGCGGCCGCTCGCCGTTGCCGATGAAGTCGAGCAGGGCGCGCACGTCCGGGCTGTCGGCGGCGATGTCCTCGAGCTTGGCCCGCGCTTCTTCCAGCGAAGCGCCGGAGACGTACAAGGTGCGGTAGGCGCGCTTGATCGCGCCGATGCGTTCGGCGTCGAAGCCGCGGCGCTTGAGGCCTTCGCTGTTGATCCCGCGCGGGCGGCCGTAGCCGTCCTGGGCGACCATCAGGAACGGCGGCACGTCGCCGTTGACCAGCGCGCCCATGCCGATGAAGGCGTGCGCGCCGATCCGGCAGAACTGATGGATGCCGGAGAAGCCGCTCATGATCACCTGGTCTTCCACGGTGACGTGGCCGGCCAGGGTCGAGTTGTTGGAGAACACGCACTGGTTGCCGACCTGGCAATCGTGGGCGACGTGGGTGTAGGCCAGGAACCAGTTGCCGTTGCCGATCCGGGTCAGGCCGCCGCCGTTGCCGGTGCCGCGGTTGACGGTGACGAACTCGCGGAACACGTTGTCGTCGCCGATTTCCAGCTCGGTGCGTTCGCCGGCGAATTTCTTGTCCTGCGGATCGCCGCCGATCGCGCACTGGGCGTAGAAGCGGTTGCCGCGGCCGATCCGGGTCGGGCCGTGGACCACGCAGTGCGGGCCGAACACGGTGCCGTCGCCGACCTCGACCTGATCGCCGATGTAGCAGAACGGGCCGACCACGACGCCGTCGCCGAGGCGGGCGCCGGGTTCGACGAAGGCGGTGGGGTGGATCGTGGCGCTCATCGCGTCACTCCTTGACCTCGGCGCAGACGATGTCGGCGCAGGCGACCTGCTCGCCGTCGACGCGGGCCACGCCGGTGTAGATGGCCATGTTGCGGATGGTGCGCTTGAGCGTGACTTCCAGCTCCAGGCAGTCGCCCGGGGTGACCATGCGCGAGAACTTGGCGTTGTCGATCTTGACCAGGTAGAACAGGCGGCCGTCGGCGACGCCGCCGTGCGAGAGCTGGGTCAGGATGCCGCCGGCCTGGGCCAGCGCTTCGATCACCAGCACCCCCGGCATCACCGGGTGGCCGGGGAAGTGGCCGTTGAAGTAGGGCTCGTTGCAACTCACGTTCTTGCGGCAGAGCACGCGCTTGTGGGCTTCGAACTCGACCACGCGGTCGACCAGCAGGAACGGGTAACGGTGCGGCAGCAGCTTCTGGATCGCCGTAACGTCGAGCGGGAGTTGCAGGGTCTGGCTCATCTTCTTGGGTTCTTCCGTTATGCGCGTCCTGCGCTGGGAGTCCGCGGTCCGTCCGCGGCCCGTCGTGATCGGCTTGCGCCGCAATGCCCATTGTCCCGCAGTTTTCGCCGCGGGTGTGGCGCCGGCGTATGGTGGCGCCGGGGCAGGGCGGCTCAGCCGTCCTCGCGCGGACGCGGGTTGCGGCGGGCGATCGCGTCGAGCTGCTTGAACCGGGCGGCGTTCTTGCGCCAGCTGCGGTTGTCCATCAGCGGGGTGCCGGAGGAGTACTCGCCCGGCTCGCGGATCGAGCTGGTGACCAGGCTCATCGCGGTGATCACGACCTTGTCGCACAGCTCCAGATGGCCGAGCACGCCGGCGCCGCCGCCGATCAGGCAGTAGCGGCCGATCCGGGCGCTGCCGGCCGCGGCCGAGCAGCCGGCCATGGCGCTGTGGGCGCCGATGCGGACGTTGTGGCCGATCTGGATCTGGTTGTCCAGGCGCACGTCCTCTTCCAGCACCGTGTCCTCGATCGCGCCGCGGTCGATGGTGGTGTTGGCGCCGATCTCGCAATCGTCGCCGACCACCACGCCGCCGAGCTGGGGCACCTTGAGCCAGCGGCCGGCCTCCATCGCCAGGCCGAAGCCGTCGGCGCCGAGCACCGCGCCGGGATGGATCAGTACGCGCTGGCCGAGCCGGACCCGGGTCACCAGAGTCACCCGGGCGATCAGTTCGCTGCCGGCGCCGACCACGCAGTCCTCGCCGATCACGCAGCCGGGGCCGACGATGGCGCCGGCCTCGATGCGGCTGCGCGCGCCGATGCTGACGAAGGGGCCGATATGGGCCTGGGGCGACACGTCCGCGCTGGGATCGATCGCGGCCGAGGCGTGGATGCCGGGTTCGCGCAGCGGGCGCGGCTCGAACAGGGCCGAGATCTTGGCGAAGGCGGCGTAGGGATCGCGCGCGATCAGCGCGGTGCCGGCGTAGCCCTCGGCGTCGTCCTCGCGCATCACCACCGCACCGGCGCGGCTCGCGGCGAGCTGGGCGCGGTACTTGGGATTGGCGAGGAAGGCCAGCTGGCCGGGCTCGGCCCGGGCCAGGGTGCCGACGCCGAGCACGCGCGCGGCGCCGTCGCCGCGCAAGCCGAGCGCGAAGCGCTCGGCCAGTTCCTGCGCGGTGTAACCGTCGTTGCTCACAGCGGGGTGCCCAAAGCGCGGTCGGCGATCAGAACGTGCCGCCGAAGGTGAACTGCAGGCGTTCCAGCTCGTCGCCGCGGTCGACCTGCTGGCCTTGCGCGTTGTACTCCGGACCCTGCTTCTTGAACGGGAACGCGTAGCTGATCGAGATCGGGCCCATCGGCGAGCGCCACATCAGGGCGATACCGGCCGAGGCGCGCAGCTCGCCCGCGTCGAAGGCGTCGTAGTCCTTGTAGACGTTGCCGAAGTCCAGGAACGCGGAGATGCGCGCGGCCGGCGTGTCGAGCAGGGTCGGGAAATACATTTCCAGCGAACCGGTGGTCTTGAACGCGCCGCCCAGCGGCTGCTTGTAGGTCGCGCCGACGAAGGCGGCCTCGCGCGGGCCGAGGGTGTTGTCGGTGAAGCCGCGCACCGAGCGCACGCCGCCGGCGTAGAAGTTCTCGAAGAACGGCAGGCCGGTCGCGGTGATGGTCTTCGGCGGGTTGGGGCCGGTGCCGTCGCGGTCGACGACCCGGCTGCTGTCCTTGCCGTAGCTGTCGCCGTAGCCCAGTTCGGCGCGGGTGTTGAGCACCAGGTGGCGCGACAGCGGCCAGAACTTGGAGAAGTTGTAGTTGATCTTGTAGTACTCGACCGTCGAGCCCGGCAGGGTCGCTTCCAGCCACACCCGCTGCTGGGTGCCGGCGGTCGGGGTCAGCGCGTGGTTGAGGCTGTTGCGGCCCCAGCCGATCTGCGCGCGCCAGGCGTGGAAGGTGCGTTGGCCGAGCGCGTCGAGGTAATCGATGATGCTCGGCGGCGCGGTGTTCTCGAACGCCAGGATCTCGTTGCTGTCGATGCCGAGCAGGCCGGTCACCGAGTCGGTCTCGGTCAGCGGCACGCCGAGCACGACCTGGGCGGTGCCGTTGGTGGTCGAGTACTGGGCGGTGTTGAAGTCGGAGTAGTCGAGTTCGCGCCAGGACAGGTTGTAGCCCAGCGAGACGCCGTCGTCGGTGAAGTAGGGGTTGGTGTAGGAGAAGTCGTAGCGCGACTGGTAACGGCTGCGCTGCGCCTGCACCGACACGCGGTTGCCGCTGCCGAGGAAGTTGTTCTGCGACAGCTGGATCTGCGTGGTCAGCTTGCCCAGCTGCGAATAGCCCAGGCCGAACACGAAGCTGCCGGAGGTGGTTTCCTTGAGGTTGTAGACCACGTCGACCTGGTCGTTGGTGCCGGGCACCGGCTTGCTCTCGACGTCGACGTTCTCGAAATAGCCCAGGCCCTGCAGCCGGATCTTGGAGCGGTCGATCGCCGCCTGCGAGTACCAGGTGCCTTCGAACTGGCGCATTTCGCGGCGCAGCACTTCGTCGGCGGTACGGGTGTTGCCCTTGAACACGATCCGGCGCACGTTGACGCGCGGGCCCGGCACCACCTGCATGTTGATGCCGACGGTCTTGTTCTCGCGGTTGACGTCCGGGATCGGATTGACCTGGGCGAAGGCGTAGCCGACGTTGCCCAGGGTCGCGGTGATCGCGTCGGAGCTGATCTCGAGCAGGCGGCGCGAGAAGATCTGTTCCGGCTTGACGATGACCAGCTTCTCGATCTCTTCCTTGGGCAGGATGGTGTCGCCGGTGACCTGCACGCTGGCGACCTTGTACTGGTCGCCCTCGGTGACGCCGGCGGTCAGGAACATGTCCTGGCGGTCCGGGCTGATCGCGACCTGGGTCGAGTCGATGCTGAAGTCGACGTAGCCGCGGTCGAGGTAATAGGAGTTGAGCTTTTCCAGGTCGCCGGACAGCTTCTCGCGCGAGTACTGGTCGTCGCGGCGGTACCAGCTGAGCCAGTTGTGCTCGCGCGATTCCCAACCGTCGAGGATGTCCTTCTGCTCGAACTTGTCGTTGCCGATCAGGTTGATGTGGCGGATCTTGGCCGCCTTGCCTTCCTTGACGGTGATGGTCAGGTCGACGCGGTTGCGGTCGAGGCGGTTCACCGAGTTGGTGATCTCGACGTTGTACTTGCCGCGGTTGTTGTACTGCCGGGTCAGGTCCTGGGTGACCTTGTCCAGGGCCAGGCGGTCGAAGGTCTCGCCTTCGGCCAGGCCGATTTCCTTCAGGCCCTTGAGCAGGTCTTCGCTCTTGATGTCCTTGTTGCCGGTCAGGGTCAGCTTGTTGATCGCCGGACGCTCGGCGACGGTGACCACCAGGATGGTGCCCTGGCGGTCGAGCCGGACGTCTTCGAAGAAGCCGGTCTTGTACAGGGCGCGGATGGCGTCGCCGGCCTTGGCCGTGTCCATCGTGTCGCCGCGCTCGACCGGCAGGTAGGTGAAGACGGTGCCGGCGGAGATGCGTTGCAACCCGTCGATGCGGATGTCGCTGACCGTGAACGAACCCGGTGCCGGAGCGTTCGGCGCGCCGCCGCCCAGCGAGAACGGATCGGCGGACTGCGCCATCGCGGGAATCGCCGGCGCCGAGGTCATTGCCGTGGCAAGGGCGAGGGCGAGCAGGCGGCGATTAGGGATTCGCGTCATCATTACGTCCGTTTGGGGCTGGATGCCGGCAGTCGGGCATCGGGTCGAAGTGCGGCAGGATAGAGGGCAAAGCGTTCGTTCGAGCGTCAGGCCGGCATCAGCGCACCAAGTTGTTCAGGATGTCGTTGTAGAACGCCAGGCCCATCAGGCTGGCGATCAGGGCCAGGCCGACGAAATGTCCGGCCGCCATCACGCGCTCGCTGACCGGGCTGCCTTTGACCAGCTCGATAAGGTAATACAGCAGGTGACCGCCGTCCAAGATCGGGATCGGCAGCAGGTTCAGGATGCCCAGGCTCAGCGACAGCAGGGCCAGCAGCTGCAGATACCAGGCCGGCCCGTTGCGGGCATAGGCGTTGGCGGCGCGGCCGATGGTCACCGGGCCGGCCACCGTGTTCTGCAGCGAGACCCGGCCGGTGAAGGCGCGGCCGATCATCGCGAACAACTGCTCGGTCTGGTGCACGCCCTCGCGCAGCGCCGCCGGCACCGCCTGCAGCGGGCCGTAGCGCAGCACCGCGTCGCGCGCCGGCTCGGGCACGGCGGCCGAGGTCAGGCCCAGGCCCCAGTAGGCCTTGCCGTCGGGCCTGGCCATCCGCTTGGGGGCGATTTCCAGGGCCAGGCGGTCGCCGTTGCGGGCCACTTCTATCATCGCCGCGCCGCCGCGCTCGCCGAGCTTGGTCACCGCCGCGCTGAGGTCGTCCCAGCTGCGCACCGGATCGCCGTCGAGCGCGGTGACCCGGTCGCCCTCGGCCAGCACGCCCCAGGCCGGGGCGCCCGGGGCGATCCGGCCGATCACGGTCGGGCGCAGCTCGTGGCGGCCGCTGAGGCCGACGATCTGCACCGCGCGGCGTTCGTCGAACTCGGCCGGCAGGCGCGACAGCTGCAGTTGGCGAGTGGCCTGCGCGCCGTTCTCGGCGCGGATCCGCACCGCCACGTTCTCGCGGTCCAGCGCGTAGGGCAGCAGGGCCAGTTGCACCTCGCTCCAGGTCGGGGTGTCGCGGTCGCCGATCCGCAGCACGCTGTCGCCGCGGCGCAGTCCCGACTCGGCGGCCAGGCCGACGGCGTCGCCGATCACCGGCGCGAAGTCGGGGCGGCCGATCACGAACATGCCCCACAACAGGGCCACGCACAGGATCAGGTTGGCGACCGGGCCGGCGGCGACGATGGCGATGCGCTGCCACACCGGCTTGCGGTTGAAGGCCTGCGGGATCAGCGCGTCGGGAATCTCGAATTCGCGCTCGTCGAGCATCTTGACGTAGCCGCCGAGCGGAATCGCGCCGATCGCGTACTCGGTGCCGTCGGCGCCCTTGCGCAGCCACAGCGGCTTGCCGAAGCCGATCGAGAAGCGCAGCACCTTGACCCCGCAGCGGCGGGCGACCCAGAAATGGCCGAACTCGTGGATGGTCACCAGCAAGCCGATGCTGATGATGAGCCACCACAGCGATCCCAGGACCTCGCTCATGGCTGCCTCGACGACGGTGGCTGGGCTGCTGCCATGGTTCAGGCTCGTTGAACGATCGCCTGTTCGGCGTGGCGGCGGGCCCGTTCGTCGGCGTCGCGCAACGCCGCCAGCGAACTGGCCGGTTGGGAGGGGAGCGCGGCGAGGGTGTCCTCGACCAGCGCCGGTATCGCTAGGAAACCGATGCGCCGCTGAAGAAACGCTGAAACCGCCACTTCGTTGGCGGCGTTCAGCACCGCCGGCGCGGTGCCGCCGGCGGCCAGGGCCTCGAAGGCCAGGCGCAGGCAGGGGAAGGCGGCGAGGTCGGGGCGCTCGAAATCGAGCCGGCCGTGGGCCAGCAGGTCGAGTCCGGCCACGCCCGAGTCGATCCGCTGCGGCCAGCCGAAGCCCACCGCCAGCGCGGTGCGCATGTCGGGCAGGCCGAGCTGGGCCAGGGTCGAGCCGTCGACGAATTCGACCAGCGAATGGACCAGGCTCTGCGGGTGCACCAGCACTTCGATGCGTTCGCCGCCGACCCCGAACAGGTGGTGGGCCTCGATCACTTCCAGGCCCTTGTTCATCAGCGTCGCCGAATCGACCGAGATCTTCGGCCCCATCGACCATTTGGGATGGGCCACCGCCTGTTCCGGGGTGACTTCGGTCAGCTGCGAACGTGTACGGCCGCGGAACGGGCCGCCCGAGGCGGTCAGCAGGATCCGCTTGAGACCGGCGTGGGCGTGCGCGTCGGGCAGGCACTGGAAGATCGCGTTGTGCTCGCTGTCGATCGGCACGATGCAGGCGCCGGCCTGGGCGGCGGCGTCCATCAGCAGCTCGCCGGCCAGCACCAAGGACTCTTTGTTGGCCAGCAGCAGGCGCTTGCCGGCGCGGGCGGCGGCCAGGGTCGAGGTCAGCCCGGCCGCCCCGACTATGGCCGCGACCACGGTGTCGCAGACCTGCGAGCCGACCAGCTCGACCAGGGCCTGGTCGCCGCAATGGGCCTGGGTGGCCAGGCCGCGTTCGCGCAGGCCGTCGCGCAGCGCGGCGAAGCCGCCCGGGTCGGCGATCACCGCGTGCTCGGGGCGATGGCGTTCGCACAACGCGAGCAGGGCGTCGACCTTGCCGCCGGCGGCGAGCACGCTGGCGCGCAGCGAATCGGGATGGCGCGCGATCACGTCCAGCGCGGACGTGCCGATCGAACCGGTGGCGCCGAGTACGGCGACCTTGCGGGCGGGAGCAGTCATGGCCGGATCAGAACCCGAAGATGGCCTTGCCGAGCGCGAACACCGGCAGCGCGGCGAGCACGCCGTCGATGCGGTCGAGGATGCCGCCGTGGCCCGGGATCAGGTGGCCGGAGTCTTTGACCCCGACATGGCGCTTGAGCAGGCTTTCGAACAGATCGCCGATCACCGAGAACAGCACCGCCGCCAGCGACACCAGCGCGATCCAATGCAGTTGCTCGGTGCGGGCGCCGGCCAGCAGCGAAAAGCCCACGCCGGCGGCGACGCCGGCGATCGCGCCGCCGATCAGGCCTTCGACGGTCTTGTTCGGGCTGACCCGCGGGGCCAGCTTGAGCATGCCGAACTTGCGTCCGGCGAAATAGGCGCCGCTGTCGGCGGCCCAGACCACGGCCAGCGCGGTCAGCAGCCACCAATGGCCGTTCGGGCCCTCGGCGTGGATCCAGGCCAGCGCGCACCAGGCCGGGATCACGCTCAGCGCCGCCGCGGCGAGCTTGAACGCGCGCGCATAGGTCTCGTGGTTGCTGGCGAACTGGAAGCGCTGCAGCCACAGCAGGGCCAGCAGCCACCACACCACGCCGACCAGCGAGGCGATCTTGAACAACACCATCGACGGCGCCTGCACCGCGCCCATGCCGCCGCCGCGCGAAGCCCAGACGATGGTCACCATCAGCGCCAGGTGCGCGACCAGCAGCACGGTGCGCGACAGGGTGTCCTCGATCTCGGCCAGGTCGAACCACTCCCACAGGCCGGCCAGGAACAGCACCGCGGCCACGGCGATCATCCACGGCGTCGGCAGCAGCAGGATCGCAGCGATCGCGACGGGCGCCATGACCAGCGCGGCGAGCAGGCGGGTTCGGGTCATTCAACGGTCTCTTTGGGCTGGGCGGCGATTTGCGCCCCGGTCAGGCCGAAGCGCCGCTCGCGGCCGCCGAACTCGTCCAGCGCGCGTTGCAGCATCGCCTCGTCGAGTTCGGGCCACAGCGCCTCGGTGAACCACAGTTCGGTATAGGCCAGCTGCCAGAGCAGGAAATTGCTGATCCGGGTGTCGCCGCCGGTGCGGATGAACAGATCCGGCGGCGGCAGGTCGGCCAGGCAAATCCGCGAGGCGAACAGGGATTCGTCGATCGCGTCCGCGGCCAGCCGGCCGGCGGCGACGTCGGCGGCCAGCGAACGCGCCGCCTGGACGATGTCCCAGCGGCCGCCGTAGCTGGCGGCGATGGTCAGGTGCAGGCGGTCGTTGGCGCGGGTCTGCGCCTCGGCCGCGGCCATGCGTTCGCGGATCTTGGGCGAGAAGCGGTCGCGTTCGCCGATGAAGCGCACCCGCACGCCGCGCCGGTGCAGCTCTTCGACTTCGCGCTCCAGCGCGTTGAGGAACAGCTTCATCAGCCCGCCGACTTCGTCCTCCGGGCGGCCCCAGTTCTCGCTCGAGAACGCGAACAGGGTCAGCGCCTGGATGCCGCGGGCGATGCAGAAATCGATGCAGACGTTGACCGTGCGCGCGCCGGCGCGGTGGCCGATGATGCGCGGCCGGCGCCGGCGTTCGGCCCAACGGCCGTTGCCGTCCATGATGACGGCGAGGTGGCGCGGGATGCGGGCGGGCGAGGGGGCGGACTCGTTGGGCATGGCGCCGATGACGGGAATCTCGGTAGGCGGACGGTCGGCCGTTGACGGGGGATGGCGGCCGGGCGGAGCCGGGCCCCGCGCGCGCGGAACCCGGAACTGGACCGGCGCGGCGCGCGGAAGTTCAGTCGAACCCGCGTGCGGCGCCTGGCGGCATCAGACCGCCATCAACTCCTGTTCCTTGGCCTTGACCACGCCGTCGACGTCCTTGATCGCGCTGTCGGTGACCTTCTGGATCTCGTCCTCGAAGCGGCGCAGCTCGTCCTCGGTGACCTTCTTGTCCTTGAGCAGTTCCTTGGCCTGATGGTTGGCGTCGCGGCGGATGTTGCGGACCGCGACCTTGGCGTTCTCGCTTTCGCTGTGCACGACCTTGGTCAGCTCCTTGCGGCGCTCTTCGGTCAGCGCAGGCAGGTTGATCCGGATCACCGTGCCGGCGGTGTTCGGGGTCAGGCCCAGGTCGGAGGCGAGGATGGCCTTCTCGACCGCGCCGACGATCTGCTTTTCCCACGGGGTGATGGTCAGGGTGCGCGCATCGCTGACCTGGACGCTGGCGACCTGGTTCAACGGCATGTCGGAACCGTGGTAGTTGACCTTCAGATGGTCCACCAGCGCAGTGGAGGCGCGGCCGGTGCGGACCTTGGTCAGATCGTGGCGGAACGCTTCCACGCTCTTGGCCATGCGGTTCTGTGCGTCTTTCTTGATGTCGTTGAGCATCGCCGGCTCCGGTCCTTTCGTAACGGTAACTGCAAGGGTAATCGCGGGATTATATGGGCTCGGGCGGGTTTTGCGGGCCGGGCGGCCGCCCCGAGGAGGCCGCGCAGGGGCCGCAGGGGCGGTGCGACGGGCGTCGGCGGTCACGGTTTGCGCGCGCCGGAGGGCAGGGATCGTGGGAGATCCGGCGCCCCGGCGCGATTCGCTGCGATGCAGCATGAACCTCAGCGCGACGCCGATGGACCGGGGTTCGGACGCTGCGGATGCGGGTGCGGGCGATCGTGATCGTGCGGATGGTCGCCATCGTGGCCGGCGGCGTGGTCGTGACCGTGCTGGTGGTCGTGGCCGCAGCCGTCTTCGTGGTGATGATGATCGTGGCGGTGGCCGTGATCGTGGTGCTCATGGTGCTCGTGGCCATGGCCGTGGCCGCCGTGCGGCGCGCGGTCGTGGCGGTCGTGCTCGCAGGCGCGGCCGTGCTCGACCTGCAGGGTCGGATGATTGATGCCGAAGCGGCGGTCGAGCTCGCGGTTGAGGCGGTCGATGAAAGCGTCGTGGTCGCTGTCGTCGGGACGCACGATGTGCGCGGTCATCGCGATCTCGCCGGCGCCCAGCGACCAGATGTGCAGGTGATGCACGGTCTCCACGCCCGGCTGCGCGCGCAGCAGCGCCTCGACTTCGCCGCGGTCGATGCTGCGCGGCACCGCGTCCATCGCCGCGTCGAAGCTTTCGCGCAGCAGGCCGAATGCGCCGATCGCGACCACCGCGCCGATCAGCAAGGCGATCGCCGGGTCGAGCCAGGCCCAGCCGGTCAGCCACATGCCGGCGCCGGCCAGCACCGCCGCCAGCGACACCGCGGCATCGGCCATCAAATGCAGGAAGGCGCCGCGGCGGTTGAGGTCGTGCTCGTGGCCGTCGCGCACCAGCCAGGCCGCGCCCAGATTGACCGCGATGCCGATCGCCGCGACCAGCATCACCGGCAAGGCTGGAATCTGCGGCGGCGCGCCGAAGCGGCGGATCGCCTCCCAGCCCAGGGCGCCGGAAAAGGCGACCAGCAGCAGCGCGTTGGCCAGCGGCGAGAGCAGGGTCGCGCGGCGCCAGCCGTAGGTGTGGCGGTCGGTGGGGCTGCGCCGGGCCAGGGCGGCGGCGCCCCAGGCCAGGCCCAGGCCGAGCACGTCGCCGAGGTTGTGCAGGGCATCGGACAGCAGCGCCAGCGAATTGGTGGCGAAACCGTAGCCGGCCTCGAGCACGGTGTAGGCGAGGTTGATCAAGGTCACCGCGGCGAAGGCGCGGGTGCCGCCGTGGGCGTGGTGATGGTGGCCGTGGGAATGCATGCGGCCATGCTGTCACGCGGCCGGGCACGAACACTATTACAGGCCGCCGCGGCGCGGCTTTAAACCCGGCAGCCGGGCACGGAATCCGAGATTGGAGCGGCGCTGCCGGAGCGCTCCCGCCGCCGTCCCGCCGCCCCGGACCCATGACTTTCGGCCGCTTGACTACGCCTGTAGTCAAACGCACTCTGACTACAGACGTAGTCAGGAGGGTCCATGAACCGCAAATCGATCGGCGACCAGGAACTGGCCCTGCTGCATTACCTGGACGAGCGCGGCGACGCCTCGGTCGGCGAAGTGGCGGCCGACTACGGCCAGGCCCGCGGCCTGGCCCGTTCGACCGTGCTGACCATGATGGAGCGCCTGCGCGCCAAGGGCTTCCTGCGCCGGCGCAAGGCCGGCGGCGTGTACCGCTACGCCAGCGCGACCGCGCCCGACGAAGTCATGCGTTCGGCGGTCGGCCAGTTCGTCGCCAACACCCTGCAAGGCTCGCTGTCGCCGTTCGTGGCCTGGATGTCGCAGCGCGGCGAGGTCAGCGACGAGGAACTGGGCGAATTGGAAGAACTGGTCGCGCAACTGCAATCGCGGCGCAAGGACGGCTGACATGGGCATCGATGCGGACTGGGTGTCGGAACTGATCGCCAGGCTGGCGGCGGCGAGCCTGCAATCGCTGTTGCTGGTGGCGCTGGTGGCCGCGGCCTGCCGCTGGCTGCCGCGGCTGAGCGCGGCGGCGCGTTGCCGGCTGTGGTGGCTGGCGGCCCTGCAGTTGCTGATCGGCCTGTGTTGGCCGACACCGCTGGCGTTGTCGGCGCCGTCGTGGTGGCCGGCGCTGGCCGCCGGCGACGGACTGCCGGCCGCGCCCTGGCCGGAGCGCCTGCCGTTCGCGATCGCCGCCGGCGAAGCGGCGAATGCGGCGCCGCACGCCGGCCCGGACCTGCCGGTCTGGTCGCTGGTGCTGGCCGGGCTGTGGCTGGCCGGCTGCCTGGCGATGCTGGCGCCGCAGGCTCGGGCCTGGCGCGCCGCGCGCCGCCGCCTGGCCGATTCGCAACGCTGCGAACACCCCGCCGCGCTGCAGATCTGGCATCGGCTCGGCGTCGCGCTCGACTTGCGCCGGATGCCGGCGCTGCGGCTGTCGGCGCAGATCGAATCGCCGCAGTTGCTGGGCCCGTGGCCGGCGACGGTGCTGCTGCCGCAGGCGCGGCTGGCGGGCATGAGCGCGGCCGAACTGGAAATGGCCCTGCACCACGAACTCGAACACCTGCGTCGCGGCGACCTGTGGTGGGGCTGGGTGCCGGCCGCGGCGCAATGGCTGTTTTTCTTCCACCCGCTCGCCCACCTGATCGCGCGCGAGTACGCCCTGGCGCGCGAGGCCGCGGTCGATGCGGCCGTGCTCGACAGCCGGCGCTACGCCGCCCAGGACTACGGCCGCCTGCTGGTGCGGCTGGGCGTCGGTCCGCGGCCGCAGGCCGGCCTCGCCAGCGCCTCGCCGACCTATCTGATCCTCAAGAGGAGACTGACCATGCTGCACAACGCCGTTCCGACTTCGCGCCTGCTCGCCCTATGCCTGACCGCCGCTGTCGCCGCGCTCGGTCTGGCCCCGTACCGGATCGCCGCCGCGGATATCGCCCAGCCGGTACAGGCCAAGGTCGACCCGGATCGCGCCGGGGAAAGCGCCGGCGAAACCCACATCACCGAACGCGGCGCCGGCGTGCCGGACCAGCGTTGGGCGGTGCGCGGCGAGCGCTACTACCGAATTGGCGACGACGGCGCTTACCGCGAGGTCGTCGATCCGGCGACGCGCGAACGGCTGCAGCGGATGATGCGCGAGTCGCGCCAGGCCGAGATCGCCGGCGAACGCGCGCGGCGCGAAGCGGCGGTGGCGGCGAGCGAGGCCGAACGCCACGCCCGCGCGGCCCGGATCGAAGGCGAGCGCGCGGCCGAGCAGGGCCGGCGCGAAGCCGAGCGCGGACAACGCGTGGCCGAGCGGGCGCAGGCGATTGCTCGGCAGCACGCCACCCGGGCCGAAGAGCAGGCGCATCGGGCAGCGCGCGAAGCCGCCCGCGCCGAGCAGCAGGCGCGCCGTGCGGCAGGCGGGCAGGTCGAGGCCGAGCGCATCGCCGAACAGGCCCGGGGCGCGGCCGCGCAGGCCATGCGCGAAGCCGCGGCAGCGACCCGCGAGGCCGAGCAGGCCGCGCGCGAGGCGGCCCAGGCGGCGCGCGAGTTCAGCCGCGAAGGCTGAGCCGGCCGGGACGGCGGCGGTCGCGCTCGCCGGTCCTCGAACGCAAACGGCCGCCCGAGGGCGGCCGTCGCGATCGGCGCGGGGCGGGCTGGGTTCAGCCGCGGCCCTGCACCAGGGTGCCGATGTTCTCGCCGCGCAGGATCTTCAGCAGCACGCCCGGCTGGCTCATGTCGAAGATGCGCAGCGGCAGTTCGCTGTCGCGGCACAGCGCGAACGCAGCGGTGTCCATGACCTGCAGGTCGCGGCTGATCACCTCGTCGTAGCTGAGCTTGTCGAAGCGCACCGCGTCGCTGTGCTTCTTCGGGTCCTTGTCGTACACGCCGTCGACCTTGGTCGCCTTCAGCAGCAGGTCGGCGCCGATCTCGATCGCGCGCAGCGCGGCGCCCGAGTCGGTGGTGAAGAACGGGCTGCCGACGCCGGCGGCGAAAATCGCCAGGCGGCCTTTTTCCAGGTGGCGGATGGCGCGGCGGCGGATGTAGTCCTCGCACACGTCGTTGATCTTGATCGCGCTCATCACCCGCACCTTGGCGCCGAGCTTCTCCAGCGAATCCTGCATGGCCAGGGCGTTGATGACCGTGGCGAGCATGCCCATCTGGTCGCCGGTGACCCGGTCCATGCCGCCGGCGGCCAGGCCGGCGCCGCGGAAGATGTTGCCGCCGCCGATGACCAGCGCGACTTCGGCGCCGGCCTGCTGGACTTCGATGACCTCGCGGGCGAGGCGGCCGATCACCTTGGGATCGATGCCGTAATCCTCGTCGCCCATCAGCGCCTCGCCGGAAAGTTTCAACAAGACACGGCGATAGGCGAGCTGGGACATGGGCTTTCTCGGGGGAGCGACGGGGCGGCGGAATTGTAGCCCAAGCCCTCCATGCTGCGGCGTGCGGAATCGAGCCGATCGCTCGCGGTTTGGGCGCGATTGGGGTAACCCACGCGCTCCGGCGGCCGTCGCCGAGGCCGCGGCGGGGTGCGATCGCCGTCGCGCGCCGACCGCGACCGGTTTCGCCATCGTAGCGCCGCCGCGATCCCGTATCATCGCGCCGCCGGTCCCATGGCGGGACCGCCGCATCGCGCCGGCGCCGCCGCGGCGCGCGCCGCGCACCACCCAAGGAGATGGACCGTGTCGATCAAGAATCTCAACGAATTCCTCGAGGCTTCCAAGCAGAAGGACCTCAGCCAGGAGGCGTTCGAACTGGAAAGCTCGCACCTGCTCGAGGTCAAGCTCAACGGCCGGGTCTGGGCCAAGGCCGGCTCGATGGTCGCCTACCGCGGCGGCGTCAAGTTCGTCCGCCAGGGCGTGCTGGAGCAGGGCCTGGGCAATCTGCTGAAGAAGGCGATCAGCGGCGAAGGCACCCAGCTGATGAAGATGGAAGGCCAGGGTCGGGTCTACATCGCCGACGCCGGCAAGAAGATCACCCTGCTGCGCCTGAACGGCGAGTCGATCTTCGTCAACGGCAACGACGTGCTGGCCTACGAGGACGGCATCGCCTCGGACATCAAGATGATGCGCAAGGTCGCCGGCATGGTCTCGGGCGGCCTGTTCAACATCAAGCTCAGCGGCCAGGGCGTGGTCGCGATCACCTCGCACTACGAGCCGCTGACCCTGGCGGTGACCCCGGACCAGCCGGTGTTCACCGACCCGAACGCGACCGTGGCCTGGTCGGGCGGGCTGAGCCCGGACATCGTCACCGACATCTCGCTGGGCACCCTGTTCGGCCGCGGCTCGGGCGAGAGCGTGCAGCTCAAGTTCGCCGGCACCGGCTGGGTCGTGGTGCAGCCGTACGAAGAGGTGTATTTCCAGCAGCAGGGCTGAGCCCGCGGGCGCCTGCGCCCGGACTGCCGAGGGCCGCGTCGACGACGCGGCCTTTTTTGTGTCCGTGCCCGCCCTTGGCGCGTGGCTTTGCGACGGCGGTCGTGGTTGCCGCGGCCGGCCTGTCGGATCTGACAGGGTACGGCGCGGGCGCCGCGGCCCGGTCTGGCTAAGATCGACGCCGGCGAGACGTTCGCCGTTCCCAGGAGGGGTGAGATGACGTATCGGAATGCGTTGCGCGCGCTGGGCCTGTCGGGCCTGCTGTTGGTGCTGCCGGTGGCGGCCCAGGCTGATCCGGCCGAGGGCGAGATCATGAGCCAGACCAGTTGCGAGGACCGCGGCTGGGCCTACGAGGTGGTCACGGTCAAGTACCGCTGGAGCGGCGGACAGTGGGTGTACCTGTCGCAGAGTTCGTACTACTCCGAATCCTGTCCACCCATCGAGTGAGGCCGCGCGGCGGTCCGCTGCCGTCCTGCGCGCTGTCCTGCGGCCTCCAGTCGTCATCCCCGCGAAGGCGGGGATCCAGGGGCTTCAGAGCCATGTGGCTACAGAGCTATGTCGCGATGAAGCCCTGGATGCCCGCCTGCGCGGGCATGACGGCAGGCGGATACGCTGTCGCCCGACTCCCGACTCCCGACTCCCGACTCCCGATTCCCGATTCCCGATTCCCGATTCCCGAACAAAGAAAAAGGCCGCGGAATCCGCGGCCTTTTTCGTCTCGCTTCGCAGCGGCTCGGCTTACGCCAGGCCGGCCTGCTTCATGACTTCGGCGGCGAAGTCGTCGACCTGCTTCTCGATGCCTTCGCCCACGGCCAGGCGGTGCATGCCGACCACGTCGGCGCCGGCGGCCTTGACCACCTGCTCGACGGTCTGGTCGCCGAGCACATAGGTCTGGCCGTACAGGGTGACCTCGTTGACGATCTTGGCGATCTTGCCGCCGATGATCTTCTCCAGGATGTCGGCCGGCTTGGCCTTGTCCTTCTCGGACATCTTGGCCAGCTCGATTTCCTTTTCCTTCTCGACGAACGCGGCCGGCACGTCGCTGGCCTTGATGTGCGGCGGGTTCATCGCCGCGACATGCATCGCCAGGCCGCGCGCCAGGTCGGCATCGCCGCCCTTGAGCTCGATCAGCACGCCGATCTTGCCGCCGTGCACGTAGGCGGCGACGTTGTTGGCGCTGTCGATCGCGACCATGCGGCGGACCTGAATGTTCTCGCCGATCTTGGCGATGACCGCGGCGCGGGTTTCCTCGACGGTCTCGCCCGACGGCAGCTTGGCGGCCTTCAGGGCTTCCACGTCGGCCGCGCCGGAGCTCAGGGCGACCTGGGCGACGGTGTCGGTGAAGCTGACGAAATTGCTGTCCTTGGCGACGAAGTCGGTTTCGGAGTTGATCTCGACCAGCACGGCCTTGCCGCCGTTCTGGGCGACGGCGATGCGGCCTTCGGCGGTAACGCGATCAGCCTTCTTTTCGAGCTTGATGATGCCCGACTTGCGCAGCCACTCGGCGGCGGCGTCGAGGTCGCCGTTGTTTTCGGTCAGGGCCTTCTTGCACTCCATCATGCCGGCGCCGGTGCGCTCGCGGAGTTCCTTGACCAGGGAAGCGGTGATTTCAGCCATGGGGTTACCTCGGGTGTTCGATAAAGTCCGGGCAGGGACGGCGCAGGCCGCGCTTTCATCGCGGATCGCGGCGACGCATCGCCGCTTGCGCGGCGGCTGCCCGGAACGGATACGGGTAATCGCAGCCGCGCAGTGTGGCGCGGCTGCATTACATGACGCTTACTCGGCAGCCGGCGCTTCGCCGTCGGCCTTCTTCGCGGCCGGGGCCGGGCCCTTCTTGGCCGGCGCGCGGCCGCGCGGGGCCTTGCGGTCGTCCTTGGCGGCGCCTTCTTCGCCGGCTTCGGCGAACTCTTCCTCGCGCACGCCGGCCGACGGAGCGGCGGCCTTGCCTTCGAGCACGGCGTCGGCGGCGGCGCGGGCGTACAGCTGCACGGCGCGGATGGCGTCGTCGTTGCCCGGGATGGCGTAGTCGACCAGGGCCGGATCGTAGTTGGTGTCGACCACGGCGATGACCGGGATGCCGAGCTTCTTGGCTTCCTTGATCGCGATGTCTTCATGGCCGATGTCGATCACGAACAGCGCGTCGGGCAGACGGTTCATGTCCTTGATGCCGCCCAGCGAGGCTTCCAGCTTGGCGCGCTCGCGGCGCAGGCCCAGCACTTCGTGCTTGACCATCTTCAGGAAGGTGCCGTCGGTTTCGCCGGCTTCCAGTTCCTTCAGGCGCGACACCGACTGCTTGACGGTGCGGAAGTTGGTCAGGGTGCCGCCCAGCCAGCGCTGGGTCATGTACGGCATGCCGCAACGCTCGGCCTCTTCCTTGATCGACTCGCGCGCCGAGCGCTTGGTGCCGATGAACAGGATGGTGCCGCGCTTCTGGGCGATGCCCGAGATGAAGTTCATCGCGTCGTTGAACAGCGGAACGGTCTTCTCGAGGTTGATGATGTGGATCTTGCCGCGGGCGCCGAAGATGTACGGGCCCATCTTGGGGTTCCAGTAGCGCGTCTGGTGGCCGAAGTGGACGCCGGCTTCCAGCATCTGACGCATGGTGATCTGGGGCATTGCAAAGACTCCGAAGGCAGTGGAACCGGCGCCGCGATAGGTGAGGGCGCTGCCGCGCGGCCTGGCCGCGTGGCGATGGTTCCGGGGTTGGGCCTCCCTGGCGCTTTCGTGTCCGAACCGCGGATCGGCTTGCGGCCGATTTCGCGGCACCCCGGCACGAATTGGGGCGACAGGTGTGTATTCGCCGGTGACGTCCGGCGTGGACGGCGCGGCCGATCCGGGAACCCGGTCCGGCGCACAGCCGCGGAATTGTAAGCGCGGCGGGCCGGCAGGGCAAATCCGTGCCTGGCGGGCAAGGGCGGCAGGCGCGAAAGCCGGCATCTCACTGATGCGTGAGATTTTCCGGATCGACGGGCGGCGCCGGCGGCACGCTGCGTCGCGGCCGTGGCGGTCCGCGAACCGTGATGGCCGGGGCGTTAATAGGCGATAATCCCGGCCATGGCCTACACCATCAAAACCCCCGAAGACATCGAGAAGATGCGCGTCGCCGGCCGACTGGCCGCCGAGGTCCTGCAAGTGGTCGCCCCGCACGTGAAGCCGGGCGTGAGCACCGGCGAACTGGACCGCATCTGCAACGATCATATCGTCAACGTGCAGAAGGCGATTCCCGCCAACGTCGGTTACAAGGGCTTCCCCAAGACCGTCTGCACCTCGGTCAACAACGTCATCTGCCACGGCATTCCCAGCGACGGCAAGATCCTCAAGGACGGCGACATCGTCAATATCGACGTCACCGTGATCAAGGACGGCTGGCACGGCGACACCAGCCGCATGTACTACGTCGGCACGCCGTCGGTCATGGCCAAGCGCCTGGTCGAGGTGACCCGCGAGGCGATGTTCCGCGCCATCCGCATCGTCAGGCCCGGCATCACCCTGGGCGACATCGGCCACGTCATCCAGACCTATGCCGAGTCCGAGCGCTTCAGCGTGGTCCGCGACTATTGCGGCCACGGCATCGGCCGGGTCTACCACGAAGACCCGCAGGTCCTGCACGTCGGCCAGCCCGGCGCCGGGCTCAAGCTGGTGCCCGGGATGACCTTCACCATCGAGCCGATGATCAACGAAGGCACCTATCGGCATAAGACGCTGCCGGACGGCTGGACCGTGGTCACCAAGGACCGCAAGTTGTCGGCGCAGTGGGAGCACACCATTGCGGTGACCGAAGACGGCGTCGAAATCCTGACCCGCGTGCCCGGCGACGACAACGACCTATGACCGCACCCGTCGCGGCCGACGACGCCGCGCCCGAGGCCGGCACTCCGGCGGCGATCCGCGCGGCCCTGGCCGCGGTCGACGCCGCCCTGGCCGAACGTTTCGACCGCGACGGCGACGCCGACATCGACCGCTTGCTGCGCGCCCGCGCCGACGCGGTCGACGCGCAGGTGCGCGCCGCCTGGCAGCGTCACCTGGGTAGCGGCGCGGACTTGGCGTTGTTCGCGGTCGGCGGCTACGGCCGCGGCGAACTGTTCCCGCAATCGGACATCGACCTGCTGGTGCTGGCCGAGCCCGAGGCCCAGGCGGCCCGGGCCGAAGCGCTGGGAGAGTTTTTCGCCGCGCTGTGGGACGCCGGCCTGCCGGTCGGCCACGCGGTGCGTTCGGCCGCGCAGTGCACCGAGGCCGCGGCCGACCTGACCGTGGCCACGGCGATGCTGGAAGCGCGCCCGATCGCCGCCGACGCGGTCGCGCAGATGGCCCTGCAGGCGGCGATTTCCACCTCGCAGGTGTGGCCGGCGCGCGAGTTCTTCATCGCCAAGCGCGAGGAACTGCGCCAGCGCCACGCCCGCTACGGCGACACCGCCGACAACCTCGAGCCCAACCTCAAGGAAGGCCCGGGCGGCATGCGCGACGTGCAGACCCTGCACTGGATGGCGCTGCGCATCATCGGCACCGCCGACCTGGAATCGCTGCTGTCGATCGGCCAGCTCGGCCCCGACGAACTGTCGACCCTGGAGCGCGAGCGCCGCGCCCTGTCGCGCCTGCGCTTCGGCCTGCACCTGGTCGCGCGCAAGCGCGAAGAGCGGCTGCGCTTCGATTACCAGAAACTGCTCGCCGAGCGCCTGGGCCATGTCGACCACGCCGACAGCCTGGCGGTCGAGCAGATGATGCAGGGCTTCTACCGCAGCGCCGCGCTGGTGCTGCGGATCGGCGAGCGCCTGCTGCAGCGCTTCGAGGAGCAGATCGAGGGCGAGGCCCAGCCGCAGCCGCTGGAAACGCCGTACGAGGCCTTCGAACTGCGTCGCGACTACATCGCCGCCAGCCAGCCGGAGTGGCCGAGCGACGCGCACGAGATCTTCGCCCTGTTCGCGGCCTGGGCCGCGCACGACCGCATTCGCGGTCTGCACTCGCAGACCGCGCGCGCCCTGGCCGAGGCGCTGTCCAAGGTGCCCAGCTTCGAGCGCGCCGAGCCGGCGCTGCGCGAGCGCTTCCTCAAGCTGCTGCGCGGCCCGCACCCGGTGCACGCGCTGGAGCGCATGGCCCGGCTGGGCGTGCTCGGGCGCTGGATTCCGGCGTTCTCGAAAGTCTCCGGGCGGATGCAGTTCGACCTGTTCCATGTCTACACGGTCGACCAGCACACCCTGGCGGTGCTGCGCAACTTGGCCCGCTTCGCTTCCGGCGTGGCCGACGAGCGCTTCAGCATCGCCCACGAAGTCTGGCCGCGCCTGCGCAAGCCGGAACTGCTGCTGCTGGCCGGGCTGTTCCACGACATCGCCAAGGGCCGCGGCGGCGACCATTCCGAACTCGGCGCCGAGGACGCGCGCACGTTCGGCGGCATCATGGGCCTGAGCGAGTCGGACACCGCGCTGATCGAATGGCTGGTGCGCCATCACCTGCTGATGTCGGTGACCGCGCAGAAGCAGGACATCGCCGACCCGGAAGTGATCCACCGCTTCTCGGCCAAGGTCGCCGACCGCGAGCACCTGGACCATCTCTATCTGCTGACCTGCGCCGACATCGCCGGCACGTCGCCCAAGCTTTGGAACGCGTGGAAGGACCGGCTGCTGGCCGACCTGTACACCGCGACCCGGCTGGCGCTGCGGCGCGGACTGGAACATCCGGTCGCCGGCGCCGAGCGCGCGGCGGAAACGCGCGAGGCGGCGCAGGCCATGCTGGCCGCATTCGGCGCCCGCGACGAGGAAATCGCCGCGTTGTTCGCGCGCATGCCGGAGATCGCCTTCCAGCGCGGCCGGCCCGACCAGATCGCCTGGCAGGCGGCTTCGCTGCGCGGCGTCGCGCTCGGCGACACCCGGGTGCGCGCGCGGCCGGTCAGCGCCCACGGCGGCGCGCATGCCGGCGCCCTGGAAGTGTTCGTGCATTCGCCCGACCGCGACGGCCTGTTCGCGGCGATCGTCGCCACCCTGGATCGGCTCGGCCTGGCGATCCAGCAGGCGCGCGTGCTCGACGGCCCGAACGGGGCGATCTTCGACACCTTCGAAGTGGTGCCGACCGATCCGCGCCAGCCGCCGAGCGCCGAGGACGTGGAGCGCCGGCTCGAGTCGGCGTTGGCCGGCGAACTGGAGCGGATCCAGCCGGCGCGGCGCGCCCAGCCGCGCCACCTGCGCCACTTCCGCATCGCCCCGCAGATCGAGTTTTCCGATTACCGCAAGCACGACGGCGCGGCGCCGGCGCGGACCACGCTGAGCCTGGTCTGCACCGACCGGCCGGGGCTGCTGGCCGACGTCGCCCAGGCCCTGCGCAAGCAGCGCCTGCGCGTGTACGACGCGCGCATCGCCACCTTCGGCGAACGCGCCGAGGACGTGTTCCAGATCACCGACGGGCGCGACCGTGCGCTCGACGAAACGCAACAGCAGGCCCTGCGCGACGCGTTGCTGGCCTGCCTCGAAGGAGACAGCCGATGAGCCCCCCCGCCAAGAAGACCACCAAGAAGGCCGCGAAGAAGACGGCCAAGAAGAGCCACGAAGCGCCGGGCGCCGACGAGCTGAAGTTCATGATCGACAGCGCCTTCGAACGGCGCACGATGCTGACCCCGGACGAGATCGAAGGTTCGACCCGGCCGACCGTGGAGCGGGTCATCGCCGGCCTGGAGCAGGGCGAGTTCCGCGTCGCCGAGCCGGACGGCGAGGGCGGCTGGAAGGTCAACGAATGGCTGAAGAAAGCGGTGCTGCTGTACTTCCGGGTCAACGACATGCAGGTGGTCGAGGCCGATCCGGCGCCGTTCTGGGACAAGGTGCCGGCGCGCTTCGAAGGCTACGGCGAAAGCGATTTCCGCAAGCTCGGCGCGCGCGTCGTGCCCGGCGCGATCGCCCGCCGCGGCGCCTACATCGGCAAGGACGTGGTGCTGATGCCGAGCTTCGTCAACATCGGCGCCCACGTCGGCGAAGGCACCATGGTCGACACCTGGGCCACGGTCGGTTCCTGCGCCCAGATCGGCAAGCACTGCCACCTGTCCGGCGGCGCCGGCATCGGCGGCGTGCTCGAACCGCTGCAGGCCTCGCCGACCATCATCGAGGACCACTGCTTCATCGGCGCGCGTTCGGAAGTGGTCGAAGGCTTCGTGGTCGGCCACCACAGCGTGATCGGCATGGGCGTGTTCCTGGGCCAGAGCACCCGCGTCTACAACCGCGCCACCGGCGAGATCTCCTACGGCTACGTGCCGCCGTACAGCGTGGTGGTGTCCGGCCAGTTGCCGGCCAAGGACGGTTCGCACTCGCTGTACTGCGCGGTGATCGTCAAGCAGGTCGACGCCAAGACGATGTCCAAGACCAGCATCAACGACCTGCTGCGCGGCTTGGCGGACTGACGCCGCCCGCATGCTGCGGATCTCGTCGCCCTGGACGGCCTGGCGCAAGTGGCGTCCGCTGCTGCCGCTGGCGTTCCTGCCGATCGCATGCGCGGCGACCTACGCAGCGGGATTTCCGGTGATGTGGGCGGCCACCGTGTTCGGCACCTATGCGGCAGTATCGGCGGCGTTCCTGCCGCTGAACTGGGGACTGGCCGATGAGGTCGAGTGGGCCGGAGACGTGCTGCGCGTGCGGCGAGGCAAGGTCGAGACCCGGGTGGCGCTTGCCGATGTGCAAGCGCTGCGCCCGGCCGGCTGGCTGCAGCGCGGCCAACTCATGCTGGAACTGCGCAAGCCCGGCGTCCTGGGCCGGCACATCGTTTTTTTGCCCTTGGGCGATCCATGGCCGGGGTATCGCAAGCACCCGGCGGTGGCCGATCTGGAGAGGCGCGTGGGCCAGATGCGCGATGCGCGGCCCGGGCCCTCCTCACGGCGATGAAAGAGCGGTGCGGTCGAGTCGATGGCCGTGCGCGAGCGCTGCGCAGCGCGCCGAAAACCATGCGTTGCAAACTATCGGGGGGCTGACGGTGCGCAGGATCTCGTCGTCGATGACGTTCTGCTACAAAAAGGTGTTTCCGGCGTTTTTTTTGGGACTGCCGAGCCTCTCGTTCTTGTATTTGCTGTTCAACGAGCCGGCCGGATCCACCCCTGTCTTGGTTCTGCCGCTCATGATCGCGGTCGGGTTCTTCGTCGTGCGCCGTTACACGGCCGATCTGGCCGACGAAGTGCTGGACGACGGCGATAAACTCAAGGTCCGCAAGGGCGGACTGGAGCAGACCGTCGCGTTGCGCGACATCGTCGACGTCAGCGTCACCCGCAACACCAATCCGGCCCGGTTGAGCTTGCGGCTGGACCGCGCCGGCGCGCTGGGCGACCGTATCGCCTTCGTGCCGTTGTCCGCCGCGTCCGACTGCCTTCCCTATAAGCCGAACCCGTTGGCCGGCGAACTCAAGCAACGCATCGCCACGATCAAAGCGACATCGATGAGACAGCCATGACCACTCTTTACGGCCTGAACAACTGCGACACCTGCAAGAAAGCCCGCAAGTGGCTCGACCGCTTCGGCGTCGCCCACAGCTTCGTCGACTACCGCGACAACCGGCAGAGCGCGGAAACGCTGATCGAATGGAAGAACCAGCTCGGCGGCTGGGACAGCCTGATCAACAAGTCTTCGACCACCTGGCGCACCCTGCCGCCGAACCGCAAGGAGCCGGCCTCGGATGCGGAGTGGAAGCTGTTGCTGAAGGAGTATCCGCAGCTGATCCGCCGGCCGGTGGTGGTCACCGACGACGGCAAGGTCAGCCAGGGCTTCAGCGACAACGGCTTCAAGCAGCGCTTCGGGATCGGCTCGTGAGCGCCGTCGCGCCCAGCGAAGTCCTGGCGCTGACCTGCGAACTGATTTCGCGCGCGTCGGTGACGCCGGCCGACCTGGGCTGCCAGGACTTGATCGCGCAGCGCTTGCAGCGCGCCGGCTTCGCCTGCGAGCACCTGCGTTACGGCGAGGTCGACAACCTGTGGGCGACCCACGGCGCGGGCGAGGGGCCGACCCTGGTCCTGCTCGGCCACACCGACGTGGTGCCGTCCGGTCCGGCCGAGAGCTGGGCCAGCGACCCGTTCCGGCCCGAGATCCGCGACGGCGTGCTGTACGGCCGCGGCGCGGCCGACATGAAGGGCAGCGTGGCCGCGTTCGTGGTCGCGCTGGAGCGTTTCGCCGCGCGCCATCCCGGCCACCGCGGCCGGGTCGCCTTGCTGCTGACCTCGGACGAGGAAGGCGACGCCATCGACGGCGTGCGCAAGGTCGCCGAGACCTTCCGCGCCCGCGGCGAGCGCATCGACTGGTGCGTCACCGGCGAGCCTTCGTCGACGCGCACGCTGGGCGACCTGTTGCGGGTCGGCCGGCGCGGCACCTTGTCGGCGACGCTGAGCGTGATCGGCGTGCAAGGCCACGTGGCCTATCCGGACAAGGCGCGCAATCCGATCCACCAGGCCATGCCCGCATTGTCGGAACTGGCCGCGCGGCGCTGGGACGAGGGCTACCAGACCTTCCCGCCGACCTCGCTGCAGATCAGCAACATCCACGCCGGCACCGGCGCCAACAACGTGATTCCGGGCGAGCTGCAGGTGCTGTTCAACCTGCGCTACAACCCGAACTGGAACGCGCAGCGGCTGGAGCGCGAGTGCGAGCAGGTGCTGCGCGCGCACGGCCTGGAGTACCGGTTGCAGTGGTTCCGCGGCGGCGAGCCGTTCTACACCCCGGAAGGTCCGCTGCGCGCCGCGGCGCGCGAGGTGCTGGGCCGCTTCGCCGGCGCCGCGCCGGAGGAAAGCACCGGCGGCGGCACCTCGGACGCGCGCTTCATCGCGCCGCTGGGTGCGCAGTGCATCGAGATCGGCCCGGTCAACGCCAGCATCCACAAGGTCGACGAGAACGTCTCGGTGGCCGACCTGGAGGCCTTGCCGGAGCTGTACCTGGCGCTGATCGAGCGCTTGCTGATCGAGAACGGCTGAGGCGGGCGCAGGCGCGCGATCGCTTCGTTGCGATTGCGCGGCGCACGGGCACGACGTGGGTCCCCGGTCGCGGCTCACGCCGCTCCTACAAAAAATGGTAATTCCTAACGTTTCTGGACCAAAAGTGGAGTGATTTGGTCAAGGTCTATGACCCGCAGAGCCTTGTCCAGCAAGGCTTGCAGATCTTCGGCCCGGTGGTTGTAGCGGTAGCAAACTTCACCCAAATACAGATGGAAGAATTGGCGGGGCACCCCACGGTACGGGGCTAACCAGTTCTTGGCGTAGCTCCAGAAGCCTTCGATGCCGTTGATGTGGTCGCGTCCGACCGGCTTGCCCTTCTCCTTGCGGATCATCACGTGGTCGCCTCGTAGCTTCAGCGTGGCGTACGCCTGCCAGCGGTCGGTGTAGTACAGCGACCCTTCGCGGGTGTGCGCCTCGATCTGCTGCATCACGCTGTCGCGATCGTGCGCCGCGATCGGCATGGCCTTGACCTGGCCGTTGCGCTTGACGATGCCGAACACGATCACCTTGCCGGCGGCGCCCCAACCGGTTTTGCCATGACGTATGCCGCCAAACGTAGTTTCGTCGCATTCCACGACCCCATCGAACGGCCCTCGCCACTGCTCTTCGAAGGCGCAGCAAGCCCGCAGGACGCGGTAGAACTTTTCTGCCGTGGCCGGGCTGCATACGGGCCGGAATCGCTGCCGGTAGACCGGTACGCCCAGAGCGAAACGTTCGATCAGTTGCCGCTTCTGGGAAGCGCTCAATCGGACCGATTCCCAGGCCAAGACGGCCGGACGAAAGCGATGGGCGCACGCCCGGCACTTGAGCCGTCCATCGCTCAATTTCCATGGCCGCGCACGTTGGCAAACAGGACATTTTTGCATCTGGAACCAGCCTAATCTGGTCCAGATTCGTAGGGAACTACCCAAAAAATCAGCCGCTCCCTCGAGGGAGCGGGGTTCCACCGGGATTTCCTTCGGTCACAGGCCGCGACCGCGATGTTGCGGATCGCGGCGGCCGCTCCGAGGTCGGCCGCTCACTCGATCGGCCGCAACTCCAGCCTGTACTTCGCCGGCCCGGGCAGGAACGGCGTCGGCCGCCCGTGGACCCAATCGTCGTGGCCCGCGCCCCAGAACGGCGATAGCGGATGGCCGCTCTGGCCGCCGGGCATGTGCACGATGCCGTCGGCTTCGTGACCGGGCGATACCACCATGCGCTCGGACGCACCGAAGCTCGGCCGCTGCACCCGCGGCATCGCCGCATCGCCGGGCAATTGGTCCGGCGGCATGCACAGCGCGCCGCGGGCGAAGCCGGGCAGGGCCGAGGCCAGCGGATGGCAGATCGAGGCGGTGTTGTGCTCGCCCCAGGGGTGCCTGGCCAATTGCGCGGCCGCGTTCGGTCCCGGCGGCACCTTGAGTTCGTCCAGCACGTCCCGCGCGGCATGCTCGAGCAGGCTGTCCCAGGAACGTTCGCTGCGCGGCAGCAGGTGCGCCGGGCGCTGGCTCAGCAGCGGCCAGATCACTCCTTCGAGTTGCTTGAGGTCGGGCATTTCGAACTGCGCGCCCAACGCCGCCTGCGCCGGTGCGGTCAGGCCGTTGGCGATGCGGATGAACACCGCGCGGCGCCAGTTGCGGACCATGCGGTAGCTGACCGAGCCCGGTTCGGCGCGGCCTTCCCAGCGCTGCGCAGCCTGCGCCAGCGCGGCCAGCGCCGGCGAGTCGCCGGCTTGCTGCGCGTGCCGGCCCTGGTCTTGCAGCAAGCGCCACCAACGCTGCAGGAACAGCGCGCGGTCGTCGAGCTGGATCGCCAGCAGGTCGCGTTCGTTGAAGCGTTGCTTGGCGAACAGGCCGTCGCGGATCTGGCCGGCGCGCGCGCCGAGCACATAGTCGCCCTGGCCGATGCGTTCCAGTTCCAGGCCGTCGAGCGTACGCGTGTTCGCGGTCCACAAACGCCCCGACGGCGGCGCCACCAGGTCCGGCGCATCCGCAGTCTGAATCGTCCACGGCGGGCAGGTAGGTACCTGCAGGGGGCGACCGTCGGCATCGGCGTTCTCGGCCAGCGCGTCGGTGGTACACGAGCCCTCGCGTTCGGGAATCGGGCCGAGCAGGCGCCAGGCGATCTTGCCGGCGCGGTCGCCGACCACCAGGTTCTGCACCGGCATCGCCACCGTGCGGGCCGCTTGCAGCGCCTGGTCGACCGAACCCGCGCGCTGCAGCTCGGCCAGGCCGAGGTTGAGCGCGCCGGGCAGGTGCGCGCTCCAGCGCAGGGCCAACGCGCTGCCGTCGGCGTTGTCGTGCAGCAGTGGGCCCCAGGCGGTTTCGCGGACGATGAGTTTTTCCGGCGCGCGGCCGGCGACGACGATGGTTTCCTCGTGCACGCGCAGGCCGGCGCAGCTCGCGGGCGGGGCGCCGGCGGCGCAGCCGGGCTGCAGCGACCAGTCGGCCCAGTCGCCGTAGCTGTTGGTGAAGGCCCAGGCGACATGGCCGTTGCTGCCGACCACCACCGCCGGCAGGCCGGGCAGGGTGAAGCCGGAGGCGTCGATGCGGCCGTCCGGCGCGCCGGGATCCGGGTAGCGCAGGCGCGCGCGGAACCAGATGTTGGGCGCGCGCAGGCCCAGGTGCATGTCGTCGGCGACGATCGCGCGGCGGTCCGCGGTCAGGCTGCCGGCGACGGCGAAGTTGTTGCTGCCGATCTCGTCGAGGAAGGGCAGGGGGATCAGCGTGGCCGAGGCCGGCGCCGGCAGCTTGCGCAGGTCCAGTTGCTCGGCGCTCGGCAGGGCCGCATCGCCGAACGGCGCGCCGTACAGCGGCGCGTCCCAACTGCTGCCGGGATTGGTCAGCAGGGCGAACAGGGCCGGCGGCACATGCGGCCGGATCCGCCACAGCGCCAACTCGCGCGCGTTGTCGCCGCCCTGCAGGTCGAAGTACATCGCATAGCCGACCAGGGCCGAATCGGCCACGGTCCACGGCTCGGGCTCGCTGCGCAGCAGCAGATAAGGCCAGGGTTTGCGCGACAGCCCGCGCAGGCCGGCGTTGACGCCTTCGGCATAGGCCTGCAGCAGCGCCGCCTGGTCGCCGCTGAACTCGGCCAGATGCTGCTGCACCCGCGCGCGCAGGCGGTGCACGCGGTGGCGGCGGTCGAAGTCGAGCGCGCGTTCGCCGAACAGCGCCGACAGCTCGCCGGCGGCGGTGCGGCGCAACAGGTCCATCTCGAAATAGCGTTCCTGGGCGTGGACGAAGCCCAGCGCGCGCACCGCGTCGGCCGGGTTCGCGGCGTCCACCGTGACCACGCCCAATGCATCGCGTTCGAGCTTCGCCGGCGCGGACAGGCCGGCCAGGGCGAGTTCGCCGTCCAGGCGGGGCAGGCTGCCGCGCAGCAGCCACCAGGCTGCGACGGCGCCGATCAACGACAGGCACAACAGCGCGAGCAGAGCGCGCCTGATCCATTTGGCCATGGGGTTCCTCCGTGGGCGAGCTTAGCTTGTTACGGGAGGGCGGAAATCGGGAATCGGGAGTCGGGAGTCGGGAGTCAGGAATGGGGAATGGGGAATGGGACTGGTCTCGCGGGGTTGCGAGAGCGGAGTGTTCAAGGGGGGAGGGGCGGCCGGCGGGGCGCACTCCCGGGGGCGGTGGGGAGGGGGCGCTTGCATCCGGGGCGATCCTCAAGCAGGATCGGCTCATGACCTTCCCGTCCGCCATCGCCGACCGCCGCAGCGCCACTCGCGCCGGCAGCGCCTGCGCGGCCGTGGCCAACGTGCGCGCCAACAACAATAACCGCAATAACGCCAGCCTCCCGCGGGCCGGCGATTAGCGCGCGCAACACACGCTAAATCGCTCAGGAAGCCCGCACTGCGAAGTGCGGGCTTCTTGCGTTTCAGGCCCCCGAAACGCTTTCCCATCCCACCTCAACCGCCGCTCACCCCCTCCTGGAGATACCCCGATGTGCTCGATCCTCGGTCTGTTCGACCTGCGTCCCGGCGCCGACCTGCGCCCGCTGCGCCCGCTGGCGCTGTCCCTGTCGGCGCGCCAACGCCACCGCGGTCCGGACTGGTCCGGGGTCAGCGTCGAGCCGCGCGCGATCCTGGTCCACGAGCGCCTGGCCATCGTCGACCCCACCGGCGGCTCGCAGCCGCTGCGTTCGGCCGACGGCGAGCTGGCGCTGGCGGTGAACGGCGAGATCTACAACCATCGCGAACTCGAGCAGCAACTGGGTACGCCTTACGCGTTCCAGACCAAGTCCGACTGCGAGGTCATCAACGCCCTGTACCGCGAAGGCGGCGAGATCGGCGAGTGGGTCGGCCGGCTCAACGGAATCTTCGCCTTCGCCCTGTGGGATGCGGCGCGCGGCCGCTACGTGATCGCGCGTGATCCGATCGGGGTGTGTCCGCTGTACTGGGGCCACGACGCCGACGGCCGATTGTGGGTGGCTTCGGAGATGAAGGCGCTGGCGCGGCTGTGCGACGACGTCGCGCCGTTCCCGCCGGGGCACTACTACGACAGCGAAGTCGGGGTGGCGGTGAAGTACTACCAGCGGCCGTGGCGCGAGTACGAGGCGGTGCGCGGGGTCGAGGTCTCGTTGCAGGAGCTGCGCGAGGCCTTCGAGCGCGCGGTGCACCGGCAGATGATGAGCGACGTGCCCTACGGCGTGCTGCTGTCCGGCGGCCTGGATTCCTCGCTGGTGGCGGCTTGCGCGGCGCGCTTCGCCCGGCGCCGGATCGAGGAAGACGATCAGGCCGAGGCCTGGTGGCCGCGCCTGCATTCCTTCGCCATCGGCCTGGAGGGCTCGCCCGACCTGGCCGCGGCGGAAATCGCCGCCAAGGCGCTGGGCACGGTGCACCACGGCTTCACCTACACCTTCGAGGAGGGCCTGGACGCGCTGCCGGACGTGATCGCCCACATCGAGACCTACGACGTCACCACCATCCGCGCGTCCACGCCGATGTTCCTGCTGGCGCGGCGGATCAAGGCGATGGGGGTGAAGATGGTGCTGTCGGGCGAAGGTTCGGACGAGATCTTCGGCGGCTATCTGTACTTCCACAAGGCGCCGAACGCGCGCGAATTCCACGAGGAACTGGTGCGCAAGCTCGACGCGCTGCACAGCTACGACTGCCTGCGCGCGAACAAGTCGATGATGGCCTGGGGCGTGGAGCCGCGGGTGCCGTTCCTGGACGTGGAATTCCTCGACGTGGCGATGCGCATGGACGCGCAGGCCAAGATGGTCGACAAGCCGGCCGGACGGATCGAGAAGGCGGTCCTGCGCGAGGCTTTCGAGGGCTATCTGCCGAAGGAGATCCTGTGGCGGCAGAAGGAGCAGTTCAGCGACGGCGTCGGCTACGGCTGGATCGACGGCCTCAAGGCGCATGCCGAAGCCCAGGTCGGCGACCGCGAGTTCGCCGCGGCGGCGGTGCGTTTTCCGATCAACACCCCGCAGACCAAGGAGGCGTACTACTACCGCAGCCTGTTCGAGCGCCAGTTCCCCGGCGAGGCCTGCGCGCAGACGGTGCCGGGCGGCAAGTCGATCGCCTGCTCGTCGCCGGCGGCGATCGCCTGGGACGCGGCTTTCGCCAACGCCGCCGATCCGTCCGGGCGCGCGGTGGCCGGTGTGCACCAGTCCGCGTTGGTCTGAGCCGTGCTGATCTGAGCCGCGCTGATCCGAACTGCGCTGGTCTGAGCGTGGAACGCATCGGACGCCGTCATGGCGCCCGATGCGGGGTGGCTGTCCGCGACCGCGCGGACAGCGCGACGATCAAGTGCCGCAGCGCGGCCAGCTGACGGTCAGGGTCTTGATGTCGGAGCCGCCGTTCGGACAGGCGACTTCGACGATCGCCTTGCCGGTCAGTTCGCAGGTCGAGCTGCGGAACACGCTCAGCCCCTTGCGCGCCGGCGTGCCCGGGAAGCTGTAGGTGCCGTCCAGCGACTGCGAGTCGGTGGTCACCGGGACGCCGTCGTGGCTGCGGCCGGAGACCTGGGCGGTGACGATGTACCAGGCCGGTGCAGGCGCCGGCGGGCTGAAGCCCTGGCGCACGCTGGCCTTGGCGACCACGGTGGCGGTGCTGCCGCTGTTGCCGAAGTCCAGCCACATGTCGGCGGTGTAGGCGCCGCAGATGTTGACGTGCAGTTCGGTATCCGGCGGCGGCGTGGCGGCCGAGGCCAGCGGCGCGGCGAGCATGAGCAGGGCGGTGGCGGCGCAAGCCGCGAGCGAGCGATGATGGGTCATACGCAGTTCCTTGCGTGATGGTTTGAATGCGCGCGGGGCGGGCAACGAGCGATCGTCGCGGACGCGTCCGTCGCGGTCCGAGCCGGCCCGCCTCGGGCGGCGGGCCGAAGCTCATTCTGGGTCAGGGGCGACGCAGCGATTGCGACGTTCCGACGGCCGCACGACAGTTCTAAAAACTCGTGCGGCGTCCAGCGAAACCGTCGCGCCAGGCCGGGTTTCGTCGCGTTTTTCCGCTCGCCGCGAACGCCGTATCTCGCGGCGCGCGCCGGGGTTCGCGCGAACCGGAGCGCTCAGCCAGCAGACGCGGGATAGCGCTTGCAGTCCACCCACTCCACCCCGGCGCCGCGGGTCTGCCGCAGCAGCCACGGCAGCGCCTGGCGGGCCTTGTCGTGCACGTCGTGGAACAGGATCGTGCCGCGCCGCCACAGCAGCATCAGGCTGAGCAAACGCTGGCCGACCGCATCGGCCGAGACCTTGGCGTTCCAGTCCTGGCTGTCGATGTTCCACAAGGCCACGCGCAGGCCCTGGGCGCGGAAGAAGGCGCCGCTGTCGGCCAGGCGTTGGCCGTAGGGCGGACGGAACAGCGGCACGTAACCGCTGCCGACGCGCTGGGCCACCAGCGCGCTGCTGCGAGCCACCGAGTCCTGCCATTGCGGCCAGCGCGCATGCGACTGGTGCTGCCAGCCGTGCGAGGCCACGCACATGCCGGCGTAGAGCCGGGCGGCGTCGTCGCCGCGGCGCTGCAGCGATTCGCCGAGGACGAAGAAGGTGCCCTGCAGGCGCAGCTCGCGCAGGCTGCGCAACAGCCGGTCGGTGTTGCCGCCCGGCGCGGTCGGGCCGTCGTCGAAACTGAGCAGGAAACGGCGGTCGCCGAGCTCGCTGCCATCGGACTCGACCGCGGAATAGGTGTCGATCTCGCTGCTGACCCGGGGGAACAGCGCCGCCAGGCGCAGCTGCTCGTCCAGGTAGGTGCGATGGAAGCGCGCCGCATCGGCGTACCAGGCCGCGTAGGCCGGCTCCGGCGCGGCCTGGAAGCGCAGGGCCAGGGCGCGCAGCGCGGCGGCGTCGCCGGCAGGGGCGCAGAAGACGTCCTGGCGGACGCAGCTGCCCAGCGCACTGCGGTAGCCGGCGGCCAGGCGTTGCCAGAAGCGGCCGCGGATGCGTTCCAGGGCCGGCCGGTCGATCTGCTTCAGGCCCAGGCGCGCGCGCAGCGCCTCGTCGTCCAGGGTTTCGCTGAGCGCGAGTTGGTGGGCGAAAGCGAGGATCTCGGCGCGCGAGGCGCGGTCGAAGGCGGCCGGGGCGTTCAGCGGCTGCGGCCAGGCGCTGCGATCGGAGGCGGCGATGTTGGCCGGTCCCGCGGCGCGTGCCGGCGATGCGGCCGTCAATGCCGCCGCGGCGAGCGCGCCGGCGGCGAACGGTACGACGGCCGGAGCCAGGGCGCGCGCGCGGCGGAGCATGATCGAGTCCTTCGATGACGGTCGGCAGGCGGCGATCATAGCAACGCGGCGACGGCGGACGCCCGGCTTCAGACCGCATCGGCGCGCCTGCTAGGCTGTCGCGACGGAGCGCGCTGCGGCGCGGCTGCGACCGATACGATCCAGACGCAAGCGAGGTGGGACCATGGCGGCCGAAGCGCAGGGCAGCGAACTGGTGAAGGTGGTGGTGCTGCTCGCCGCCGGGGTGGTCGCGGTGCCGGTCTTCAAGCGCATCGGCCTGGGTTCGGTGCTCGGCTACCTGGCCGCGGGCCTGGCGATCGGGCCGTTCGGCCTGGGCCTGTTCGCCGAATCGCAGGCGATCCTGCACGTGGCCGAACTCGGCGTGGTGATGTTCCTGTTCCTGATCGGCCTGGAGATGCGGCCCTCGCACCTGTGGAGCCTGCGGCGCGAGATCTTCGGCCTGGGCAGCGTGCAGATCCTGGTCTGCTCGGCGGCGATGACCGGGGTGGGGCTGCTGTTCGGTTTTCCGCCGGTGGTGGCCTTCATCGGTGCGATGGGTTTCGTCCTGACCTCGACCGCGATCGTGATGCAGATCCTCGGCGAGCGCGGCGACCTGGCCTTGCCGCGCGGCCAGCGCATCGTCTCGATCCTGTTGTTCGAGGACCTGCTGATCGTGCCGCTGCTGGCCCTGGTCGCGCTGATGGCGCCGGCCGATGCGGTCGCCGACGGCGCGGCGCGTTCGCGCTGGGCCGACATCGGCATCGCCCTGGCCGCGCTGGCGACCTTGCTCGCCGCCGGCATCTGGCTGCTGAACCCGCTGTTCCGGTTGCTGGCCGCGGCCAAGGCGCGCGAAGTCATGACCGCGGCCGCGTTGCTGGTGGTGCTGGGCGCCGCGCTGTTGATGCAGATCGGCGGGCTGTCGATGGCGATGGGCGCGTTCCTGGCCGGGGTGCTGCTGTCGGAATCGACTTTCCGCCACCAGCTCGAAGCCGACGTCGAACCTTTCCGCGGCATCCTGCTCGGCCTGTTCTTCCTCAGCGTCGGCATGTCGCTGGACCTGCTCGTGGTGGCGGCGAACTGGCCGTCGATCGTCGGCGGGGTGTTGGTGCTGATGCTGACCAAGGCGGCGTGCATCTACGCGGTCGCGCGGCTGCTGAAGTCCTGCCACACCGAAGCGCTGGACCGCGCGGTGCTGATGGCGCAGGGCGGCGAGTTCGCCTTCGTGCTGTTCTCGGCCGCGGTCGGCGCGCGCCTCCTCGACGCCGAGACCGGCGCCAACCTGACCGCGATCGTGGTCCTGTCGATGGCGCTGACCCCGATCGCGATCCTGCTGCTGCGCCGGCTGGCGCCGAAGGCGGCGCTGTCGCTGGAAGGAGTGGACGAGCCCAACGGCCTCAGCGGCAGCGTGCTGCTGGTCGGCTTCGGCCGCTTCGGCCAGGTGGTCTGCCAATCGCTGCTGTCGCGCGGGGTCGAGGTCTCGATCATCGACACCGACGTGGAGATGATCCAGAGCGCGCAGAGTTTCGGCTTCAAGGTCTATTACGGCGACGGCACCCGCCTGGACGTGCTGCACGCCTCCGGCGCCGGCAGCGCGCAGCTGATCGCGATCTGCATCGACGACCGCGCTGCGGCGACGACCACGGTGCAGCTGGTGCGGCACCAGTTCCCGCAGGCCAAGGTGCTGGCGCGCAGCTTCGACCGCGAACACGCGCTGGAACTGGTCAACGCCGGGGTCGACCTGCAGATCCGCGAGACGTTCGAGTCGGCGATGCGCTTCGGCGAAGCGGCGCTGGTCGAACTCGGCGTGCCGGCCGACGAAGCCGGCGAGGTGGTCGCCGACATCCGCCGTCGCGACGCCGAACGCTTCGAACTGGAACTGGTCGGCGGCACCCGCGCCGGCGTGCCGCTGCTGTACGGCAATATGCAGCAGACCCCGCTGATCGCGCCCAAGCCGCGCGCCGGCGCGGCCGGCGCCGAAGCGCCGGCAGCCGGTACCGCGACTTAGTCCCGGCCCTCGCGCGGCCGCGCCGACGGCGCGCCGCAGGCCGGCGGCCAGCGGCGGTCCGGCGCCTCGACCAGGTCGAGCAGGAACAGTTCGCCCGAGCGTTCGCCGTCGGCCTGGGCGAACAGCAGCCGGTCGCCGGCCGGCGACAGCAGCGGGCCGACCTGGAACACGTCCTCGCGCGCGGGCAGGCGGCCGCGCTCGCGCCACACGCCGCGCTCGCGTTCGAACCGATACAGGTGCGAGCGGTCGCCGCGATCGATCACCGCGACCAACCGGCGGCCGTCGCCGGAGACGTCGGCTTCGTATTCGTTGCCGGCGCTGCTCAGCGGCGGGCCGAGGTTGGCCACCGTCCAGCGTCCGTCGGCATCGCTCCGGGCGAGGTACAGATCGCCCTGGCCATGGCCGCCGTCGCGGCTGGAGCCGAAATACAGGCGACCGTCGCCGGTCGGCCGCGGCAACAGCTCCGACGCCGGCGAGTTGACCGGCGCCGGCAGGCGCCGCGGCGCCGACCAACCGTCGCGGCCGCGACGCTCGACCACGTAGATGTCCAGGTCTTCGCGGCGCGGGTCGTGGCGCGAGGAGACGAAATACAGCCGGCGGCCGTCGGGGCTGAAGGCCGGATCGGCGTCGACGCCGGCTTCGGCGCTGGCGAACGCCGGTGGGCGCGGCGGCGACCAGCGGCCGCGCTCGCAGCGCGATTGCAAGAGGCGCCAGGCGGCGAAATTGCGGTCGCTACGCATGAACACGATTTCGTCGCCGTCCGGGCTGAAGCTCGGCGAAGACTCGTAGCCGTCGCTGGCCAGGACCGATGGAGTCCAGCGGACCGGCGCGGGCGGCGCGCCCGCCGCTGCGGCGGCGAGCGGCAGGCACAGGGCGAGCACGTACACGGCCCGCAGGTCGCCGTGCAGTCGGACGCGCGGAGCGGTCATGACGGGCGATCCTAGTCCGCTTCGCGATGGCGCTGCTGGAAACGCCGCGCCTTGGCGACGTTGCCGCAAGTGGCCATGTCGCACCAGCGGCGGCGGCCGTTCTTGGAGGTGTCGACGAACACCCAGCCGCAGTCGCGGCCGTCGCAGACCCGCAGTCGGTCGATGCGCGGGTCCTTGAGCAGGTCGATCGCATAGGCGGTGATCACGTGCGCGATCAAATCCAGCCCGGAACGTTGCGGCGACCACTGCGTGCGCAGCCGGCCGCGGTCGGACACCAACTGCGCGGCGCGCGACGCATCGAGGCGGGCGCGGTCGATGGCGTCCAGCGCGCTCGGCGCCGGCGCGCGTCCGCCGGCCAGCGCATACAGGGCTTCGCACAAGGCCTCGCGCAGTTGCTTGCAGCGGCTCAGCGCCGCCGCGGCCTGGGCGGGCGATTCGCGCCGCAGCGCGTCCAACCGGCCCAGGTCGGACTCGGCGAAGGCGCCGCTGCGCGCGGCCCAGTCGAGCAGGGCGGGGTAGCCGTCGAGCCAGTCGCGCGGTTCGCTGTCGCGCGCGGTGACGGTGTTGACCAGATCCAGGGCCGGATCGCCGCCGACCAGATCGGCCGGGCGGAAGTCGTGGGGTTCCAGGCGCATAGGCTTCCCTCGTGGATGCGGGCAGGGTAGATCGCGCGCTTGTAACCTGCAATGGCAATTTTAAAGGTTTCCAGCCCGGTGCGGCCTCGAGCCGCCGCAGGCGCGATCGGAACGGGATATGTCTGTTATGTGCAACAGATAGTCGACTGATGCGCCGTTTTTAGCGTCGTTTCGGTCAACTATTCTGCCGGACATGCCGCAGCCGACCGGGCCGGCCGGCCCGCCTCACGCGTCCTGCGTGCCGGCATCGGTATACCGGCTCAGCCGCGCCGCTTCGCCCGTCCGACCGTCATGAGGCCCTGCCATGTCCCGAACCCGTCTGTTTCTTGCCCTCGCCGCCGCCGGCCTGAGCCTGGGCCTGATCGCCTGCCAACGCGAAGCCGCGCCCGCCGCAGCGCCGGCGTCGACCGCCGCCGCGCCCGCGCCGGTCGCCGTGGCCGCGCCGCTCAAGACCGAGGTCTACAACCCCGGCGAGAAAGGCCTGTTCCAGGTCGCCTCGGTGCTGGTCGTCGGCGCCAAGGACGCGGTGCTGATCGACGCCCAGTTCTCCGCCGCCGATGCGCGCCGACTGGTCGAGCGGATCCAGGCCTCGGGCAAGCGCCTGAGCGCGATCTACATCAGCCACGGCGACCCGGACTACTACTTCGGCCTGGACACCCTGCACGAGGCCTTCCCCGAAGCCGAAATCCTCGCCACCGCGCCTACGGTCGAGCACATCCGCAGCACCCAGGCCGGCAAGCTGGCCTATTGGGGGCCCAAGCTCGGCGCCGACGCGCCCAAGCGCATCGTGGTGCCGCAGGTACTGCAGAGCGACCGGATCGAGCTGGAAGGGCAGAGCCTGCAGATCGTCGGCCTGGACGGCCCCAGCCCGGACCGCAGCTTCGTCTGGATCCCGTCGATCCGCACCGTCGCCGGCGGCGTGCCGGTGGTCGCCGGCGAGCATCTGTTCATGGCCGACACGCAGACGCCGAAATCGCACCAGGATTGGCTGGCGACCCTGGCCAAGATCGAGTCGCTGCAGCCGCAGACGGTGATCCCCGGCCACTTCGCCCCCGGCTCGGCGCAGACCCTGGATGCGGTGCGTTTCAGCGCCGACTACATCCGCGCCTTCGACGAGGAGGCGGCCAAGGCCAAGGACGCCAAGGCCCTGATCGCGGCCTTGAAGCAACGCTATCCGCAGCTCGGCGGCGAGCTGTCGCTGGAGATCAGCGCCAAGGTCGCCAAGGGCGAGATGCCCTGGCCCTGAGCCGTCGTTCGCGACGCGTCGATGCATCGAACGGCCGCTGCCTGCGCAGCGGCCGTTCTGTTTTCCTGGACGGAGGCAGGGACGCCGCCTGTAGGAGCGGCGTCCCACGGGGATTTCCTCCGGTCATAAGCCGCGACAACCGAAGCGGTGCAATTCCACGGTCGCATCTGAAGTCGCGAGTCGTCGGGCGTCTTCCGAACGGTCTCCAGTTGCCCCGCGGCTTCGGCCAGCGCCGCTTGCGTACGTCGCTGCGGATGTCGCGGTTCACGCCGCTCCTACACGGGGCGGCTGCGATGCGTCGCCCGCCGCGCGCGGCGGCGGACGACGCGGGACCGATCACGGGTTGAAGTAGCTCGACACGCTCGAATAGATGTCCGAGAAGCGCGAGTAGTAGTCCGGGTCGCGCGGCGCGCTGCAATAGGAATAGCCGCCGTAGAGGCCGCCGCGCAGCTGGTAGCCGCCGCTGCTGGTGACGGTGAACAGGCCCGAGCCCGAGGAGCCGCCTTCGGTGACGCCTGTGTTCCAGACCACGCGATACAGCGGCGACTTGCCGTCGATCGAGGTCGACAGGCCGGTCACCGAGCCCAGCGAGTATTTCTTGACGTCGCCGGCCGGGTGATGGATGCCTTCGATCGCGGTGCCGGTGGAGCCGATCGCCGAGCTCGACCAGCCGGCGTACACGGCGCCGGCCGGCGGCGCGCTCTTCAGCTCCAGCAGGGCGGTGTCGCGGGTGCGGTTGGCGTGGCGCAGGTAGGCGCCGCCGCTGAGCGTGGTGTAGGCCGGGTTGACCGTGCTGCCGCCGCAGGTGGTGACGTCGTAGAACCAGTAGGTCTGCAGCGAATTGGCCACGGTCTGGGTGCTGATGCAGTGCGCGGCGGTCCAGAACAGGCGCTTCTTCGGCGAGTGGTTGTTGTTGAGCAGGGTGCCGGTGCACAGGTAGGTGCCGCCGCCGCTGGTGAAGGTCATGCGCGCGACCGACTTGGCGGTGGAAACGAAGCCCGACGGCGGACTGGTGCGGCAGACGATGTCCTTCTCGCAATAGTCGCTTTCGCCGACCAGGGCCTGGAACTCGCGTTCGCTGGCGACCGGGCTGACGTCCAGGTGCGAGAGCTGCGGCACCTTCAGGCGCAGGCCGTCGCGGCGGACGCCCTTGGGCAGCACGATTTCCACGCTCAAGGTGTCGCCGGCGACCAGCGGCGACCAGCCGACCGCGTTGCCGGCGAACTCGGCGCCGCGCGCGGCGAACACCCGGCCGTCGTTGCCGGCGAAATGCAGCACCGCCGAGGCCGCTCCGGCGCCGCGCAGGGACAGGCCGGCGCGCAGCGCCACCGCGGTTTCCGAACGCAGTTCCAGGCGCGCCGCCTGGCCGCCGTCGGCCAGCGGCTGCCAGGCCAGGGTGCGCAGGTCGATGTCGCTGCGGGCGATGTCGCGGGCGAAGCCGATTTCCAGCGGCTGGCCGTGCTTGTCCTGCTGCACGCGGCGCTGCTTCAGCGCCGAGCGTTCCAGGTCGGTCGGGCGGACCAGGCTGATCGGACGCACCGCGCCGGTCTTGGCCGAAACGGCGAATTCGGCCGCGCCCATGGCGCCGGCCGAGGGAGCTTCGACGACCGGCGCCGAATCCATTTCGACCGTCGCGGGCCCGGCGGCGTGGGCCGACGCGCCGGACAGGCCGGCGAGCAGCGCGAGGCAAAGCGCGTTGTTGCGGATCATCGTGCGTTTCCTTGGAAGTCTGAGGGGAGGTCGGCGAGGCAGCCGCCGGTCCGCGCGAGCGGCGGACGTGGCGACCCTAAGCCGCGCCGGAGGCGGTTTTTGTGCGGTGGTCGGGGCTTCGCGCAAGCGCCGCGAGCGCAAGCGGCCTGGGGGAAATCGCCGCGCGGGATCTGTGCGCGTCTTTGCATATCGGCGTGCGTCGTCGCGCGGCGATGGCGCGGCGTTTACGCTTTCCCGCAACGTGCTTTGCCGCAGCGCAACGCGAGGGCAGGGCGCGACCGCGCGTCGGACGGGGCGGACCGCCGGGGCGCGTCCAGACGCCGCGTTCATGGCGATGTGCGACCATAGCGGCCATGACCAAAAAAACGAAGAGCAAGAAGACCGGAAACACCGGCGGCAAAACCCCCTCCCGCACCACCGCCGGCAAGTCCGCCGCCCCGCGCAACCGCAAGAATGCGGCGCCGCGCCCGGCCTGGCTGCCGGAGAATCTCCAGCACGGGCAGGCCAAGGGCCCGCGCAAGAAGTCCGCGGCCCCGGCCGCCGCAGGCCGCGCGCCCGCCTACCACGACCCCTACGCCGAGCGCGAAGCGATGCGCTACGCGCAGCCGATCGCCAGCCGCGAACTGATCCTGCAGACCCTGATCGCGGCCGACGGCCCGGTCACCGCCGAGGACCTGGCGCAGCGCCTGCAGCTGACCGAACCCGAGCGCGCCGAAGCGCTGGCCAAGCGCCTGGGCGCGATGCTGCGCGACGGCCAGTTGCTGCAGAACCGCAAGGGCGAGTTCGCCCCCGTGGCGCAGATGGACCTGATCCCCGGGGTGGTGATCGCCAACCCCGACGGCTTCGGCTTCCTGCGCCCGGAGGCCGGCGGCGACGACCTGTTCCTGCCGCCGTTCGAGATGCGCAAGGCCATGCACGGCGACCGGGTGCTGGTCAGCGTGACCGGCGTCGACCGCCGCGGCCGCCGCGAAGGCGCGATCGTCGAAGTGCTGGAGCGGCGCCTCAACCGCCTGATCGGCCGCTTCACCCTCGAGCAGGGCATCAGCTACGTGGTGCCCGACGACCGCCGCATCCAGCGCAACGTGCAGATTCCGCCGGACGCGCGGATGGACGCGCACAACGGCCAGTTGGTGGTGTGCGAACTGGTCCAGGCGCCCGACCCCAAGCGTCCGCCGATCGGCCGCGTGCTGGCCGTGCTCGGCGACAAGCTGACCGCCTCGCTGGCGGTGCAGGCGGCGATCCACGGCCACGAAATTCCCGACCAGTTCCCGCAGGCCACGCTGGACGAGGCCGCCGCGGTGCCGTTGACGGTACCCGAGTCGGTCGCCGCCACCCGGGTCGACCTGCGCGCGATGCCGCTGGTGACCATCGACGGCGAGGACGCCAAGGACTTCGACGACGCCGTGTATTGCGAAAGCAACCGCAACGGCTTCCGCCTGGTGGTGGCGATCGCCGACGTCTCGCATTACGTGCGTCCGGGCACGCCGCTGGACGAGGAAGCGCAGAAGCGCGCGACCTCGGTGTACTTCCCCGGCTTCGTCGTGCCGATGCTGCCGGAGACCCTGTCCAACGGCATCTGTTCGCTGAACCCGAAGGTCGACCGGCTGTGCTTCGTCTGCGACATGCAGATCGATCGCGAGGGCCAGGTCGGCGAGTCCAGGTTCTACGAAGCGGTGATGAATTCGCATGCCCGACTGACCTACACCCAGGTCTGGAACGCGGTCGGCGACGTGCCCGAAGAGGCCAAGGCCGAGGCGCAGGCGCAGATCGGCTCGCTGCTGCCGCATATCCAGCGCCTGCACCAGCTGTATCAGGTGCTGTCCAAGGCGCGCGCCAAGCGCGGCGCGATCGAGTTCGAATCCGGCGAAGTGCGCTTCGTGCTGGGCAAGGACGGCGAGGTGGTGCAGGCCGGCATGCTGCAGCGTAACGATGCGCACAAGCTGATCGAGGAGTGCATGATCGCCGCCAACGTGGAAGCGGCGAAGTACCTGATCGCGCAGCGGGTGCCGGCGCCGTTCCGCATCCACGACCGGCCGCCGGAGCAGAAGTACGCCGACCTGCAGGAGTTCCTCGAGGAGTTCAAGCTGCGCATGCCGGCCTGGAACCAGGTCGAGCCGCGCGATTTCACCGCGCTGCTCAAGAAGATCCGCGAACGCGCCGATGCGGCGCTGATCGAGTCGGTGTTGCTGCGCAGCCAGAGTCTGGCGGTGTACGCGCCGGAGAACGTCGGCCATTTCGGCCTGGCGCTGGAGGCCTACGCCCACTTCACCTCGCCGATCCGCCGCTACCCCGACCTGCTGGTGCACCGCGCGATCAAGCACGCGCTGAGCGGCGTCAATCCGGCCGCCTACGAGTACTCGCCGCGGCAGATGGCGGCGCTGGCGCTGCAATGCTCCGAGCGCGAGCGCCGCGCCGACGAGGCCGAGCGCGAGGTCGACGAGCGCTACCGCGCGGCGTGGATGGAGCAGCACGTCGGCGGCCAGTTCGCCGGCGTCATCAGCGGCGTGACCAGCTTCGGCTTGTTCATCGAACTCGACGAGTCCAAGGTCAACGGCCTGGTCCACGTGACCCAGCTGCCGCACGACTACTACCACTTCGACCCGATCCGAAAAACCCTGCAGGGCGAGCGCACCGGCCGCGAGTTCCGGCTCGGCGACCGGGTCGACATCATCGTGCTCAAGGCCAGCGTCGAAGACCGCAAGATCGACTTCCGCCTGGTCGAGGAACGCGGCGTGAAGCCGCTGCCCCCGCGCGGCCAGCCGGCCAAGCGGGTCAAGCAGAAGTACTGAGGCGCCGGCGTCCGATGGCCTGGTGGCCGCCGCGCATTCGAACCAGCGCCGCCTCGATCCAGCACTCCCGCACCGTCGCCGCTGAACCACCGCCCCCTTTGACAAAGGGGCGAGCGCCTTGCGTTAGTCGGTTTTGTTGTGTTCCAGCGGCGCGGGGGATTTGCTTTTGCGGTGAGGGTGGGGCCAAGCCAAAGCCAAAGCCAAAGCAAATCCCCCCTGGCCCCCCTTTTTCAAAGGGGGGAACTGCGCTTGGGAGGCGCCCGGGCGTCGATTCCTACGGCCGTGTCGGACACTGGCCGTAATCACTGCCCCCTTTGGCAAAGGGGGCGAGCGCCTTGCGTCAATCGGTTTTGTCATGGTCCAGCGGCGCGGGGGATTTGCTCTTGCTGTGAGGAGGGCTTAAGCCAAAGCCAAAGCCAATCCCCCCCTGGCCCCTTTTTCAAAGGGGGGAACTGCATTTGGGGGGCTGCCCGCGATATCGGCTCCTGAGGCCGCACCGGGCCCGGTGCGGCCGGGTAGCTTAGAATTGCCGTCCGCCCCCGCCGCGCCGCCGTTCCGGCCGCCGCGCGGCCTCCCAGCCCCACGGAAGTCCCATGAGCCAGAAACAATGGATCGCCGGCATCAATGCCGTGTCCGCCGCGATCGAACACGATGCGCAGAACGTGCGCGAGGTCCTGATCGAAGCCGGGGCCAAGAACCCGCGTCTGGCCGAGATCGAGACCGCAGCGCGCCGCGCCGACATCGACGTGCGCCGGGTTGCGACCCAGGCCCTGGACGGCGTGGTCGGCGGCTTGCGCCATCAGGGCGTGGTGGCGCGCTATGCCGCGGCCAAGACCTGGAACGAGAACGAGCTGGAAGGCCTGATCGAATCCGCCGAAGGCCGCGCCTTGGTGCTGGTACTGGACGGCGTGCAAGACCCGCACAACCTCGGCGCCTGCCTGCGCAGCGCCGCCGCCGCCGGCGCGACCGCGGTGATCATCCCCAAGGACAAGTCGGTGCAGGTCAACGCGACCGTGCGCAAGACCTCCGCCGGCGCCGCCGACAGCATCCCGGTGATTCCGGTGACCAACTTGGCGCGGGCGCTGCGCGACCTGCAGCAATTGGGCGTGTGGATCTACGGCCTGGCCGGCGAAGCCGAGGCCTCGCTGTACGCGATCGACCTGCGCGGCAACGTCGCCCTGGTGCTCGGCGGCGAAGCCGACGGCCTGCGCCGCCTGACCCGCGAGACCTGCGACCAACTGGTCAAGATCCCGATGCCGGGCGGCAACGCCGCCAGCGGTGTGGAAAGCCTGAATGTCTCGGTCGCCGCTGGCGTGACCCTGTTCGAAGCCGTGCGCCAGCGCGGCTGAAGCCAGGGGGCGTGTAAGCGAAAGGCCGCGGAACCCGCGGCCGGCGCGGCGCTTGGGAAGGAACGAGTGCCGAGCAACGAGTAACGAATGGCCCGGTCCTGGGCCGCGAGTTCCGCTCCTCCGTGGCGCGCGTTCGCGCCAAGCGGTAGGAGCGGCGTTCCACAGGGATTTCCTTCGGTCGCAAGCCGCGACCGCGGCATCCCGCCTGCGGCGCAGGCCCTGGGGTTCGTTGAGCCCCGTGTAGGCGCTTCCCCGCGCCTTCATGCCCGGTCCGGCTTCGTCCCAGCGCCAGTCTCACTAGGCGAACAAGGCACCGACGCGCCGTTCCCGCTCCACTCGTTCCTGTTTCCTCCGCGTTGCTTGAGGCCCCGAACGTGAAAGCTCCATCCCGGGTCTTCACGCGCCGTCGGCCTCTGTAACCCCCCGCTGACCCCGAGCTCGCGCCGGCGCTCCGTCCGCGCCGGGCGTCGATATACTGCGCCGCGATCCGGGACGACCCGGGTCCGCGCAGCCCGACAGCGGCGCGCGTTTTCGTCAGGGGACGGCCCCATCTGCATGGGAGCTGCGTCATGCCCTGGATTCTGCTCGTTCTCGCCGGCCTGTTCGAAGTGGGTTGGGCGATCGGCCTGAAGTACACCGAAGGCTTCACCCGGCTGTGGCCGTCGGTCGGCACCGTCGCGGCGATGGCGATCAGCGTCGGCTTGCTCGGCCTGGCGATGAAGTCGCTGCCGGTCGGCACCGCTTACGCGATCTGGGTCGGCGTCGGCGCGGTCGGCACGGTGATTCTCGGCATCGTCCTGTTCAACGAACCGGCGAATGCCTTGCGCATCGGCAGCATGGCCCTGATCGTCGCCGGCCTGGTCGGTCTCAAGCTCGCCTGACCGGACACGCCCGCGTCGCTGCGGCAGCGATGCGGGCGTGGCCGCCGATCACGCCGGCTCCAGTGAACTGGCGAACAACTCGTCGAAGCGGCGGGCGATGTCGGCGATGGTCTGGGCCTTGTCCATGCCGTTGATGATCTTCCGCGCGTCTTCGTAGTTCGGCGCCTGGCCCGGCTTGAAGTAGTGGTCGAGCTTCTTGCCGGTGAACCAGCCCTTCTTCATGCCTTCCATCGCGATCGCGTAGGCGATCTCCGGCTGCTTGGCGTCGTCGGGCTTGCCCAGCAGGTCGACGCCGAGCAGTTTGCCGGCGCGTTCGTAGTTGGTGCGGCCGGTCAGTTGCACGTAACCGCGGCCGTGGTAGCGCGCGCCGTCGCCGGGCTTGGTATTGCCCAGCGTCTTGCCGATCCGGGTGTGCGCGCCGTACAGGCGCTCGAAGCGCGCATCGTCGCCGAACTCGTCGATCGGGCGCAGGGTATGCGCGGTCTCCCACTTGAAAGTGGCCATGCAATAGGCGATCTGCTGCCGGTGCACCGCGCTGTCGCTGAAGCTGCGGTCCTGTTCGATGCGCCCCATCAGGAAGCGCAGCGCCTGCACCAGATCGGCCCGCAGCGGGCCGAAGCGCCGGCGATAGCCATCGAGAAACTGCTCGTCGTCGAAAGCGAACATCCTGTCCTCCCGTCCTGGGCCGCGACCCGCGTCGCGGGCCGGATCGGCGGCACAGCGCCGCTCGCACTCCAGGAAACGAGGCCGCACGAGGCGGGCGGCCAGGGCGGGCATGTTGCGCGCGCGCAACATCGGCGCGCGGGATAGCGAATGCGCCTCAGTCGAGCCGATAGCGCTCGGCCACGGCCTCGGCGGCGCTGTCGTACTGCCACAAGACGTACTCGAACGCTTCGCCGCGCGGCGCGCCGGCTTGGCGCAGGTCGGCGCCCCACTGCTGCAGCCGGCGGCGATCCAGGTTCCGCCTCAGCGATGCCTGCAGGAGTTGGCGCCGTTCCGCATCGACGAATGCCGCCGGCAGCACGTCCGGCACGATCGGCTTCGAGGGCGCGTCCAGCAGATGGGCGTTGAGCCAATCGGCGAGGTGGAAGCCGCCGCTGTCCAGCGCGCTCGGATAAGCGCCATCGATGAGGACCGGCGCCGCGCCGGCCAGCCAGACCACCCAGCCGGCGCGCCAGAACGGGTCGGCGATGCGCATGACCGAATCCAGCCAGTGGGCGAGTCGCTCGGGATCCAGGTAGGTTGCGATCAAGATGCAAGAGGCGGAAAACGCGTCGCTCGGGTCGAGCATGTCGCCGTGCCGGGTTCCGCGCTGCCACGGCGAGCAGAAGGCGTTTTTCTGCATGCCCGATGCGTTCCATAGCGAAGGCGCGAACATTGCTCGCCCCAACGTATCCAGCAAATCCTGGCGCAGGTTCGCGGGCAGTCGTTCGCCATCGGGATAATGGACGAAGGTGGCGGTGATCAGGCCGCTGAGCAATCGACTGTCGTCGAACGCTGCCGCGTCGGATCGGCCGAGCAGTTCCAGCGCGCGCGGCAGCAGGAACGCGAACCACAGGCTCCACTCGCGCAGCGGGCCGAACGCGACCGGTCCGGAAGCCAATTCGTACAGCGCCGAGTCGAGTTCGTCCCGCGGCCATCGCGACGGATCGTCGTGCATCAGCGCCGGGTACATGCGCCGCGTCTCGCCCATGAACCAGGCTTCGCCCATCGGCTGCTTCGGCACTCGGGTCAGGGCGCGCAGGCGCTGCAAGGCGGTTCGGTCCGGCCCTTGGCCGGGGATCCAACGGTATTCGTCCATCGACGGTCCGTGTCGTTGAATTACGCCAGGTTCAGCCGCGCGCAGCGCCCGCCGGCCAGGCGTTGACGATCTTGCAGAACAGCTCGGCGGTGCGTTCGGTGTCGTAGACCGCCGAATGCGCCTCCTGCGCGTTCCAGGACAGGCCGGCGGCCTGCACGGCGCGGGCGAGCACGGTCTGGCCGTAGGCGACGCCGGCCAGGGTCACGGTGTCGAACACGCTGAAGGGGTGGAAAGGATTGCGCTTGTGGCCGCTGCGCGCGACCGCGGCATTGAGGAAGTTGAGGTCGAAGTGGGCGTTGTGGCCGACCAGGATCGCGCGTTGGCAGCCGTGGCGCTTGACCGCCTCGCGCACCGGCGCGAACACCTGCTCCAGCGCCTGCCGTTCGGGCTTGGCGTCGCGGAACGGATGGTCGATGTCGATGCCGGTGACTTCCAGCGACTTGGGGTCGATCAGGGTGCCCGGGGCGGGCACCACATGGGCGCTGGCGACCGCGCCCGGCACCAGCCGGCCTTCGCCGTCGAGCTCGAGCGGCTGCACGGCGATTTCCAGCAGGGCGTGCTTGTTCCAGTCGAAGCCGCCGGTCTCGACGTCGACGACCACCGGCAGGTAGCCGCGGAAACGGGTGGCGAGGGTAGGGGGCGCGACGGGGGCGGTTGCGATGGGGCCGGTTTCGATCATGGACGAAAGCCTAGCAGGTTGATGCTGAGCCTTCGTCCGTACGCGGCCCCGGCCTCGCGCATGGCCGCCGCCGCGGTCCGGCCGCGGCGGCAGGCAGGGGCGGTTCAGTTCGCCGGCGCGAGCGTGCAGCCCGGCGCGCGCCGGGCGCCGACGAGCAGGGCCGCCGCGCCGAGTCCGGCCAGGGCCAGGCCCGGCGCCGGCAGCAGCATCGCCACGAGCAGGCCGAACGGCGCCAGGACCAGGCCCCAGCCGAACAGATCGGCGCGCGGCGCGGTCGCCGGCAGCGCCGCGCGGCGCGTCAGCCGGGCGTCCAGGCTCAGCCGCCCGGCGCCGCCGAGGATCAGCGGCCACAGCATGGCCAGGAAGATCAGCGGCAGCTTGTAGTTGCCGGCGCCGCTGTCGCGGATCGCATAGCCTTGCGCCAACTGGGCCAGGCCCATCCAGTCCTGCGGCCAGTGCACAGCGGCGGTGGCGACCACGGTCAGCGCGAACAGCGAAGCGGCGGCGAAGCGGGTGGCCAGGCCGAGCAGCAGTGCGGCCGCGCCGAGCAGTTCGAACCACGTCGCCAGCGACCAGCTCAATGACGCCGGCACGCGGTCGAACGGGAACGGGAAGTTGGCCATGATTTCGCCGAACCAGTTCTCGCCGCGCAGTTTCTCGCGTCCGGATTCGAAGAATTCCCAGGCCAGGATCAGGCGCAGGCCTACGGGCGCCAGCCAGGCGCCGACGCCGGCGAGGCGGTCGCGCAAGGACAGGCAGGACTTGATCAGGCAGAACGACGGCATTGCGGGCACTCCACGGTCGCGCCGGAAATGCCGGCGCTTTACCGATAAGAGGCGCCGCTCAGGCCGAAGGGTTCGCCGCGGCGAAAAAAATCACCGCGTTGGCGCGCATCTGCCGCAGCAGGCCGTGGCCGAGTTCGAGGAACCCGGCCGGATCGTCGCTGCCGGCCTCGGCGGCGAGCGCGGCGAGTTGTTCGCGCGCGCTCAACTGCGGCGCCTCGCCGATGCGTTCGATCAGGCGGTAGGCCAGCGGGCTGAGTTCGGAGAAGCGGACCTCGCCGTCGGCCTCGCGGCGCAACAGCAGCAGGCTCGGCGCGGCGGGGGCGCGGTCGGGCTCGAAATCCGGGCCGATCCGGTGTACCGGCCAGGCATAGGCCAGCGGCCAGGCCAGCGGCGACAGTTGCGGCGGGTGTTCGAGCAGGTCGGCGTCGGCGATGCCGGCGTCGTCGCGGGGCGCCTGCGCTTCGCTGAGCTGCAGGGCCAGTTCGACCCATTCGTAATGCGCCAGCTCGGACAGGAACGGCGGGTCGTCCGCGTTCTCGCGCTGCTCCAGGTAGCGCATGAACTCGCGCGCGATCTCGGGGAACAGTGGCGTGCGGCAGCGGTGGTCGCGATAGAAGTCGCGCACCATGCGCGGCCAGCGCTCGTCGCCGAGCAGGCGGCGGATGACCGGGAAATTGCCGGCCAGCAGGCCTTCGATGTTGTTGAACAACAGGTCGCGGTAGATGCCCAGGCGGCGGTCTTCCAGGCCGGCCGGGGCCGGGCTGGCCTGCGGGTCGCGCAGGTGCCGGGTCAGTTCGAACTGCTGCGCGCGCAGGCGCGAGGGAGCGTCGTTCATGGGGGCTCAGCCGCGCGCGCGGCGGGCGGCGGCAGGCGCGGCCTGGGCCAGGATCCGGCGCACCTGGCCGAGTTCGCCGACCAGCTCTTCGTAGGGCGGGAAGTTGAAGTCGCGTTCGAGCAGGGTCGGGCGCTGGCCGAACAGCCGGTAGGCCTCGCCGAGCAGCGACCACACCGCATCCTTGACCGGCGCGCCGTGGGTATCGACCTTGAGGTCTTCGGCCTCGTCGTAGTGGCCGGCGACGTGCAGGTAGGCGATCCGCTCGGCCGGCATCGCGGCCAGGAAGGCGCGCGCGTCGTAGCGGTGGTTGATCGAATTGACGTAGACGTTGTTGACGTCGAGCAACAGCTCGCAGTCGGCCTCGGCCAGCACCGCCAGGGTGAACTCGATTTCGCTCATCTCCTGGTGCGGCGCGGCGTAGTAGGAGGCGTTCTCGATCGCGATCCGGCGCCCGACCAGGTCCTGGGTGCGGCGGATGCGCGCGGCGACGTGGTGCACCGCCTCTTCGGTGAACGGAATCGGCAGCAGATCGTAGAGGTGGCCGTCGTCGCTGCAGTAGCTCAGGTGCTCGCTGTAGCAGGCGACCCGGTGCTCGTCGAGGAAACGCCGGACCCGGACCAGGAAGGTCTCGTCCAGCGCTTCGGTGCCGCCCAGCGACAGCGACAGGCCGTGGCAGACCAGCGGGTGGCGCGCGCCGAGTTCGCGCAGGGCCTCGCCGTAGCGGCCGCCGACGCCGATCCAGTTCTCCGGCGCGCATTCGAGGAAATCGAAATCCCCGTCCGCGGCGGACTGCAGCGGGCCCAGCAGGGCCCGCCGCAGGCCGAGGCCGACGGCATCCGGTTTCAGGGGACGCGTGCCGTCCATCGTCATCGCGTGGCGGCGATTAGACCGAACCGCCGCACTTGCCTTCGCCGCACTTGCCCTCGCCGGCCTTCTTGGCCGCCGGCTTGGCGTCGGCGGGCTTGGCCGCGTCCTTCTTGTCGCCGCCGCACTTGCCTTCGGCGTGCTTCTTCTTGTCGGCGCCGCACTTGCCTTCGCCGCACTTGCCCTCGGCGGCCTTCTTGTCGGCGCCGCAGCTGCCTTCCTTCGCCTTCTTGTCTGCGCCGCAGGTGCCTTCGGCCTTCTTGGCGTCGGTGGCCTTGGCGTCGACGGCCTTGTCGGCGGTCTGCGCCGACTGCGCGCCCAGCAGGTAGCCCTGCGACAGATCGGTCATCGCGAACGCGGAAGCCGACAGGCTCAGGCCGCCGATCAGGGTGGCGCCGAGGGCGAGGGCGACGGGCTTCTTGATTTGCTTGGACATGGAATGACTCCTACGTGGCGATGTCGGCGGTTATCCGCCGGTTGGGATGACGGTCCGACAGGTCGGGTCCGTGGTTTGCGCTGAATTCGGGTTTGCGGGTACAGAGCGTGGGTCGAACCAAAGGGAATACGCAATCCGGCGCGGCCGGGTGCCATGCGGCGGGCGGCGCGGGGTCAAGTCTGCAGGTACTCGCGGGCGAGCACGCGGGCGCGGTGCAGGCGCGACTTGACCGCTTCGCGGGTCATGTCCAGGCGCGCGCCGAGCTCTTCGACGGTCAGCCCCTCCAGGTCGCGCAACAGGATGATCTCGCGGTAGTGCGCGGGCAGGGATTCCAGCGCGGCGGCGACGTCGTGGCGCCACTCGACCGGTTCCGGGGTCGTCACCGGCATGATCTCCTCGCCGATCGGCTGGCCGGCGAGCAGGCGCCGGGCGCGCTTGAGCCGGTTGCATTCGCGCTTGACGATGCGGAAGGTCCACGACACGAAGCATTCCAGCACGCGCAGGTCGCGCAGCTTGCGCGAGACGGTGATCAGGCTTTCCTGGACCGCGTCCTCGACGTCGTTGATGACGCAGTGGAATTCGGCGTAGCGCCGCAGGTCCTGGCGCGAATGCGTCAGCACGCGTTCGAGCGCCGCCCGATCGCCCGAGCGGGCCGCCGCCAAATCTCCGTTGGCCATCAGCAGGGTCATGCCGGTCCTCCTCCGGGTTGCCAAAATACACCGCCGCGCAGCGCTGCGGGCATGTACCAAGAGTCGGGGGAGGGGCGAACGGGTTCGCGCAACGCGACCTGGGTCGCGTTTTGTTCAGAACGGATTCAGTCCGCGCCGCATGAAACCGTTTGCATGCGCGGCATCGCGGCGAAATCGCGATTCATCGGCCGGCCCGCGCCGGCACGGCGCGGCGGCAACGGCGAAGGCGAGCCTGCCGGCCGGACTTCGGCGCAGGCCGGATTATGTTGCGGCGCAGCGCGGACGGGCGCGTTCGGCGTCCGTCCGCGGGCTCAGACCGGGCTGGCGGTGTTGGTGTCGTCGCGCTTCTCGCGCGGCGGCAGCGGATGCTCGCCCTTGACCAGGAACCAGACGTTCTCGGCGATGTTGGTGGCGTGGTCGCCGATGCGCTCGATGTTCTTGGCCATGAACAGCAGGTGCGTGCAGGCGGTGATGCTGCGCGCGTCTTCCATCATGTAGGTCAGCAATTCGCGGAACAGGCCGGTATAGGCGGTGTCGATCTCGGCGTCGCGCGCGCGCACCCGTTGCGCCAGCTCGACGTCGTTGTCGCGGTAGGCGACCAGCACGTCGCGCAGCTGCGCCACCGCCAGGGTGCCCAGGGCGTGCAGGCCGGCCACGTGCGGCAGCGGCGGCGCCAGGTTCAGCGCGGTCGAGCGCTTGGCGACGTTGGCGGCGTAGTCGCCGACCCGCTCGATGTCCGAGGCGATCCGGATCGCGGCCAGGATCTCGCGCAGGTCGCGCGCCATCGGGCCGCGCAGGGCCAGCTTCATGACGTCGTGGCTGATCTCCTGCTCCAGCGCGTCGATCGCCTCGTCGTTGGCGATGATCCGCTCGGCGGCCTTGTCGTCGCGGCGCTGGACCACGTCGAGCGCGGCTTCCAGCTGAGCGGCCGCCATTTCGCCCATGCGCAGGGTCTCGTCGAGCAGCCGGCGCTGCTCGTCGTCGTAGCTTTTGACGATGTGGTCGTGCATGGTCATGGTCGGCAATAGGGAATGGGGAATAGGGAATGGAAAAGACGAAGCGGGGAGGGCGGGAGATTCCTGGAGACTGGGAGGAGTGCTTTAACCATTCTCTATTCCCGATTCCCCATTCCCGGCCACATCAACCGAACCGGCCGGTGATGTAGTCCTCGGTCTGCTGCTTGGTCGGCTGCGAGAAGATCTGCTCGGTCGCGCCGTGCTCGATCAGGTCGCCGAGGTACATGAAGGCGGTGAAGTCGGAGACGCGCGCCGCCTGCTGCATGTTGTGGGTCACGATCGCGATGGTGTAGTCCTTCTTCAGCTCCTCGACCAACTGCTCGATGCGGCTGGTCGAGATCGGGTCCAGCGCCGAGGTCGGTTCGTCGAGCAGCAGCACGTCCGGGCGCAGGGCCACGGCGCGGGCGATGCACAGGCGCTGCTGCTGGCCGCCGGACAGGCCGAGCGCGCTCTGGCCGAGCTTGTCCTTGACTTCGTCCCACAGCGCGCCCTGGCGCAGGGCCTGCTCGACGCGGTCGTTCATTTCCGACTTGGACAGCTTTTCGTGGTGGCGGATGCCGTAGGCGACGTTCTCGAAGATGGTCATCGGGAACGGCACCGGCTTCTGGAACACCATGCCGACCTTGCTGCGCAACCGGTTCATCGGATAGCGCGCATCGAGAATGTTCTCGCCGTCCAGCAGCACTTCGCCGCGCGCCTCCAGCTTCGGGTACAGGGCGTAGATGCGGTTGAAGATGCGCAGCAGGGTCGACTTGCCGCAGCCGGAGGGCCCGATCAGCGCGGTGACGCGCTTTTCCGGGATCTCCAGGTCGATGTTCTTCAGCGCGTGGAACTTGTCGTAGTAGAAGTTCAGGCCGCGCGCGGCGAGCTTGACCGGCGCGTCGGCGGATGCCGCGCGCTCCGGGGTGGCGACGGTGAGGCGGGGCTCGTTCATGGCGGCCGGGGTACGGGCGACGGAGATGTTGGACAGGTCAGTCATTGGAGATCCGATTGCGCAGCACCAGGGTGCGGGCGAGCAGGCTGACGATCAGGACGAAGAAGGTGAGGACCAGGGCACCGGCCCAGGCCAGGGTTTGCCAAGTCTCGTACGGGCTGCCGGCGAACTGGTTCATCACCACCGGTACGCTGGCCATCGGCTGCAGCACGTTGTGGTTCCAGTACTGGTTGCCGAAGGCGGTGAACAGCAGCGGCGCGGTCTCGCCGGAGATGCGCGCCAGGGCCAGCAGCACGCCGGTGACGATGCCGGCCGAGGCGCTGCGGTACAGCACCTGCACGATCACCTTCCACTGCGGCACGCCCAGCGACAGCGCCGCTTCGCGCATCTGCGCCGGAACCAGGCGCAGCATCTCGTCGGTGGTGCGCACCACCACCGGCAGGACGATGAAGGCCAGCGAGATCGCGCCGGCGAGGGCGGAGAAATTGCCGCCGGTCTGCATCACCACCAGGGTGTAGACGAACAGGCCGAGCACGATCGACGGCGCCGACAGCAGGATGTCGTTGACGAAGCGCACCACGGTGCCGATCTTGCGCCCCGCGCCGTACTCGGCCAGCCAGGTGCCGGCGGCGATGCCCAGCGGGGTGCCGATCGCGATCGCGATCGCGCACATCACCGCGCTGCCGAAGAAGGCGTTCATCAGGCCGCCTTCCTGCATCGGCGGCGGGGTGTTCTGGGTGAACAGCGCCCAGTTGATCCCGCCCAGACCCTTGGCGATCAGGGTGTAGAGGATCCAGCCGAGGAAGAACAGGCCGAACCCGGCGGCGGCGCTTGCCAGCAGCACCGACACGGCGTTGATCAGGCGGCGGCGCCGGTACAACGCGTCGGCGGTGCGATGGCGTTGCTGCAGGGCAGCGTTGGCGGCGGCGCTCATCAGGTGCCCTCCTTGCGCGAGAGTTTCAGCAGCATCAGCCGCGCGGCGGCGAGCACGACGAAGGTGACGATGAACAGTACGAAGCCGAGCAGCAGCAGGGCCGAGCGGTAGGTCTCGGTGGCTTCGCCGAAGTCGTTGGCGATCAGCGCGGCGATGGTGGTGCCGGGTTCGAGCAGCGAGGCCGAGAAGTTGACCGAGTTGCCGATCACGAAGGCCACCGCCATGGTCTCGCCGAGCGCGCGGCCCAGGCCGAGGAAGATGCCGCCGATCACCGCCGAGCGGGTGTAGGGCAGGACGATGTCCCAGCTGACTTCCCATCGGGTCGAGCCCAGCGCGTAGGCCGATTCCTTCAGCCGCGTGGGCACGGTCAGGAACACTTCGCGCATCACCGAGGAAATGAAGGGGATCACCATGATCGCCAGGACGATGCCGGCGGTGAGCATGCCGATGCCCAGCGGCGGGCCCTGGAACAGCTTGCCGATCACCGGCCAGGTGCCGACGTTGTCGTTGAGCCAGGGGGTGACGTGTTCGGTCATCACCGGGACCAGCACGAACAGGCCCCACATGCCGTAGATGATCGAGGGGATGCCGGCGAGCAGTTCGATCGCGGTGCCGATCGGACCGCGCGCCCAGCGCGGCGCGACCTCGGTCAGGAAGAAGGCGATGCCGAAGCTGACCGGCACCGCGATCAGCATCGCGATCAGGGCGGTGACCACGGTGCCGTAGATCGGTACCAGCGCGCCGTACTTGTCCTCGACCGGATTCCATTCGGCGGTGACGAAGAAGCTCAGGCCCTCATGGGCGAGCACGTGGCGGCCGCCCCACAGCATCGACAGGGCGGCGCTGGCGAGGGCGAACAGGACGAAGACGACGGTGGCGGTGAGCGCGTAGCGGAACAGGCGGTCGTTGCGCGCGTCCTTGACGTCGCGCGCGGCGGGCGCGGTCGGGGCGGCGGGTAGGGCGGTCGCGTTCATTGGCGGGTGTCGGTCCGGCGGGGCCACGCGTGGGATTGGGGTTGCTGGCGGGTGTTGCGGTGAAGTGTTGTGCCGTCATCCCCGCGAAGGCGGGGATCCAGGGCTTCATCGCGACGTGGCTTCCAGGTAGGAGGCACGGCGCTGAAGGCTTTGGATTCCCGCCTGCGCGGGAATGACGTTCCGACAAAGCCGCGCCCGCTGCGCGGGCGCGGGTCAGAACGTCACTTGAACTCCGCGCCCCAATACGCCTCGATCTGCTTGACCAGTTCCGCCGGCAGCGGCACGTAGTCCAGCGACTGCGCCTGGGACTGGCCGTTCTCGAACGCCCACTTGAAGAAGGCGCGGGTGTCGGCGCTGCGCTTGGCGTCCTTGGGCTGCTTGTGCATCAGGATGAAATTGGTCGCGGTGATCGGCCAGGACTTCTCGCCGGCGGCGTTGGTGATCACCAGGTTGAAGTCCTTGGCGTTGGCCCAGTCCGCGGTCGCGGCGGCGGCCTGGAAGGCCTCGGCGCTGGGCTGGACGAACTGGCCGGCCGCGTTCTGCAGCTGGGTGTGGGCCATCTTGTTCTGCAGCGCGTAGGCCAGCTCGACGTAGCCGATCGAACCCTTGATCTGCTTCACGTACGAGGCCACGCCCTCGTTGCCCTTGCCGCCGACGCCGCCCGGCCACTGCACCGAGGTGCCTTCGCCGACCTTGGTCTTCCACTCCGGGCTGACCTTGGACAGGTAGTTGGAGAAGTTGAAGGTGGTGCCCGAGCCGTCGGAGCGGTGGACGATGTTGATCTTCAGGTCGGGCAGGGCCACGCCCGGGTTGGCCGCGGCGATCTTGGCGTCGTTCCACTTCGCCACCGTGCCGAGGAAGATCTCGGCCAGCAGCGGGCCGGTCAGGCGCAGCTGACCCGGGGCGATGCCGTCGACGTTGACCACCGGCACCACGCCGCCGATCGCCGAGGGGAACTGGCCCAGGCCGGCGGCGGCGAGCTCGTCGCTGGCCAGCGGCTTGTCCGAGGAGCCGAAATCGACCGTGCCGGCCTTGATCTGGGCGATGCCGCCGCCGGAGCCGATCGACTGGTAGTTGACCTTGGCACCGGTGGCCTTGTGGTAGTCGTCCGACCACTTGGACAGCAGCGGGTAGATGAAGGTGGCGCCGGCGCCGGTGATCTGGGCGGCGACCTGGTCGCCGGCCGGGGCGGCCGCCTCGGTCTTGGCGTCGCCGGCCGGGGCCGGGGACTGGCTGCCCGAGCACGCCGCGGCGGCGAGCGCGATGGCGAGGGAGAGGACGGCGATACGGGCCGGCGATTTCATGACTGCTCCAGGAGGGGCCGGCGTGGGCGCCGGCTGGGTGGCGCCATTTGATGATCTTTTTGTTACACCGCTATGACATGGATCGGTAATGAATCTGTAGCGAAGCGCCGTTCCGGGTGCCGGACGTCGCGGTTTGGCGGGGTCGGGCTGCGGTCTGGCGGTCACAAACGCCCCGGCGTCGGGATTCGGGCGTGACCGCGGCACGGGCGATACGGGAGGGCGTTCGCGGCCCTGAGGATCGGGGGATCGGGGGGCGGGATGGTGCGATCGTGGGGATGACGGTGTGGGAGAGCGGCATCCTCTCCTGCCGTCGTTCCCGCGAAAGCGGGAACCCAGGGCTACACCGAGGCAGGGCGCTGAAGTCTCTGGATCCCCGCTTTCGCGGGGATGACGGTGTTGGGGGCGGGCTGCGGTCTGGCGGTCACAAACGCCCCGGCGTCGGGATTCGGGATTGGGATTTGGGATGCGGGCTGAAACTCCCAGGCCGTCATCCCCGCGAAAGCGGGGATCCAGAGACTTCAGCGCCCTGCCTCGGTGTAGCCCTGGGTTCCCGCCTTCGCGGGAACGACGGCAGGAGGGATTTAGCTGCCCCGCCCCCAATCCCCAAAAACAACAACGGGCCCGAAGGCCCGTTGCGCGATCTGCTTCCCCTGGCGGCGACCGATAACCCCCCGGTCCGGTCGCCTCCGGACCGATCAGTAGTTCATGTTCGCCGACCAGTAGGTCTCGATCTGCTTGACCAGCGCGTCCGGCAGCGGCACGTAGTCCAGCGACTTGGCCTGAGCGTCGCCGTTGGCGTAGACCCAGCGGAAGAATTCCTTGGCGTTCTTGGCGCCGGCGGCGTTCTTGGGCTGCTTGTACATCAGGATGAAGTTGGTCGCGGTGATCGGCCAGGAGTTCTCGCCCGGCGCGTTGGTCATGACCAGGTAGAAATCCTTGGCGGTCGCCCACTGCGCGCTCGCGGCGGCGGCGGAGAAGGTCTCGTCGGTCGGCAGCACGTACTTGCCGTCGGCGTTCTTCAGGCGCGAATAGGCCATCTTGTTCTGCAGCGCGTAGGACAGCTCGACGTAGCCGATGCCGCCCTGGATCTGCTTGACGTAGGCGGCCACGCCTTCGTTGCCCTTGCCGCCGATGCCGGTCGGCCACTTGACCGCGGTGCCTTCGCCGACCGAGCTCTTCCACTCGCCGCTGACCTTGGACAGGTAGTTGACGAAGTTGAAGGTGGTGCCCGAACCGTCGGAGCGGTGGACGACGGTGATCTTCTTCGCCGGCAGCTTGAGGCCGCCGTTGAGGGCGACGATCGCCGGGTCGTTCCACATCGTGACCTTGCCGAGGAAGATGTTGGCGAGGGTCTCGCCGTCGAGCTTCATCGCGCCGGAGGCCACGCCCGGGACGTTGACCACCGGCACCACGCCGCCGATCACCGACGGGAACTGGGCCAAGCCGAACTTGGCCAGTTCCTCGGGCTTGAGCGGGGCGTCGGAAGAGCCGAAATCGACCGTCGCGGCCTTGATCTGGGCGATGCCGCCGCCGGAGCCGATCGACTGGTAGTTGACCTTCTTGCCGGTGGTCTTGGCGTAGTCGGCCGACCACTTCGACATCACGGGGTAGACGAAGGAAGCGCCGGCGCCGGTGACGTCGGCGGCCTGCGCGGTGACGGCGAGCGCGCTGGCCATGGCGATGGCGCTCAGGCGGAAGGACAGGGACTTGAACACGGTGGGCTCCTGAAAAGAGACGGCTGGCACGTAACCGTTGCCGCGCATTTGATAACGGTCCGATGACCGCTGCGAGGCACTTATGTGACAGCCGGATGACACGGCGCGGGCCGTGGCGCGGGAAAAATAAGGGCGCGGCAGCGCCGCGCCCGTAACGACCGTCGCCGATCGGAGGGGGAGAGATGACCGGAACCGCTTACCAGTAGAACTGGACGCGCGCGGTGATGATGTTCGGGCTGTCGTCGACCACGCGGTTGAAGGTGCGGTTGTTGTAGCGCGGGTTCTGCGAGTAGGTCGCGCTGGTGCGGCCGATGTACTTGGAGCTGTCGACCATCGAGTAGTCGAGCATGAACTTGAAGTTCGAGCGCCAGTACCAGTTCACGCCGACGGTCCAGGCGTCCATCTCGCCGCCGAGCACGCCGGCGACGATCGGCGCCGCGGTCGGGGTCGCGCCCGGGCGCAGCGAGCCGTCGTTGAGGTCGATCTTGTCGTAGCGCACGCCGACCTGCCACATGCCGCTGGCGGGTTCGTCGGGCAGCGGGGTGGTCGGCACGCCGGCCTTGTAGCCCCAGGTTTCGCCGGTGATGTTCCACACGCCGCTGACGTACCAGCTGTCGCCGGTGAACTTCTTGCCCGGCTGGGTGCTGGCGCGGGTCGCGTAGCGGTCGAATTCCGAACGCATGTACTCGGCCTGCAGCTTGAACGGACCGCGCACCCACATTGCCTCGGCGCCGATGGTGTTCTGGCGGTCGACGTTGAGCATGTTGCCGGTGTCGACCAGGCGGCCGGCGGCCAGGTCGGCCTGCGGACGGGTGCGGATGCGGGCGGTGTCGGCGTCGGTGTCGAGGTCGACGTAGGACAGGCCGAAGTGCAGCAGGTTGCCCTTCTCGTTGATCGGGGCGAAGGTGCCGCGCAGGCCGAAGCCGGCGCCGTGCGCCAGGTTGCGGGTCAGCTCGCGGCCGAAGTAGCTGGCGGTGATGCTCCAGTCGTTGGTGCCGTAGCTGTAGGCGGCGCCGAGGCGACGGGCGACGCCGAAGGTGTTGGTGACCATCGCCTTGGAGACGAAGTCGTTGTTCTTGGTCGAGGACAGCTCTTCCAGGCTGTTGGGCTGCTTGAACTGGCCGACCTGGATGTAGTGGTTGCTGTCGCCGCCGAGCTTGTACTTGACGTTGACGTCGAGGAACTTGTCGGCCTTGGCGTCGTAGCCGGCGACCCACTCGATGTTGCCCGGGCCCTTGCCCTTCAGGACCAGCTCGGCGCGGCGCAGCTCGTTGTCGCTGTCCTTGCCGTCCGGCAGGTCGGCGTTGAGGTTCAGGACGTCGCTGTTGAAATCGTTGTAATCCGCCTGCAGCAGGCCTTCGAAGGAGACTTCGGAGTCGCCGATGACGTCCAGCGCGACTTCGGCATGCGCGGCGGGAGCGGCCAGCACGGCGAGCAACGCTACGGCGAGGGTGTTACGCGAGAGTTTCATGGTCTAGCCCTGAGGCGTGGAGTGATGGCGCGCAGGCTAGGGTGTGAAAGTTGCGTAAATGTGACAGATCTGACTTATTTCTCCGGGATGACCGCGCGATGACGCCGGCGCAACCGTCCTGCGTCGAATCGGATTTCCTTGCGAATCAGATGGCTACGGGCTCCGGCTCGCCCGGCGTCTTGTCCGTAAAGCGGCACAGATCGCGGATCGCGCAATGCGGGCAATCGGGCTTGCGCGCCTTGCAAACGTAACGTCCGTGCAAGATCAGCCAGTGGTGCGCGTCCTGCAGGTACTGCGCCGGCACCGCTTTCAGCAGCGCGTCCTCGACCGCGCGCACGTCCTTGCCGGGAGCCAGGCCGGTGCGGTTGGAGACCCGGAAGATATGCGTGTCGACCGCCATCGTCGGCTCGCCGAACGCGGTGTTGAGGACCACGTTGGCGGTCTTGCGGCCGACGCCGGGCAGGGCTTCGAGCGCGGCGCGGTCGCGCGGCACTTCGCCGCCATGACGCTCCAGCAACTGTTGCGACAGCGCCACCACGTTCGCCGCCTTGGTGTTGAACAGGCCGATGGTGGCGATGTACGGCTTGAGCCCCTCGACGCCCAGCGCGGCGATCGCCTGCGCCGTGTTGGCGACCGGGAACAGCTTGCGCGTGGCCTTGTTGACGCCGACGTCGGTGGCCTGCGCTGACAGCGCGACCGCGACCAGCAATTCGAACGGCGTGGCGTATTCCAGTTCGGTGGTCGGGTGCGGATTGAGCGCGCGCAGGCGCGAGAACATCTCCTCGGCTTCGGCCGGGCTCAAGCGCGGCGTGCGCTTGCCGGCGCGCGGCTTGGATGCCGGCGAGGACGACGCGGACCGGTTCGGCTTGGCCGCTGCGCGCGGCGTCGACGGAATCTCTGTCGCCGCCTTGGATCGCGACGGACGCGGTTTCGACGGCGCCGGCTGGGCCGTGCCGGCTTTGGACCTCGCGCCTTTGGACGGCAGCGCTTTGGACGGCGCCGCTTTGGACGTCGCGGCCTTGGGCGCGGCGGTTGCGGCGGAGCGGGCGGCCTTCGGTCCGGAGTCGGCGGAGGGGTGTGCGGGGCGCTGGCGCGAGGCGGGCTTGGGCATGCGGACGATGCGGAGGCAGTGGGGCGGGTGAACGGTTCAGTCCGGCGGTCGGCCGGCGGCTTTCGCCTTGGCCCGGGCCAAGGCCGCGGCGGCGGCGGCGGGCAGTGCGGGACGCGGCGGCGCAGTCGCTGCGGCAGGCGCCTGCGGCGCCGATGCCTGCGCGACTGCGGCGGCCGTTGCCGCCACGCCGGCGCGTTGCGCCGCGCGCTCGGCGGCGCGGCGTTGCAGGCGCGCTTCGCGCGCCCGGTAGCGCTCGCGCGCGGCCAGCGCGCGCAGGCGCGCCTCGCGCGCCGCGCTCAGGCGCTCGCGGCAGTCCGGCGCGCAATGCGCGCAATCGGGCGCGATCGCGTCGGCCAGGCCCAGGTCCAGCGCGCGGTCGAGATCGTCCTCGGCCAGGGCCAGGACGATCGCGTGCGCGACGGCCGCGTCGGCGGTGCAGCCGCAGCGGCAGGGCAGGGGCGCGGACGAGGCCATGGTGCGGCTCAGCGGCCGGCGAAAGCCGGCTTGCGCCGTTCCAGGAAGGCGCCGGTGCCTTCGCGCATGTCCTGGGTCGAGAACATCAGGCCGAACTGCGCGGTTTCGTATTCCAGGCCTTCTTCGATCCCGCATTCGCCGCCGACCGCGACGCAGTCGAGCACGCCGCGCAGGGCCAGCGGCGCCGAGGCGGCGAGCTGATCGGCCAGCTTGTAGGTTTCGCTCTCCAGCTCCGCCGCCGGCACCACCCGGTTGACGATGCCCAGTTGCTGGGCGCGGGCGGCGTCGATCGGCGCGCCGAGCAGGCACAGCTCCAGGGTCGCCGCGCGCCCGGCCAGGCGCAGCAGGCGCTGGGTGCCGCCGAAGCCGGGAATCAGGCCGAGGTTGACTTCCGGCTGGCCGATCTTGGCGTTGTCGCCGGCGATGCGCAGGTGGCAGCCCATCGCCAGTTCCAGGCCGCCGCCGAGGGCGAAGCCGTTGATCATGCCGATGACCGGCTTCGGCATTTTCTCGATCCGGCGCATCAGCTTCTGCCCGCGCAGGGAGAAATCGCGGCCCTCGACCGGGGTCAGACCGTTCATTTCGGCGATGTCGGCGCCGGCGACGAAGGCCTTGGGGCCGGCGCCGGTCAGGATCACCGCGCGCACCGCCGGATCGGCCGCGGCGGCCTCGAAGGCGGCCAGCAGGGCGTCCAGGGTCGCGGCGTTGAGCGCGTTCAGCTTGTCGGGGCGATTGACGGTGATCTGGCGCACGGCGCCGCGATCGGCGATCAGCAGGGGCGATTCGGTCATGTGATGGCCGTTGGGTTTCGGGAAAGGGAGGCGGACGCGCCCGCCGCGGAACTCTGCGCCCGCGGCGCGGTCGTAGCGGGACGGCGTCAGTGGCGGTTAAGCGCTGCCGCCGGTATCCTAACCCGTCCTGTCGGCCGCTTACGACCGAGCCAGGGCTTTCAAATCGGGACAGGTTGACGATGTCCCCAGCCGATCGGGGCGGCGCAGGTCGCCCCGTGCCATTAGCGGAGATTCCACCGAATGAAGTTGCGTCTGATTGCTGCCGCCGTTGCGGCCCTGGCTCTGACCGCCGGCAACGCCGTCGCGCAGGACACTTCTACCGAGAAGGGCAAGCTGAGCTATGCGCTCGGTTACGACCTCGGCCGCAATGCCGTGGAAAGCGGCGAACAGGTCGACGTGAACACCATCGTCAAGGGCCTGCAGGACGGTTACTCCAAGAAGCAGCCGTCGGTGCCGGTCGACCAGCTGCGCACTGCGGTGCAGAACATGCAGAAGCGCCAGCAGGACAAGGCCAAGGCCGAGTGGGACAAGGCCGCGTCCGAGAACAAGACCAAGAGCGACGCTTTCATCAACGCCAACAAGTCCAAGGCGGGCGTGAAGGCGCTGCCGAGCGGCGTGCAGTACCGGGTGATCGAGAACGGCACCGGCGCCAAGCCGACCCAGGCCAGCACCGTGGCCCTGGAAGTGGCCGGCCCGTACCCGTTCGGCGAGCGTCCGGCGCAGGCGCGCCCGGCCAACTCGATCCCGGCGATCAAGGTCAGCGAGATCGAAATGGCGGCGATGCGCGAAGTGCTGCTGCAGATGCCGACCGGTTCGAAGTGGGAAGTGACCCTGCCGTCGGACAAGGCCTACGGCGCCGACCCGCGCACTCCGTTCCCGCCGAACGTCGCGGTGCAGTTCGAGATCAAGCTGGTCAGCGTCAAGTAAGACCCGCTTCGCAACACCCACTTGCGCCGGCTCGTCCGGCGCAAGTCGTTTCTGCGGCCGGCGCCGTCCGGCCGCCGCATTCGCCGTCCGCGCGCCGGCTGCGGTCGGCCGCCGCGCGAGGCACAATGGCCGCATGGCCAGGTTGGACGACATGACGACTTTCCGCGCGGTGCTGAGCCCCTGCATCGGCATCTGCCAACTCGGCGACGACGGCCTGTGCCAGGGCTGCTTGCGTACCACGGCCGAGATCGCGCGCTGGTCGCAGATGAACGACGACGAGCGCCTGCGGCTGATGGAGCAGGTGCTGCCGCTGCGCGAAACGGGCCGATGAGCCGGGCCGCGTTCGCCGAGGGCTTCGGCGCCGAATTCCTCGCCGCCGATTCGCCCGCGCGGATCCGTCTGCTGGCCGCGCTGCATCCGCTGGACGCCGCGCCGGAGAGCGACGGCTGGAACCTCGACGACCTCAGCGGCCTGCTGCCCGACGACACTTTGCGCGCGCAGGCGGCGGTGCTGGTCGGGCTGGTGCCGCGCGCCGACGGCGTGCAGGTGCTGCTGACCCGGCGCACCGACGGGCTGCGCCAGCACGGCGGCCAGGTCAGTTTTCCCGGCGGCCGGATCGAACCCGACGACGTCGACGCGGTCGCCGCGGCGCTGCGCGAAACCCAGGAGGAAATCGGCGTGCCGGGCGCGCTGATCGCGCCGCTGGGCTTCCTCGACCCCTTGGTCACCATCACCGGCTTCCGGGTGTTGCCGCTGGTGGCGACGATCGACCCGGGCTACGTCGCCCGGCCGGATCCGAACGAAGTGGCCGAAGTGTTCGAAGTGCCGCTGGCGTTCCTGCTCGACCCCGACAATCTCACCACCCGCGCGCTCGACTACAAGGGCCGCGCGCGCCACGTGCTCGAGTACCGCTGGCCGGACCAGCGCATCTGGGGCGCGACCGCTTCGATGCTGTTGAACCTGCGGCAACGACTGGAGACGATCCGATGATGCAGTGGACCACCCTGGTGTCGGCCGAAGACCTGGCCGCGGCGCTCGGCCGGCCGGACCTGATCGTGATCGACACGCGCACCTCGCTGACCGACCGCGCCGCCAGCGAGCAGGCCTACCGCGACGCGCACATCCCCGGCGCGCGCTACGCCGACCTGGATCGCGACCTGTCCGACCACCGCAAGCGCGGCGGCGGACGCCATCCCTGGCCGGACGCGGCGGATTTCACCGCGCGCCTGGGCGAGTGGGGCATCACCCCGCAGCACCAGGTCGTCGCCTACGACAGCGCCGACGGCGCTTTGGCCGCGGCGCGGTTGTGGTTCCTGCTGCGCGTGCTCGGCCACCGCCGCGTGGCCGTGCTCGACGGCGGCTGGCAGCGCTGGAGTGCGCTCGGCCTGCCGACCGACGCCGAACTGCCGGCGCCGCAGCCGGCGCGCTACGAGGCCGAATACGACCGCCGCCGGCTGCTCGACGCGCAGGACCTGCGGGCGCTGCTGGATTCCGGCGGCCTGTTGATCGACGCCCGCGCCGGCGAGCGTTTCCGCGGCGAGGTCGAGCCGCTGGACCGCGTCGCCGGACACGTGCCGGGCGCGCGCAACCGCGCCTTCGCCAGCAATCTGGCCGACGGCCGGTTCAAGTCGGGCGAGGTATTGGCGCAGGAGTTCGCGCCCTTGCTCGGCGATCGCGCGCCGGGCGAAGTCGCGGCGATGTGCGGCTCCGGCGTTACCGCCTGCCATCATCTGTTGGCGATGGCGCACGCCGGTTTCGACGGCGCGGCGTTGTACACCGGTTCGTGGAGCGGCTGGATCGAAGACCCGCAGCGTCCGGTGGCGACCGGCGAAGAGTGAGCTTCCGCCGCGACGTCGCCCCGGTTCGTTTCTGTCTGCCTTTCGCCCGTTTGCCGCGTCATTGTCCTATGCCCCCTGTAGGAGCGGCGTCCCACAGGGATTTCCTTCGGTCATAAGCCGCGACCGCGGGACGCGCAGAAGATCCAAGGCCGACGTCATCGATCGAAGCCCAAGGCCATCGCCTGTAGGAGCGGCGCAAGCCGCGACCGACATCCCGCCCGTTCGCCGCGTCTTTGTCCTACGCCCCTGTAGGAGCGGCGTAAGCCGCGACCGCGTTCTTACGGCCTCGCGCCGTCTGTCGTTCGAAAGCTTCTAAAGCGCCAAAGCTCTTAAAACAAAGCTTCCGTCCGCAAGCGGCCGGGTCACTTTCTTTGTCCAAGGCGACAAAGAAAGTAACCAAAGAAAACGCCATGGCTGTTTCGAGTCAAAAGCCACTATGGGACGAGGCCTGCGCGGGGCTGCTCCGCACAGGCCGTCCCTGGCCTGGCTGCGCACGGCCCGCATCCCTGCGGGCCGCCCTTCGGGGCTTCAGGGCGTTCTCGCGAGTTCGCTGCGGCGCCAAGCTCTTCACTGCAACCGCAACCGCAACCGCAACCGCAACCGCAACGGCAACGGCAGGCCGCCCGCGGTGCTTGAAGGGTAGGAGCGGCGCAAGCCGCGACCGCGCTGCTGCGGCCTCGCGCGGTTTGTGTTCGAAGGCTTCAAACGCCTCAACGGCAACGGCAGGCGGTGCGGGGGACGTTGGGGGTAGGAGCGGCGTCTCGCGGGGATTTCCTTTGATCACAAGCCGCGACCGCCATGTTCGGTGCTCGCCGCGCTTCTTCTTATGTTCCGTTGGGCGGGCGCACCTGCATTGATTTGTTGCAGCTTGGCGAAATAAAGATATTCCGCTTCGTCATTAATGTGCTTCGTGTCGCGTAATCGTCGCGTCACAGGTCGTGGCCATTCTTGCGCGCACTCTTACAGGGGGAGTGCGCATCATGTTGCGCCTGGTTCTGAATTTCTTTGTTGCGATCTTGTGCTCGCTCGCGTTGTGCGTGCAGGCGCAAGCGCAGGATGCCGAGCGCGTGCGCATCCACGGCTCGCACACGCTGGCCTACGCGCTGACGCCGGCGCTGGCCGAGTCCTGGCTGCGGGATATCGGTTATGTCGGTATCCGCCACGTTCGTCCTCGCGCCGGGCTCACCGAAATCCATGCGCTGCGCGACGGGCTGCCGCTGGTGGTGGAGATCGAATCCAGCGATTCGGCGCGCGGCTTCGCCGATCTGGTCGAGGGCAATGCGCAGATCGCGATGACGACCCGGCGTCCGAACGCGGCCGAGCTCGATGCCGGTTGGCAGCTCGGCGATCTGGCTTCGCAGGATCAGGAATTCGCGGTCGCGCTGGACGGGATCGCGGTGGTGGTCGCGCGCGACCATCCGCTGGTGCGCCTCGATGTCGGTCAGCTGCGGCGGCTGTTCTCGGGCCAGGCGCGCGACTGGCGCGAGTTCGGCGCGGCGGCGGGCGAGGTGCATCTGCATCTGATGCCGGGCGCAGGCGCGGTGCGCGACCTGATGAACGAGCGGGTCATGCGCGGCGCCGCGTTCGGCGAAGCGCAACTGCATGCCGGCGCCGAGCAGTTGGTCGCCGCGGTCGCCGCCGACCGGCAAGCGATCGGACTGATTCCGATCGGCGCGCACTACGGCGCCGGCACGCGCCCGCTGGCGATCGCCGACGGCGGCCGGGCGGTGGCGCCGACCCATACCGAGGTGCTGTCGGAGGATTATCCGCTGAGCCGGCGCCTGTACTTCTACGGCGGCCAGATGATGGGCGCCCTGAGCCGCAGCTTCGCCCTGTACGCGATGGCCCGCTCCGGCCAGCGTGCGGTCGCGCGCAGCGGCCACCTGGCGATGACCCTGATTCCGGGCCGGGCCCGCCGCATCGCCCAGGGCCCGGGCGAGTACCGGCGACTGGTCGCCGATGCGGTGCGGTTGCCGCTGAGCCTGCGCTTCAATTTCGCCGGCGGCGGCGAAAGCGGGGTGGCGGCCAGCGTCTACGACAGCCGCACGGTGCGCGACCTCGACCGCCTGCGCCGTTTCATGCAATTGCCGCCGAATCGCGGCCGGCGTTTGCTGGTGATCGGTTTCGCCGACATCAGCGCCGGCTCGAGCATGGCGGCGATGATGATGAGCAACGACCGCGCCGACCTGGTCGCGCAGGAACTGATGGCGCGCGGCCTGCGGGTTGAGCAGGCGCGCGGCATGGGCACCGCGCTGGCGCTGGCCGCCGCCGGCGTTGTGGGCGCCCGCTATCGGAACGAGCGGGTGGAGATCTGGATGCTGTGACGCCAGGAGCGAGCGTAGAGGAGCGAGGAGCGAGCAAAAGCGGCTAGTGGGCAAAACCAGCAGAAACGACGGGCTGGCTTCCGCTCGCTACTCACTCCTCTGCGCGCACTCCTCGCCCTTGCTTTACTTGCGCAGCTTCGCCACCAGCGACTTCAACGCCGTCTGCGTATCGACCCCGTACCAGGCCTCGATGAAGCGATCGAGTTCGATGTGCTCGGGACGCAGCGCATCGACCAGGTCGGCGCGGGCGAGGGCGCGGGTGTGCAGCATCGCGCTGCGCGGCAGGCTCAGCAGGTGCTCCAGCCAGACCTTGCCGCGGGTGGCGACGTGTTCGATCTCGACCAGTTCGTCGACTAGGCCGATGCCGAGCGCGGTTTCGGCGTCGACCAGTTCGCCGGCGACCAGCAGGCGCTCGGCGCGGTAGGTGCCGACCACGCGCCGCATCAGGCGCTGGATGCCTTCCGGCGCGACCAGGCCGACCTCGGTCTCGTTGAGGCCGATGCGGAACGGCCCGGAGGCCATGATCCGGTAGTCGCAGCACAGCGCCAGCACGCAGCCGCCGGCCGGGGCGTGGCCGCCGATCGCCGCGACCACCGGCACCGGCGAGGAGGCCAGGGTGCGGGCCAGGCCGAAAAAGGCCTGCCAGGCCAGCAGCAGTTGATCCTTGCGCTCGCCCAGCGAGAGCAGGTACGGCACGTCGAGGCCGGCCGAGAACACCTTCGGCCCGCCGCTGAGGACGATGCCGTGGGCGCCGTGGCTGACGGCGCTTTCCAGCGCTTCGCGGGTGGCGTTGCACAGTTGCGGATCGAGCGCGTTGACCGGCGCGCGGCTCAGGCGGATCTCGACGATGTCGCCGTGGGATTGGGTTTCTACGAAGCTCATGGGTTGAAGTCCTGGGGCCAGCGATAGCGCACGGTGTGGGTCGGCGGAGGGCGCCTGCGGCGGCCATCGCCGGATCGACGCCGGCGTGGCGCCGGTCCTGGCGTTCGCCGGCCGATCGGACGACACGATCCCCCAATCGCACCAGCGCGGCAAGGGTCGGGCGATGCGAACCGTGGCGGAGTGCGGTTTCGCGTTGCGGCGATGGCTGCGGAACTATTCGCTGATGGCTTGTCCGGTACGGTTGTCGGGATGCGGGAGCGAGCGGAGCGGAGAGCGTGAGAGCGGGGGACGCTCGCTACTCGTTCCTCTTCGCTCGTTCCTCTCAACTCCCCTTCACCGCCCCCGGCGCTATCATGGGGTCATGAACGCATCTCGCATCGCAATGGGACTCCTGCTGGCGCTGACGATCGCGGCGCCGTCCGCGGCGCTGGCCGCATCGGCTGCGCCGGCCAAGCGCTGCGCGGCGCAGGTCCGCGAAGGCTGGCTGCGCTTGCCGCCGATGCAGATGCCGATGATGGCCGGCTTCGGCCGGATCGAGAATCGTTGCGCGGCGCCGGTGGTCATCGTCGGCGCCAAGAGCGCGGCCTTCGGCGAGGTCAGCCTGCACGAGACCCGGGTGGTCGACGGGGTCAGCAAGATGCGGCCGGTGCCGGAGCTGCGGATCGCGCCCGACGGCGCGGCGGTGCTCAAGCCGGGCGGCCTGCATCTGATGCTGATGCAGCCGCACAAGCCGCTGAAGGCGGGCAGCCGGATCGCGGTGGAGTTCGCGCTGAAGGACGGCGGCACCCTGCTGGGCGAATTCGAAGTGCGCAAGCCGACGCCCTGAGCGCGGCCGCTTGTCTTGGCCCCGGCGAGGCCGCGGTTCCCCTGCAGGAGCGGCGTAAGCCGCGACTGCAAGATGCGCAGAAGACGTAACCGTCTCTGCGCCATTCGCAATCGCTTTGCCGCATCGTCGCGGCCGCCTTCATGCGGCTGCGCGGTTCGGTGTGGGGGGCGAGGTGGCGCAGGACAAGAAGCTAGAAGCTAGAAGCTAGAAGCAAATCCCCCCCCTGGCCCCCCTTTTTCAAGGGTCTTAGGAAGCAAACAGCCCCTCAGAGTGGGTTGGATCGTAGCAACTTGAGGGTCGCCCGGTAGAGGTCTTCGTGGCGGTGGTTGAAGCGGAACTCGCACTCCTTCAGGTGCAGGTAGAAGGTGGCCTTGGGCACCCCGTTGAATTTGGCCAGGCGCCGCTTGGCGAAGCTCCAGAAGCTCTCGATGCCGTTGATGTGGTTGTCGCCCTCGGCGAAATGATTGCCGCTGTGGCGAATGCGCCAGTGCTTGGCATAGCCCAGGTCGACCAGGCCGTCGTAGCTGGACAGACAGTCGGAGAGGATTTCGCTCTCCAGGCGAATATGCCCACGAATTAAGGCCTGAAGCGTGGCGGTTTTGCAGTTGGGGACGATCTGGGTGTAGACGTGCTGGCCGCGTTTGAGCATGCCGAAGACGATGGTTTTCTTGCCGGCGCCGCGGCCGCGTTTGCCGCGCACGCGCCACGGTCCGAAGAAGGATTCGTCGACTTCCACCTGGCCGGTGAACGGCGAATGCTGCTCGCATTCGGTGGCGATGGCACGACGCAAGGCAAGGAAGATCGAGTTGACCGATCGCACGCTCAACCCGGTCAGTTGCGCGGTGCTGGTCGCGGTCAGGTCCAGGGCCCAGCAGCGCACGAGGGCCCGAAATCGGGCCTCGCTGATTTTCGAACGGCTGTAGTACCTATTTTTCTTATTCATTTCAGGAAGATAGCTGCGTTATGAGGCAGCTTTGCTTCCTAAGACCCTTTTCAAAGGGGGGAATGGCATTCGAAAGGGGGGGCGTTCGAGGGGGCGCGAAGGCTGGCCGGATCAGGCCGGGCTGCAGGCCGCGCGCACGGCATCGGGCAGGGCCGCGGCCTGGCCGGTTTCGCGGTGGATCCAGACCATCACCACGTTGCCGTCGCAATACAGCGCGGAAGGATCGTTGGCGCCGACGATGCGATGGCCGACGGTGACGCTGGTGTTGCCCAGGCGTTCGACGAACAGTTCGACATCGATCTCGTTCGGCCACTCGATCGGACGACGGTAGTTGAGGTGGGCGGCGGCGACCACCGGCGCGACGTGGTCGTCCATGCCGTGGCCGGGCAGGGTCACCATCCAGCGCAAACGCGCTTCCTCGAGGTAGCTGAGGTACTTGGAATTGTTGACGTGATTGAAGGCGTCGAGGTCGCGCCAGCGCACCGACAGCGGCACCTTGATCAGCGCGATCGGCGCGGGCGCGGCGGCTGGCGCGGGCGCAGCGGGGACCACGGCGGCAGCGGCAAGCGCTGCCGGAACGACGGCGGCTTCGGCCGCTACCGCGGCAGGCGCCGCGGCTTCGACGGCGACGGCCGCTTCGGGTTTCTTGCGCGCGCGCGGGGCGCGCTTGCGCGGCGCCGGCTTTTTCTTGCCGGCGGCCGGCGTGGACGGGGTATCGGTCATGCAGCGGACTTCTTCTTGGCGCGCGTGGCGCTGGTTGCGGATTTGGCAGGTTTGGCCGCCGGCTTCTTGTGCGTATCGGCCGCGGGCAGGCCGAGCAGGGGGGCGAGGAAGCGGCCGGTATGCGAATGCGGCAGCGCGGCGATGTGCTCCGGCGTGCCGGTGGCGAGGATGGTGCCGCCGCGGTGGCCGCCTTCCGGACCCAGGTCGACGACCCAGTCGGCGGTCTTGATCACATCGAGGTTGTGCTCGATCACGACCACGGTGTTGCCGTCGTCGCGCAGGCGGTGCAGCACCGCCAGCAGGTGCTCGATGTCGTGGAAATGCAGGCCGGTGGTCGGTTCGTCGAGGATGTACAGGGTGCGGCCGGTGTCGCGGCGCGACAGTTCCTTGGACAGCTTGACCCGTTGCGCTTCGCCGCCGGACAGGGTGGTCGCGCTCTGGCCCAGCTTGATGTAGCTCAGGCCCACGTCCATCAGCGTTTCCAGCTTGCGGGCGATGCTCGGCACGGCCTCGAACAGGCTCAGCGCGGCTTCGACCGTCATCTCCAGCACGTCGTTGATGTTGAAGCCCTTGTACAGGACTTCCAGGGTTTCGCGGTTGTAGCGCTTGCCGTGGCAGACGTCGCAGGGCACGTAGACGTCGGGCAGGAAGTGCATCTCGACCTTGATCAGGCCGTCGCCCTGGCAGGCTTCGCAGCGGCCGCCGCGCACGTTGAAGCTGAAGCGGCCCGGCGAGTAGCCGCGCGCGCGCGCTTCCGGCACCTGCGCGAACAGTTCGCGCAGCGGGGTGAACAGGCCGGTGTAGGTGGCCGGGTTCGAACGCGGCGTGCGCCCGATCGGCGACTGGTCGATGTCGACCACCTTGTCGAACAGCTCGATGTTCTCCACAGACTTGTACGGCGCCGCGGTCTGCGAGGCGCCGTTGAGCTCGTTGGCGGCGATCACGTACAGGGTGTCGTTGATCAGGGTCGACTTGCCCGAGCCGGACACGCCGGTGACGCAGGTCAGCAACCCGGCCGGAATGTCGAGGTCGACGTCCTTGAGGTTGTTGCCGGTCGCGCCGCGCAGGTGCAGCATCGACTTCGGATTCGGCTTGTGGCGCTGCTTGGGGATGTCGATCTTGCGCTTGCCGCTGAGGTACTGGCCGGTCAGCGAGCGCGGCGCCTTGAGCACGTCCTGGAACGAACCGTGGGCGACCACTTCGCCGCCGTGCACGCCGGCGCCGGGGCCGATGTCGACGATGTGGTCGGCCAGGCGGATCGCGTCCTCGTCGTGCTCGACCACGATCACCGTATTGCCCAGGTCGCGCAGCCGGGTCAGGGTGCCGAGCAGACGCTCGTTGTCGCGCTGGTGCAGGCCGATCGAGGGTTCGTCGAGCACGTACATGACGCCGACCAGGCCGGCGCCGATCTGGCTGGCCAGGCGGATGCGCTGGGCCTCGCCGCCGGACAGCGAGTCGGCCTTGCGTTCCAGGGTCAGGTAGTCCAGGCCGACATCGACCAGGAAGCGCAGGCGGTCGACGATCTCCTTGACGATCTTGACCGCGATCTCGCCGCGCCAGCCCGGCAGTTCCAGGGCCTTGAAGAACGACAGCGCCTCGTCGACCGGCAGCACCACCAGTTCCGGCAGCGGCCGCTCGGCGACGAACACGTTGCGCGCCGAACGGTTCAGGCGCGCGCCGGCGCACTCGGGGCAGGGGCGCTGGCTGATGTACTTGGCCAGTTCCTCGCGCACCGCCGCCGATTCGGTCTCGCGATAGCGCCGCTCCAGGTTGGGCACGATGCCTTCGAAGCGATGCTTGCGCTGGCTGCGGCCGCCGTTTTCGGTGAGGTAGGTGAAGGTGATGGTCTCGTCGCCGCTGCCGTACAGCACCGCCTTCTGCACCGGCGCCGGCAGCGACTGCCAGGGCGCGTCGACGCTGAAGCGGTAGTGCTTGGCCAGCGACTGGATCAACTGGAAGTAGTAGGCGTTGCGGCGGTCCCAGCCGCGCACCGCGCCGGCGGCCAGCGACAGCTCGGGATGGGTGACCACCCGGCCGGGATCGAAGAACTCGGCCACGCCCAGGCCGTCGCAGGTCGGGCAGGCGCCGACCGGCGAGTTGAACGAGAATAGGCGCGGTTCCAGCTCCGGCAGCGAGTAGTCGCAGACCGGGCAGCTGTACTTGGACGAGAACAGCAGCGGCGCCGCATCGGCCTTGTCCAGCGAGACGACCTGGGCCATGCCGTCGCCGAGCTTGAGCGCGGTCTCGAAGGACTCGGCCAGGCGCTGCTTGATGTCGTCGCGCGGACGGAAGCGGTCGACCACCGCCTCGATGGTGTGCTTGACCCGCAGCGCCAGCGGCGGCACGGCGTCGATCTCGTACAGCTCGCCGTCCACGCGCACGCGCACGAAGCCCTGCGCGCGCAGCTGTTCGAACACTTGCGCGTGTTCGCCCTTGCGCTCGCGGATCACCGGCGCCAGCAGCATGTAGCGCTGCTCCGGGTCCAGGGTCAGGACCTGGTCGACCATCTGGCTGACGGTCTGCGCTTCCAGCGGGTAGTGGTGGTCGGGGCAGCGCGGCGAGCCGACCCGCGCGTACAGCAGGCGCAGGTAGTCGTAGACCTCGGTGATCGTGCCCACGGTCGAGCGCGGGTTGTGCGAGGTCGATTTCTGCTCGATCGAGATCGCCGGCGACAGGCCTTCGATGTGGTCGACATCGGGCTTTTCCATCACCGACAGGAATTGCCGCGCATAGGCCGACAAGGATTCGACGTAGCGGCGCTGGCCTTCGGCGTAGATCGTGTCGAAGGCCAGCGACGACTTGCCCGAACCGGACAAGCCGGTGATCACGATCAGCTTGTCGCGCGGCAGATTGAGATCGATGTTCTTGAGGTTGTGCGTCCGCGCGCCGCGGATGCGGATGTAGTCCAGCGCCATCGGGTGCCTGCAAGGGGAGGGTCGCCGGCGCAAGGGGCGACGGCGAACAGAAGAGCGTATCGAGTGGGGAAGATGGGGGCAAATCCGCGTAACGGAAGGTCCGCGGGCGTCACCTTCGTTGTCATGCAGGGCCCGTGGCGGCGGGCTTTGCGCCGGCGCGGCGGCGTCGGGCAGGGGCTGCGGGACCGCCGGGGCCGGACGCGAATGCGCGAACGGGCAGGCCCGCGAGGGGCCCGCCCGCCGGTCTCGTTCAGTTTGAAGCCTGGCTCAGGGCACGGCCTGGAAGCGCAGCGGGGTGGCGGCGGCGCCGGGCTCGCCGCGGGTCTCCAGCGCGCCGGGGTTGGCGCCGGCGACGATCAGCTGGACCTTGACCGCCTCGGCGCGTTGGCGCGACAGGCTTTCGTTGTCGGCCGGCTGGCCGGCGCCGCCGCCCGGGCCGACGATCTGGAAGCGGGCGTCCTTGGGCGCGGCCTGCAGGGCTTTGCCGGCGCGGCTGAGGATGTCGAGGCTGGACGCCTGGATCTGCGCGCTGCCTTCGTCGAAGCGCACCGACATTTGGTTGAGCGCCTTGGCCACCGCGGCGCCGTCGGCCTGGCCCGGTTGCAGCGCGGCCAGCGCCTGGGCGGCGGCGTCGGCGGAAGCGGCGGCATCGCCGACGCCTTCGAACAGGCCGGCGTAACGGTAATCGGGGAACAGCTTCCTGGCCTGCTCGAGCAGGCTCGCGCGGTCGGCGTCGGAGGCCTGGCCGCTGAGTTCGACGGTCTTGCCTTCGAAGCGCACCGCGGCGCCCGGCATGGTCAGGGCGGCGGCGAATTGCGGCAGCTTGTCCTGCCACGGCGCGGGCTTGGCGGCCTTGTCGACTTGCAGGTCGCCGCCGATCTGGCCGGCGTAGGCCTGGGCCAGGGCGATGCCGAGCGCCTTGCGGGTGGCTTCGCTGTCGACCACGCCGTCGTAGCGGATCGCGCCGTTGTTGTTGACCAGGCTGAGCTTGGCGTCGAAGCGGACCACCGGCGCGGCGACCGCGGGCTGGTCGGCGGCCGGTTCGGCGTCGCCGGCGCCCGGGGCGCGGTTGCAGCCGGCGAGCGCGGCGCCGAGCGCGACCAGCAACAGGCCGGCGCAACGGTAATCGGGGAACAGCTTCCTGGCCTGCTCGAGCAGGCCAGGAAGCTGTTCCCCGATTACCGTTACGCCGGCCTGTTGCTGGTCGCGCTCGGCGCCGCGCTCGCCGGCTGCAACCGCGCCCCGGGCGCCGGCGACGCCGAACCGGCCGCCGACCAGCCCGCGGTCGCCGCGCCGGTGGTCCGCTTCGACGCCAAGCTCAGCCTGGTCAACAACAACGGCGCGATCCTCAAGACCGTGCGCAACACCGGCGCCAACACCGATACCTTCCGGATCATCGGCAGCGGCACCATGAGCTACAAGATCTGCAACAACCAGACCCAGGAATGCGCGGATCCGGTCGAGATCCAGTACAACTCCAGCAAGTGATCGCCGCCTAGGCGAGGCGAAGGACCCGGCGATCCGGGTCCTTCGCCTCGCCTAGGCGGCGATCACTTGCTGGAGTTGTACTGGATCTCGACCGGATCCGCGCATTCCTGGGTCTGGTTGTTGCAGATCTTGTAGCTCATGGTGCCGCTGCCGATGATCCGGAAGGTATCGGTGTTGGCGCCGGTGTTGCGCACGGTCTTGAGGATCGCGCCGTTGCGGTAGATGTCGATGTTCTTCTTGCCCTTCTCCCACGACAGGTTGACCGAGGTGCGGTGGTTCGGCAGCGCGCTGGCCTTGGCGTCGAGCCGGCGCGGCCAATTCGCGTCGACGAAGCTGGGGTACAGCGAGATGCCGGCCGAGGCGCGGTAGCCCTTGACGTTGACGTACCAGATCCCGCCCTTCGGGGTCGGGAAGAAGCAGGTCTCGTTGTTGGAGGCGGTGAACGGACGGCAGTCGTAGGAGGTGCTGGTCGGCTCGGCGCCGTACTTGACGTAGATGTCCGAGTCGCCGGTGCCGCCGTACATCGCGAACAGCAGGTTGGACGCGCCGTTCGGCACCAGCAGCTGGTACTTGATCGTACCGTTGGCCGCGACCTCGATGTTGGTCACGGTGATGCCGTTTTCCAGCTCGATCGGCGGCTCGGGTTCCGGCGCCTGCGGATCCGGCGGCAGCGGCTCGCTGCCGGCGGCGACGGCGACGGCGTGACGCGCGTCGACGATGCCCGAACCGCAGTACTTGTCCCAGCTGCAGGCGCCCGGCAGGCCGCCGACATGGGCGGTGTTGACCAGGATCTTCTCGATCTCGGCCGGGGTCTTCGGCGACGGCGCCGCCGACTGCATCAGCGCGACCACGCCGGCGACGTGCGGCGCCGCCATCGAGGTGCCGGCCATCCAGGCATAGCCTTCGCCGGCCTGGCCCTGGGTGCCCAGGTTGAGGGTGGACAGGATGTTGTCGGCGGCCGGAGCGGCGCCGGTGCCGCCCGGAGCGGCCACGTCGACCTTGACGCCGAAGTTGGAGTAGCTGGCCAGCGCGCCGGTCGGGCCGACCGCGGACACGGCGACGATGTTGTTGCAGTTGGCCGGCGAGAAGCCGTCGACGTCGGCGCCGGAGTTGCCGGCCGCGACCACCACGGTGGTGCCGCGCGCGCGCGCGCCGTCGAAGGCGGTCTGCCAGGCCACGCTGCAGGCGCCGCTGCCGCCGAGGCTGAGGTTGATCACCTCGGCCGGGGTCGGGTTGGCCGGCACGCCGTCGACGGTGCCGCCGGACGCCCAGGCCACTGCGTCGATGATGTCCGACGACCAGCCGCCGCACTTGCCGAGCACGCGCACCGGCTGGACCTTGGCGCCGTGCGCCACGCCGGCCACGCCGAGGCTGTTGTTGCTGACTGCGGCGATGGTGCCGGCGACGTGGGTGCCGTGCCAGCTGCTGTCTTCGGGGATGTTGAAGATGTTGCACTCGCCGTTGTGCCAGTCGCCCGGATCGTTCGGATCCGCGTCGCGGCCGTCGCCGTCGACCGCGGTGGCGTCGGTGCCGTCCGGATCCAGGTCGATGAAGTCGTAGCCCGGCACGATGTTGGCGTTCAGATCGCTATGCGGGGTGATGCCGGTGTCGAGCACCGCGACCACGATGCCGTCGCCGTCGCTGAGGTCCCAGGCCGGTTCCAGGTTGAGGCCGCCGGGGCCGTTCTTGTAGTGCCATTGCTGGGCGTAGCCGGGGTCGTTGGGCACCGACAGGCGCTGCACGCGCACATCGGGTTCGACCGCGATCACGCTGGGGTCCTTCATCAGCTCGATCGCCAGGTCCTTGACCTGGGCGGTGCTGAGCTTGCTGTCGGTGCGGATCAGGCTGGCGCCGGTGGCCAGGGTGCGCAGCGGGCGGATCGCGACGCCGAGCTTGGTCGCGGCGTCGGCGTACTGCTGGTTCACCGCGGCGGCGCTGAGCTTGGCGTTCGCGCCGGGCGCGCGGGTGACGATGAAGCGGTTGTAGGTCTCGGCGGCGGCCTTCTTCACCGCCTTCTTCGAGGTCGTCGCGGCCGGGCCGTGGACCTTGTTGAAGGCCTGCAGCTTGCCGCCGGAATAGGCCACCGGTGCGATCACGACCGCGGTGGCGATGGCCAACGCAGTCCATTTCAACGAACGAGCTTTGCGAGTCATGACAAACATCCTTGATCTTCGTTGTGCATGATCCCCTTCGCATCCCCATCAGCGTCGGGCCTTGGACCGCGGCGGCGCTACCGACCCGCCGCCGCGGGCTTGCGTTGCGCAGCCGGCGTCGCGGCTGCGAGGCATCGAGCGGCGCACGCGTCCGTCGCCGCGCATCGCTGCGCGGAATCGTCACGTCGATTGCGTCGTCATGCGCGAAAACGTTGCTTTCGCGGGAAATTCGGGTTGGCGGTATGGCTGCCCGGCCACGTGCAGGAAGTCCCCGAGACAACGCGACCGCCGCACCGCCGCCCGGTCGTGCGGGCGCCATCGATGCCGCTGTTCCTTGTCGCGCGACCCCTTGCAAGTCGCTCGCGACCGAAGCTAAAGGAGCTTCTCGGTCGCGTGCAAGTGTCATGCAAATCGTGTAACGCGCATGAATGCGACTGAGCGCACATCGCGACGTATCGCAGGCGCAACGGCGGGCTTTGCGCGCATCGATTGAACGGGAAAAAACAAGGGGTTTTCGTTTGCGCGCCGGGACGCTGCGCAGGCGCGAAGATTTTTCCGTAACGCCCAAGTTTCTTTCGGATCTGTGAACTGCGTCGTGCCATGTCGGTGCGGCCGGACGCGCTCGCTTCGGGCGATGCGCGATGGCGCCGACGACGCGCCGACGACGCATGCGCGCGACCTGGGGAAAACCCTAGTGTGCGCTGCGCGAGCGCGGCCGCATGAGATCGCATTGCGGACGCGCGCGGCTTCGGCGTCGCGCGCAGTCGCGCGGCGCGGCGATCGCCGCACGCGCGTTGCGCGAGTGCGCGGTGCGAACGAAACAGGGCGCCTTGCGGCGCCCTGTGGGTATCGTCCATCGCGCCGCGGCATGACGCCGGGTGCTGCGATCCGGACGCGGCGGCGCGGATCAATCCAGCACGGTGAACTCCATCCGGCGATTGCGCGCCTTGCCGGCTTCGCTGGCGTTGTCGGCGATCGGCCGATCCTGGCCGTAGCCCTTGCCGACCAATTGCTCGCCGCTCACGCCCAGTTCGACCAACTTGGCGGTGACCGCGTTGGCGCGATCCAGCGACAGCTGCAGATTGGCCGCGGCGTCGCCGCTGGCGTCGGTGTGCCCGCCGACCTCGATGCGGGTGCCGGCCGGCGCGGCCTTGATCGCTTCGGCCGCCTTGCGCAGGGTTTCGTAGCTGTCGCGGGTGATCGTCGCCGAGCCGGTGTCGAAATAGATCGCTGACAAGTTCAGCGCCTTGACCAGATCGTCGGCGCTGAAACCGGACTTGAGCGAGGCCAGCGCGGCCAGCGCCTGGTCCCACAGGCCGCTGATCTCGAACCCGCCGAAACCCTGGCGCAGTTTCTGCGACAGAGCGAAGCGCTCGGCCTCCGGCAGCGCCGAGGTGTCGATGTCGATCTTGTCGCCGTCGAAGCCGAGCTTGACCCCGCGCGCCTTCAACTCCGGCAGCAGGGCGATCAGGCGCTCGAGCCAGCCGGCCGGAGCGGTGCTGGCGTCGACCACCAGGTCGCCTTCGACGTTGTCGGCGCCGAAGGCGGCCTTGATCGCGTCGAGCAGCTTGGTCTTCTCGGCTTCGCTGGCGACCTGGCCGGCGATGCGCGCCTTGCCTTCGGCGTTCTCAAAGCTGAAACGTGCATTGGCCTGCGTAGCCGGCTCGATCGCGGCCGGCGCGGTCGCCGCCGGCTCGGCGCCGAGCGGGGCAGGGGTGGAGACCGCCGCGTCGGCGGGCTCGCGTTGGCGCTGGCAGCCCTTGAACCAGGCCAGGGCAGCGAGCAGGGCCAGCAACAGGATCAGCCAGGGCAACAACGCGGCCAGGCCGCGGCCGGTCTTGCGCGCCGCATCGGCCGCCGCATCGACGGTGGCGTCGGCGGCGTGGCCGACCGCGCGCGCGCCGCCGGCGACCGCGCCGCCGATCGCCGCAGCGCCGGCGGCCAGGGCGCCCCAGCCGAAGCGGCCGAGGTCGCCGAGCCAGTCGGCGATGCTGGCCACCCAGTAGCGCAGGGTTTCGGGGATGCCGGCCGGGGCTTGGCCACTCTCGGTGAGCCCGTCGACCAGGTCCGGTAACAGCTCGCCGATCGCGCCGGCGGTGGTCGGTACCGGGGCGTCGAGCTTGCCGGCGATGGCGCCGATCAGCGGCGCGCCGAAGGCGTGTTCGACCTGGCCGACGCTGATCGGCTGATTCGGCCCGGTGCCGATCCAGGACTGCACCAGGCGGCCCAGGCCCTTGCTTTCGAACAGGTGGACGAAGCCGGTGAAGCCGCCGCGCTTTTCGTCGAAGATCAGGGCGATGAGGACGCCGGCGAGCTGGCGGGCCTGGTCGGTGCTCAGGCCGAAGCGGTGGGCGACGTCGCCGACGAGGGAATTCAGGAAGTCGATGCGCATAGTGCTTTCCATGGAATGGGATGCGCATCACGAAATACCGATGCGCGCCGCCGATGTAGCACGGGGCCAGGGGGGCGAAGGGGGGCGTCGGGGGCTTTTTACCAAACGGTGGCGTAGGGCGGACGAACGGTCGAAAAAACCACGTAAGTGTGCTTTTCTATTGGGGTTTTTCCCCGCTCAGTGTGTCGCGAGGGTCATCCGGTTTGACCCGGCGCGCGGATTTCCTCTAGAATTCCGCTTCTGTCCGCCCCGTTCGGGTCGGCAGGACCAAAATAACTACAGAGGAATCTGGTCATGTACGCAGTACTGGTCACCGGCGGTAAGCAATACCGCGTGATGAAAGGCGAGACGCTTCGCGTCGAGCTGCTGGACGTCGAAGCCGGCAGCGAAATCAAGTTCGACAGCGTCCTGATGCTGGGCGACGGCGAAGGCATCAAGATCGGCGACGCGCTCAAGGGTGCCAGCGTCACCGCCAAGGTCGTCGGCCACGGCCGCGCCGACAAGGTGCGCATCGTCAAGTTCCGTCGCCGCAAGCACCATCGCAAGCAGATGGGCCATCGTCAGCACTACACCGAAATCGAGATCACCGGCATCGCCGGTGGCGACAACAAGTAAGGAGCAGCAGCCATGGCACATAAAAAGGGCGTAGGTTCCACCCGCAACGGCCGCGACTCCAACCCGAAGTACCTGGGCGTGAAGATCTACGGCGGCCAGGCCATCGAAGCCGGCAACATCATCGTGCGCCAGCGCGGCACCCAGTTCCACGCCGGCACCGGCGTCGGCCTGGGTCGCGACCACACGCTGTTCGCGCTGATCGACGGCAAGGTCGAGTTCTCGACCAAGGGCCCGAAGAAGCGCCGCACCGTCAGCATCGTCGCCGCCGAGTAATTCCGGCGCGACGCGACGCGAGGAGCCCCGCTTCGGCGGGGTTTTTCGTTTCAAGGCCGGGAATCGGGAGTGGGGAATAGGGAATCGTTAAAGCGGTTCTGCCTCAATCCTGAGTTTCGTTGCCCGTCTCGGCGAACGTGCTTGCGACGCGGCGTTAGACTCGCGCGTACTGCTTTCCGATTCCCCATTCCCCATTCCCCATTCCCGGCCCAATGAAACTCGTAGACGAAGCAGAAATCCAGGTCATCGCCGGCAACGGCGGCAACGGCTGCGTCGGCTTCCGTCGCGAGAAGTTCATCCCGCTCGGCGGGCCGGACGGCGGCGACGGCGGCGACGGCGGCAGCGTGTATCTGGTCGCCGACGAAAACCTCAACACCCTGGTCGACTTCCGCCACCAGAAGCAGTTCCGCGCCAAGCGCGGCGAGAACGGCATGGGCCGGCAGATGTACGGCAAGGGCGGCGACGATCTGGTCATCACCGTGCCGGTCGGCACCGTGGTCACCAACGTCGAGACCGACGAAGTGATCGGCGACCTGACCGCGCACGGCGACCGTCTGCTGGTGGCCCAGGGCGGCAAGGGCGGCCTGGGCAACATGCACTTCAAGAGTTCGGTCAACCGCACCCCGCGCAAGGCGCTGCCGGGCCTGCCGGGCGAGGAGCGGATGCTCAAGCTCGAGCTGAAGCTGCTGGCCGACGTCGGCCTGCTCGGGTTCCCGAACGCCGGCAAGAGCACCCTGATCCGCGCGGTCTCGGCGGCGACGCCGAAGGTCGCCGACTATCCGTTCACCACCTTGTATCCGAACCTGGGCGTGGTCAGCGTCGAGGCGCACCGCAGCTTCGTGATCGCCGACATTCCGGGCCTGATCGAGGGCGCGGCCGACGGCGCCGGCCTGGGCGCGCAGTTCCTGCGCCATCTGCAGCGCACCCGCTTGCTGCTGCACCTGGTCGACATCGCGCCGATGGAGGGCGGGGTCGAGGGCGTGTCGCCGGCCGAGCAGGTGCGGGCGATCGAGCACGAGTTGCGCAAGCACGACCCCGAGCTGCTGGCCAAGCCGCGCTGGCTGGTCCTGAACAAGGCCGACCTGTTGCTGGAAGAGGAGCGGCAGGCGGCGGCGCAGGCGGTGATCGACGAGCTCGGCTGGAAGGACGGCTGGTACCTGGTCTCGGCGATCGGCCGCGAAGGCACCTGGCCGATCATGAAGGACGTGATGGCGTTCTTCGATCGTCAGCGCGAAGAGGCCCTGGAAGCCGCGAACGCCGCCGGCGACCATGTGCCCTGAGCCCGGCGCGGCTCGGCATTCTTCTTCGCAATCTTCGCCGCGGCGCATCGCGCGTCGCGGCCTGCTCGCGCCCGCCGTCTCGCGGCGCGCCGCGGCCGGCTTCAATCCCGCTTCACTCAGCGCGCCGATGCTGTGCGCGATGCGAGTGTCGGCGTCCTTCGGCGGTTCCGCTGCGGTTGGCGCGCTCGCGCCGGCGACGACGGCTGTCGCCCGCGTGGCGGGCGAGGGTTCGGCTGCCGAGACGCAGGCGGTGGCCGAATCGCAGGCAAACAAAAACCCGGCCATGGCCGGGTTTTTGCGTCGCGCTGCCCGGGTGGGCGGCGGATCAGGCGGCGGTGGCCAGTGCCTTGATGCGCGCGGCCAGGCGGCTCTTGTGACGGGCGGCCTTGTTCTTGTGGATCAGGCCACGGGAGCTGAAACGGTCGAGGATCGGCTGAGCGACGTCGAACGCGGACTTGGCACCCGCGGCGTCGTTCTCGCCGAGGGCCTTCAGCACCTTCTTGACGGCGGTACGCAGCATCGAACGCTGGCTGGCGTTGCGGGCGTTACGCACGACAGTCTGCTTGGCGCGCTTCTTGGCGGACTTGATGTTTGCCACGGGTGGATTCCTGGAATTATTTGGTTGAAAGCAGTGATGAAACTGGACGAGGAACTACGGTTGAATTCGCAGTTGCGGAAAATCAGACCCAAAAGTATGGCCGATTCAGTGGGTTGCGTCAACTCCGCCGGAGGCCGCCGATGAGCCGGGGCGGGGGGCTGCTGCGCTCGTCGATCGTGTTCAGCGCGATGACCTTCATTTCCCGGGTCTCCGGCCTGGTCCGCGACCAGGTCTACGCCTGGCAGTTCGGCGCCAGCCCGGCGATGGACGCGTTCTTCGTCGCGTTCAGGATCCCGAACTTCATGCGCCGGCTGTCGGCCGAGGGCTCGTTCTCGATGGCCTTCGTGCCGGTCCTGGCCGAGTACAGGCAGCAGCACGACCAGGCCGCGGTCAAGGAACTGGTCGACCGGGTCACCGGCACCCTGGCGGCGGCCCTGCTGGTGCTGACCGCGGTGGTGATCCTGGCCGCGCCCTGGGTCATGGCGGTGTTCGCGCCCGGTTTCGAGCCCGGCGGCGAGCAGTACCGCCTGGCCACCCAGATGCTGCAGATCACCTTTCCGTACGCCTTGTTCATCTCCCTGGCCTCGCTGGTCGGCGGGGTGCTGAACAGTTACGAGAAGTTCGCCATCCCGGCGCTGTCGCCGGTGCTGCTGAACCTGTCGATGATCGCCGCCGCGGTCTGCGCCAGCACGATCATGCCGCCGCTGGGGATCGAGCCGGTGCTGGCCCTGGCCTGGGGCGTGTTCGTCGCCGGCGTGCTGCAACTGGGCTTCCAGCTGCCGGCGCTGGCCAAGCTGGGGCTGCTGCCGCGGCCGCGCTGGGGCGGGGCGCATGCCGGGGTGCGCAAGATCATGTGGCTGATGGTGCCGACCCTGTTCGGCTCGTCGGTGGCCCAGCTCAACCTGCTGCTGAACACCGCGATGGCCTCGTTCCTGATCGCCGGCAGCGTGACCTGGCTGTACCTGACCGACCGCCTGCTGGAATTCCCGCTGGGCATGTTCGGGGTCGCGATCGGCACGGTGATCCTGCCGCATCTGTCCAAGCGCCATGCCGCGACCGACAGCGACGGCTATTCCAAGGGCCTGGACTGGGGTTTCCGCCTTTGCCTGCTGATCGGCGTGCCGGCCTGCCTGGGCCTGGTGCTGTGCGCCGAGGCGCTGATCGCGGCCTTGTTCCAGTACGGCCGGCTCAATGCCGACGACACCGCGATGATCCGGCTCAGCCTGATGGCGCAGTCGCTGGCGGTGCCGGCGTTCCTGCTGGTCAAGGTGCTGGCGCCGGCGTTCTATTCGCGCCAGGACACCAAGACCCCGGTCAAGGCCGCGGTGGTGTCGGTGGCGGTGAACCTGCTGAGCACGGTCGGCCTGCTGCTGGCGGCGGTGTATTGCACCGACGCCGGTCGCGCCGCGCTGGCGTCCGGGGCGAGCCTGACCCAGGCGCTGGGCCGGGTGCCCGGCGCGCACGCCGGCCTGGCCGCGGCGATCGCGATCGCCGGCTGGGTCAACGCGCTGCAACTGGCCTGGTATCTGCGCCGCGCCCGGGTCTACCGGCGCCAGCCCGGCTGGGGCCGGTTCCTGCGCCAGATCGCGGTGGCCAGCCTGGCGCTGAGCGCGGTGGTGCTGGCCCTGCTGTGGGTGTGGACCGGCTGGACCGGTTGGCCGTGGTGGGAGCGGGCCTGGAAGCTGGCGGTGGTGGTCGGCGCCGGCGGCGCGGCCTACGGCGCCTCGCTGTGGCTGCAGGGCATCCGTCCGCGCGATCTGCGCGGGCATTGAGCCCGCGCGTGCCGCCGCAGTCCGTACCGTTGAGAGTCGCGGCCGGCGGCTATACTTCAGGGTTCATCCTTCGAGCTAAACCCGGCCGGTCCGGGTCCCCACGCCAGATCCAATGAGCAGGCTGTTTCGTGACGTCGAAGGCGGGCTGCGTTGCCCGCACGGCAGTGTGGTCTGCATCGGCGCCTTCGATGGCCTGCACCTCGGGCATCGCGCGCTGGTGCGCCACACGATCGCGCGCGCGCAGGCGCTGGGCCTGGAGGCGGTCGCGCTGAGCTTCGAGCCGCTGCCGCGCGAGTACTTCGCCCCGGCTGCGCCGCCGCCGCGGCTGCTGTTGCCCCGCGCCAAGGCCGAAGGGCTGTTGCGGCTCGGCGTCGACCAGGCCGGCCTGCTGCGCTTCGGCCGCGCGCTCAGCGGCCTGAGTGCTGAGGATTTCGTGCGCCGGGTGCTGATCGAGCGCCTGGGCGCGCGCGAAGTCTGGGTCGGCCCGGAGTTCCGTTTCGGCAAGGCCCGCGGCGGCGACATCGCGCTGCTGCGGCGGATGGGCGAGGCGGGCGGTTTCAGCGCGCACGAGATCGAGCCGGTGCTGCTCGATGGCGAGCGCGTGTCCAGCACCCGCATCCGCGAGGCGCTGCTGGCCGGCGATTTCGCCGCCGCGGCGCGCTGGCTGGGCCGCCCGTACGCGATCGGCGGACGGGTGGTGCGCGGCCAGCAGCTCGGCCGCACTCTGGGCTTTCCCACCGCCAACCTGCGCTTCGCCGGCAAGACGCCGGCCCTGTCGGGCATCTACGCGACCTGGGTGCACGGCGTCGGCGAGCGCCCGCGGGCCTCGGTGTCGAGCCTGGGCACCCGCCCGACCGTGGCCGGGGTCGAGCCTTTGCTGGAAGCGCATCTGTTCGATTTCGACGGCGACCTGTACGGTCGCAGGATCGAGGTCGAATTCGTCGCCCATCTGCGGCCCGAACTGAAGTTCCCCGATCTGTCGTCCCTGACCGAGCAAATGCACCGCGACGCCGAACAGGCCCGCGAGCTGTTGCGACTGGACGCTCCGCGCGTCGGCGCGTCCGCGCCGGCCGCGCGCGCGGCCGCGACCCCTACTGCCTGAGACCCGCTGTGACCAACGATCCGAACCAATCCGCCCCCGCCAATCCGTACAAGGCGACCCTGCTGCTGCCGGCGACCGAGTTCCCGATGCGCGGCGACCTGCCCAAGCGCGAGCCGGACACCCTGGCGCGCTGGGAGAGCGAGGGCCTGTACCAGCGGATTCGCGAGCAGGTCAAGGATCGCGAGCGCAGCTTCGTCCTGCACGACGGCCCGCCGTACGCCAACGGCGAGATCCACATCGGCCACGCGGTCAACAAGGTGCTCAAGGACATCGTGGTCAAGTCCAAGCTGCTGGCCGGCTTCGACGCGCCCTACGTGCCGGGCTGGGACTGCCACGGCCTGCCGATCGAGACCAAGGTCGAGAAGGAGTTCGGCAAGGTCGGCGACAAGCTCGACGCGGCCCAGTTCCGGGCCAAGTGCCGCGAGTACGCCGCCAGCCAGATCGAATTGCAGCGCCGCGACTTCAAGCGCCTGGGCGTGATCGGCGACTGGGACAACCCCTACCGGACCATGGATTTCCGCTACGAGGCGGACATCGTGCGTTCGCTGGCCAAGATCGTCGAACGCGGCCACCTGGTGCGCGGCTCCAAGCCGGTGCACTGGTGCTTCGACTGCGGCTCGGCTCTGGCCGAGGCCGAGATCGAGTACCAGGACAAGGAATCGACCCAGATCTACGTGCGCTACCCGGTGCTCGACCGCAAGCGCGTGTTCGAGGTATTCGGGCTGCAGGACGACGGCGCGCCGCTGTCGGTGCCGATCTGGACCACCACGCCGTGGACCCTGCCGGCCAGCCTGGCGGTGTCGATGGGGCCGCAGGTCGAGTACTCGCTGGTCCGGATCGAGCCCAGCGAAGCGGGCTTGTTCAAGGAGCCGGCGCAGCGTCCGGAGTACCTGCTGGTCGCCAGCGAGCTGATCGGCGGCGTGCTCGCCGCGATCACCGCGCCGGAAGCGCTCAAGCAGGGCCACAGCGTCGAGACCCGCGACTGGTCCTCGCACAAGGGCGAGGCCTTCGACGGCCTGCGCCTGCAGCATCCGTTCTACGCCGATCGCGAGATCCCGGTGCTGCTCGGCGACCACGTCACCACCGACGCCGGCACCGGCGCGGTGCACACCGCGCCCGGCCACGGCCAGGAAGACTATGCGGTGTCGCTGAAGTACGGCCTGATCGAGCGCTACAGCGCGGCCCAGATCAATCCGGTCGACGGCCGCGGCAAGTACCTGCCGTCGACGCCGGGCGTCGGCGAGCACGTCCTCGCCGGCCAGCACATCTTCAAGAGCGATGCGCTGTTGCTGGAGATCCTGCGCGAGCGCGGCGCCCTGCTCGCCACCGGCCGGCTCAAGCACAGCTATCCGCATTGCTGGCGGCACAAGACGCCGGTGGTGTTCCGCGCCACCCCGCAGTGGTTCATCTCGATGGAGCAGGCCGGCCTGCGCGGCGACGCGCTGGCGGCGATCCCGGGCGTGACCTGGATCCCGGGCTGGGGCGAGGCGCGCATCTACAACATGATCGAGGGCCGGCCGGACTGGACCATCTCGCGCCAGCGCTACTGGGGCGTGCCGATCGCGCTGTTCTTCCATCGCGAGAGCGGCCAGCCGCATCCGCGCACGGTCGAGATCATGCGCCAGGTCGCCGACGCGGTGGAGCGCGAAGGCGTCGACGCCTGGTATGCGATGACCGCCGAACAACTGCTTGGCGACGAGGCCGGCGACTACGAGAAGGTCACCGACATCCTCGACGTCTGGTTCGATTCGGGCACCAGCCACGAATGCGTGCTGGCGCAGCGGCCGCAGGACGGCCTGCGCAAGCCGGCCGACCTGTACCTGGAAGGCTCCGACCAGCACCGCGGCTGGTTCCACAGCGCGCTGCTCAGCGGCGTGGCGATGGACGGCGTGGCGCCGTACCGGCAGGTGCTGACCCACGGCTTCACCGTGGACGGCAACGGCGAAAAAATGTCCAAATCCAAGGGCAATGTGGTCGTTCCGCAGGAGGTCATCGGCAAGATGGGGGCCGATGTGTTGCGCCTGTGGGTCGCATCTACCGACTTCAGCGCCGAGATGTCGGTGTCGGAAGGAATCCTCAAGCAGAACGGCGACGTCTACCGCCGGATCCGCAACACCGCGCGCTTCCTGCTCGGCAATCTCAACGGCTTCGACCCGGCGCGGGATCTGGTCGCGCTGGAGGACATGGTCGCGCTGGACCGCTACATCGTCCATCGCGCAGCCGAGCTGCAGGACCGCATCGCCTCGGCCTACGAGCGTTACGACTTCGCCGAGATCGTGCAGCTGCTGTCGAACTTCTGCAGCGTCGACCTGGGCTCGCTGTACCTGGACGTGACCAAGGACCGGCTGTACACGATGCGCGAGGACTCGCGCGGCCGGCGTTCGGCGCAGAGCGCGATGTACCGCATCGCCGAGGCCTTCGTGCGCTGGATCGCGCCGATCCTGGCCTTCACCGCCGACGAGATGTGGCGCCACCTGCCGGCGACCACCGAGCGCGGCGCGCGCGCCGGCAACGTGCTGTTCGCGACCTGGTACGACGGCCTGGCCCTGCTGCCGGCCGACGCGCCCTTGTCGGCCGAGGATTTCGAACGCCTGCTGGCGCTGCGCGAAGGCGTGGCCAAGGTGCTGGAGCCGATGCGCGCCGCCGGCGAGATCGGCGCCGCGCTCGAGGCCGAGATCTCGCTGCGTTGCGGCGTCGCCGACCAGAACTGGCTGGCGCCGCTGGCCGAGGAGCTGCGCTTCCTGTTCATCAGCGGCGACGTCGAAGTGGTCGCCGACGACGGCATCAAGGACATCGCCGTGCTCGCCGCGCCGACCGCCAAGAGCAAGTGCGTGCGCTGCTGGCACTACCGCGCCGACGTCGGCGCCGACGCGGCGCATCCGGAGCTGTGCGGCCGCTGCGTCAGCAACGTGGCGGGCGAGGGCGAGGACCGTCGCTGGTTCTGACCCCGGCTCGCGCGCGCCCGGCGACGGGCGCGGGCGCCGCTGCCGCCGCCTGTTTCCGCTCGCTTGCGAGTTCCACCCTTTCAGTAGTTTCCTGCGGATTCCCGAACCGATGACCGACACCGCCCACCGACCCGACAAGAGCGCGCTGCCGTGGCTGATCGTCTCGATCGTGGTCATCGCCCTCGACCAGTGGAGCAAGGCCTGGGTGCTGGCTTCGCTGCCCGAGTACACCGCGGTGCCGGTGATCGACGGCTTCTGGAACTGGTACCGCAGCTACAACACCGGCGCGGCCTTCAGCTTCCTCAGCGACGCCGGCGGTTGGCAGAAGTACTTCTTCCTGGTCCTGGCGGTGGCGATCAGCGGCCTGCTCGGGTTCTGGCTGTCGCGCACCCGCCGCGGCGACTGGAAGACCGCGCTGCCGTACGCCCTGGTGATCGGCGGCGCGATCGGCAACGTGATCGACCGGCTGATGCACGGCCACGTGGTCGACTTCATCCAGTGGTACTGGCGCGACTACCACTGGCCCTCGTTCAACATCGCCGACTCGGCCATCGTCGCCGGCGCGATCGGGATCGCGGCTTACGGGTTGTTCAGCAAGCCCGACGCGGCCAAGAGTTAGCGGACAGGAAGGCAGGAGATGGCGGAACACGCTTTTCCATGTTCCATCTCCCAATCGCCGACTTCCGCTCCAAGCCGCCCGGCCGGTACCGGAGTACAATCGCCCCCATGGACGTCATCCTCGCCAACCCCCGCGGCTTCTGCGCCGGCGTCGATCGCGCGATCGAAATCGTCAAGCGCGCCATCGAGACCCTGGGCGCGCCGATCTACGTGCGCCACGAAGTGGTGCACAACCGCTTCGTGGTCGACGACCTCAAGCATCGCGGCGCGATCTTCGTCGAAGAACTCGACGAAGTGCCCGACGGCGCGACGGTGATCTTCAGCGCCCATGGCGTGTCCAAGGCGGTGCGCGCCGAGGCCGACCGGCGCGGGCTGAAGGTGTTCGACGCGACCTGCCCGCTGGTGACCAAGGTCCATCTGGAAGTCTCGCGCCATTGCCGCGCCGGCCGCGACGTGGTCCTGATCGGCCACGAAGGCCATCCGGAAGTCGAAGGCACGATGGGGCAGTGGCGGCGCGAGGCCGGCTCGGGCCGGATCTACCTGGTCGAGGACGCCGACGACGTCGCCCGCCTGGTGGTCGACCAGCCGGAGAACCTGGCTTACACCACCCAGACCACGCTGTCGGTCGACGACACCCGCGGGGTGATCGAGGCCTTGCGCGCCAAGTTCCCGGCGCTGCAGGGACCGAAGAAGGACGACATCTGCTACGCCACCCAGAACCGCCAGGACGCGGTGCGCGAGCTGGCCCAGCGCTGCGACCTGGTGCTGGTGGTCGGTTCGCCGAACAGCTCCAATTCCAACCGCCTGCGCGAGCTGGCCGAGCGCGACGGGGTCGAGGCGCATCTGATCGACGGCGCGATCGAGATCGATCCCAAGTGGGTCGAAGGCCGCCAGCGGATCGGCATCACCGCCGGCGCCTCGGCGCCGGAAGTGCTGGTGCGCGGAGTGATCGAGCGTCTGCACGAACTCGGCGCGGACCGGGTGACCGAGCTCGACGGCGAGCCGGAAAACATGGTGTTCGCCCTGCCCAAGGAATTGCGCCTGCAGTTGGTGGATTGAGGGCCGGGATTCGGGATTCGGGATTCGGGATTGGCAAAAGCAAGAGCCAAACAATCGCTTTGCCAATCCCTGACTACAGGCCGGATTTCCCCGCGCAGCGGCTAGGCGGCAGAATGCCGTGATCGGCGCCGCACCGGCGGCGCGACCACGATGGCCCAGGGAGAGGACCGATGTTCGATAGGATGCGCCGGCCGATGGCGGCATTGTTGGCTGCGGCCGTGCCGTTGCTGCACGCCGCCGAGCGCCCCACGGACGCGGCGATTTCGCCGGTCTACGCCCTGGCCGAGAACACCCTGGTCGAAGCCGCAGGCGCGCAAGCGCATACGGCCAGCTTCTTCGCCTACGACGGCAGCGGCTGGAGCGCGTCGCGCGACGGCGATCGGATCGGACCGCCGCGACCGTTGAAGTGGTATTCGCGCTCGGACGGCCGGTTCTGTACCCACGCCCCCGAGCGTTCTTACCGCGAGGCCGATTGCCGCGTCGTCGCGATCGACGGCGACCGGGCGAACTGGACCGGCGAAGACGGGCGCGCCGGCACCGGGCAGGTGCTGGCCGGCGATGCCTGGGGCCTGGAACAGCGCTGGCTGCAGCGCCCGGTGCGCGCGCTCGCCGGCCGGGACGCGGTCGAAGCCCTGATCGATCGCACCTTCGTCGTAGCGGTGCTCGGCGACGACAGGCCAAGCGGTACCGAATCCGGCGCCTACCGTTTCGAGCCCCGCGGCCGTGGGCAGATGCTGGTGCCGGACCCCGGCAATAGCACCGACCGCATCGCCGGCGCTTCGGTGCGCCCGTTCCGATGGACGTTCGACTCCGAGCGCGGCCTGTGCATCGGGGTAGAAGAACGCTCGCCCGAGCAGGGCGATTGCCGCAGCGTCCGGCTCGCCGGCGACCGCATGAGCTGGCGCATGAACGACGGCGGCGGCGTCTACGGCCGCGTGCTGCCCGACGACCCGCGGCGATTGTCGGCTCCGGCCCGCGAGGCCGCCCGGCGGCTGCGGGCGCGGCTGGTCGGCCATACCCTGGTCGTACGGCACCGGGACCGGCCGGAGCAGGAACGCGGGATCCGCCTGTTGCCCGACGGCGACGGCCGCATCGCGCTGCGCGGCGCCGGCGCGGCCGGCACCGTGCGTCCGCTGCAGTGGCTGCTGCGCGACGACCGTGCGCTGCTGTGCCTGACCGACGTGCCCGCCAGCGTGCGGCGCCGGGAATTCACCTCGCACGAGTGCTTCGGCGTCGCCGTGGAGGGCGAGGCCGTGCGTCTGCAGCCGCCCTCCGGGAACGCCTTGGTCGGGCGCATCCTGGCCGGGAACGCCTGGGATCTGTAGCGCGGACCGGCGACGGGCGAGGGCGGCCCGCGGATTCGCGATGCGGCGCCGCCGGGCTACGACGCTCAGTCGGTACCGGCGGGCGTGCGCTCCAGCGCCGGCCCCACCGGCTCCGCCGCAATGTCCGATTCCCGGCCATTTGGCGCCTCTATTTGACAACGTTGTCTTTTGTGCGGGAGATTGGTTCGCTCGACCCAGCGCAACCGATCGGTCACCAACCAAAGGACGACACCATGGGGCTGCACCGCACTTTTCTCGCCAGCATCGTCGCGGCGTCGATCGCCGTCGCCGGTTGCGATTCGAACACCGGCGCTCCGGCCGAGCCGGCCTCCAAGCCGGCGGACACGGCCGCGGCCGCGCCCGCTGCGGCGCCGGCGGAAGCGGTGTTCTTCGACGATTTCAGCTACCCCGACCTCGCCGCGTTCCACGCCAACGGCTGGAAGGTGCGAACCGAAACCGGCCACCCGGGGATCAAGGGTGCGACCTGGTCGGCGCAGGGCCTGTCGTTCCACGCCGACATTCCCGATACCCAATCGGGCGCGGTCAGGATGAGTTCGGTCACCGACGGCAGCGGCGAGAAGACCCGCCACACCCAGTTCTGCCACGCGCGCAAATATCGCGAAGGCACCTACGCCGCGCGGATCTTCTTCCGCGATGCGCCGAGCTTCGGCCCGGACGGCGACGAAGTGATCCAGACCTTCTACGCCATCAGCCCGCTCAAGGCGCCGATGGACAAGGACTACAGCGAGACCGACTTCGAGTACCTGCCCAACGGCGGCTGGGGCGAAAACGCCATGCCGGCGATGTGGACCACGACCTGGGAAACCTTCCAGCTCGAGCCGTGGACCAAGGTGAACGAATTCTCGCGCAAGCAGGGCAGCTACGCCGGCTGGCGCACCCTGGTGCTGACGATCGCCGGCGACAAGGTGCGCTATTTCGTCGACGGCCAGTTGTTCTCCGAGCACAGCAGCGCCGTGTACCCGGAAGACTTCATGTCGATCAACTTCAACCTGTGGTTCATGCCCAAGGGCGCGGACGGCTCGCTGGGGCCGGTCGATTCCCCGGAGCTGCGCGAGTACCAGGAGGACATCGACTGGGTGTTCTTCCAGCAGGACGCGGCCCTGGCCAGCGCCGAGGTGGAGGCGAAAGTCGCCGAGCTGCGGGCCAGGAAGGTGGCGCATATCGACGGGGTGAAAGAGCGCAGCCCGGCGCTGCCGTCGCCTTGCGGGTTGTGACCGTGGCGTAACGCGGGGCGTTCGTCCCCGGAATCGACCGCCGCGTCCGAACAGGGCTACAGTGCCGGCAACGCGCGGGCCGCCCGCCCGCGCAGGATCTCGATGCCATGGACGCCGCCAGCCACCGCCTGCTTTCCCGGTCGCGCCCTCGCGCGGCGTTTCGCCGCGTTCCTGCGATCGCGCTCGGCGCCGGCCTGCTGCTGGCCAGCTTGTCGGCCCTGGGCAGCGGCTGGATGCCGGGCCCGCCGATGGGGCCGCGACGCTTTCCCAGCTACGCCGCCTGCAAGGCCCATCTGCAGCAGCGAAACCGCGAGGACCGCGCGCAGGCCGACGCGCGACCGCGCCCGGTCGCGGCCGGCGGCACCGTGCAGACCGTGGTGACCACCGATGGGGTGGTCGAACCGGGCCGCCGCCATGCCCGCTACAAGGTCCAGATCGGCTGGGCCGGGCGCGGCAGCGAACGCGACGCCATCGACGGCATGATTCAGACCCAGTACTCCTATGAAGACACCTTGCTGGAGTGCAAAGGCCGCACCCTGACCGGCGAGACCGCCCGCGGCTACCACTCGCCGGGGTTCGAGCGGATCGAGCCGAAGGCCGTGCCGGCGCACCCGCAGCCGCCCGCCGATCGTCCCGCAGGCGCTATGCCGGCGAACGGCGGCGCCCGGGCGTGAAGCGGCCGGCCCGGCCCGCCGAGCGCCGCATGCGCTCGGTTCCGCCCCGGCTCGAATTGACCGCCCAAGCCCCGGCCGCCTAGAATTGCCGTCCTTCGCCGGAATAGCTCAGTTGGTAGAGCGGCGCATTCGTAATGCGTAGGTCGCAGGTTCGATTCCTGTTTCCGGCACCAGTAAAATCAAAGGCTTGCATTGCCCGTTTGGGCTGCAGGCCTTTTTTATTTGCTGCGTGAGCAACGTTTGCGTGGATGCCTCAGACGAGAGCCGCAGCGTGCATCCATCGATAATCTCCCATCGACGACTGCAACCCGCGTCGACAAGGGACAGGACAATGGCATCACACGGACTGGGTGGCTTTGGGTTGAATGCGGGGCTTGGGTTTTGCTTACTGCTCGCTTCGGCCACTGCCGGCGCGCAGACGCCGGGCGACGCAACTGCGGCGCCGCCCGAATCGGACACCGCCCGGGTTCTGCGCTACACGCGTGCCCTCGAGACGGCGCCCGATCGCGCCGACGCGCCCGAACTTCGCCGCTGGCTGACCCAGTGGGCGATCAAGACGCCCGATTACACCCTGGCAGTCTGCGATCTGCTCGATTTCGGCGACGCGGGCGGCGATGCCGTGCCGCATGCGGACGAACTGCTGATGCAGATGATCTACGGCAATGCCGCGTTTCAGATCGAAGCCGGCGGCGAAGCCGATGAGCTCTCGACGCAGGTTGCGGCGGTCGAAAGCGCGTTGCGCGCCTATGCCGCATTCGTCGCCCGGGATGCGAAGGCGAGGGTGGCGCGCCTGGATGCGCTGATCGCCAAGCGCGACGCCGGCGCGCTGCGGGCCTATCTGGCGCCGCGGGTGGAGCAGAAGTGCCGGGATGCGGCTCCCACGGCGTCGAACGGGGCTGCTGCCGCGCCGGAGCCGTCCAAGCAGGCGTTTCTGGGCGGCTTTCTTCGCCAATCGCATGTGGTGTACCCGCTCCGTTCCGGCGGCTGGGAGATGCAGGCGGAAAAGCGTTACGACCAGCAAGAGGCCGGCGCCTCGGTGCGGTTCGAGCGCGCTGGCGACGACAGCGGTTGGATCGACGTATTTTTCTACCCCGTCGGCGTGTCGTCCGATGCCGATACGGCGAAGATGGCCGACGCCGAACGTCGGGCTTTGCTCGATACCTGGGGCAAGTCGATGGCCGGCCCGCAGGATATGACGGCATTGAGCCGGTTCTCCGTGCCGATCAAGCACGACGCGCGCGCCGAGCCCGCGTCCGGCTCCAGCGCCGCGGACGACGACATCGCCGCCTACGCGCTCGATTTCGCCTATGTCCGCGACGGCAAGGCGCTCAGCTCGGCGATGGTGTTCGCAATCGATCGGATGTACGCCATCAAGTTCCGCTACAGCGCCGAGACCGCGAAGTACCCGCGTGCCCGGGTGCGCCAAGACCTGGAAGCATTCGCGCGGGACATGCTGACGCGGCTCGACATCGGCAGCAGCGGCGGCTGCTGGTCGCCGCCGCCGGTCGAAACCCTGGCCAAGGGCGCGCCGGTACCGCAGAAGGCGATGGCGACGACTTCGGTCAAAGGGGAAGCTGTAGCGTGGGTGCTCTCCGATCGCGTCGTGATGCGCGACCCCTCGCAGGCCGATGCGGCCAAGCTGCAGACGCTGGCGATGTTCTTGCAGGGGCGTCTCTATCGGGGCTGCACCGGCGCGGAGCCGTCGCTGCCGGAGGTGAAGGATGGCATGCGCGAATTGCGCTTCGAATACCGCAGCGGCGAGTCGGCCCCGGCGGATCGTCCGTCGTCGGGTGCCGTGCGCTCCCGGGCCGGTTGACGACGACCGTTGACGGCTCGGTCTGGTCGCGCGCGCGCCGCAGACGATTGGCAGTGCGCCGGGTCGATCGCGGCCGCCGTTTTGGAAGTCGCGCCCTGGCTAATTGGTCAGTCGCTCTGACGCGGCCGAGGGACTTCCCAGAACCCGAACAGTAAGCCGCTGGCCGGTATCGGCACCTTTGCGCGCCATCGAATGCTGTCCGTGCACCACGTTGGCCGTTCGGGCCGTCTGCAGTCGTCGCCACCAGCTCGCTTCACGCTCGCGGGCCCCGGTCGTTAGCAAAGGCGGACTGCGGTCGAAGTCGTCCAGGTGACAGATTCCTGGGCGGCTGGCCCGGGCTTTCGACTCACACGGCGGGCGCGTTCATGAGCCACTATGGTCCCGAACAGAGTTACCAGGTCGGCAAATTCGGGCTGCGCCTGCATCCCTACGTCGCCGCGCCCGAAAACGTGTTCGCGACCGGGGCCGCGGTCGAGTACGGCATCGACGGCAAGGTGTCGTACGCGCGCGCGGCGCTGCATTCCAGTGCGGTCGGTTTGATCCAGTTGGTCCAGTCGCCGCTGGCGCTGTTCGCGCATGCCCAGCCTGGGCGCTGGAGCGTGCACAAGCGCGAGCCGGAGCCCGGCGCCTCGTTGCTCGGCCGTTGCCTGTACGGCGAGGCGAATCTGTTCGTCGGCGAGCATTCGCCGCATTACGCCGGCCAGCCGGTGCGGCGTCTGGCGGCGACCGAGTGCTGGCTGATCGATACGGCGCGCGAGGTCGCCGACGCTCTGGCCGGCGGCGTGCTCGACAGTCCGGCCGCCACCCGCTTCGCCGAGTACGCGCTCGATACCGGCACCGGCAAGGTGGCCGGCGTGGGTATTACCTGGGGCTATAAGCTGGCGCAGAACCCCACCTACCTCAACCGCTTCGAACTGGTGGTGATCGCGCCGAGGGAAACCCGCTTGCGCGACCACCCGGAGCACCTGGACGCGCTCGCGGAGTTCCTCGACGTCGGCCGCGCCCGGGTCGAGAGCTGCATCGATTGAGGGGGCGGGCGCACGCCGCCGTGATGCGCTGCGGCGGCGTGCGTACCGTTAAGCATGCGACGTCGGGCGGAGCGGGGTGCCCGGCGCGCTGCGCGCACGACCGGTCCGGCAGGCGCGGCCGCGTGGCCGACGATTCGTCTCGCACCGGTTCATCGTCCGTTGGGGGGCGAGACCGCGTTCGAGCGGCCTGCGCCGTCTCGGCCGGTGAGAGCCGCGCCGGTCACACTACGGTTCCGCCGGCCTTGTCACATGTCTGCATTGAATCGGAATCCATCATTCAGGCAGCTGCCTGGATTCACCAATTGGCCATTCCTTCTTCACTCCTTTTTATCGGGCGGATCGACACCATGCGCCGGCTTGCAACGCATACAGCAAAGGCACCGACAAAAATGCGCGTAGACGTATTCGTAGTGGGCGACGACGAAGGCTATGTGGTCGCACCGTCCGACAGCTGGCTGCCCCTGGACGAAATGAAGGCCCTAGGCGCGCTGCGTTTCGGCTGGACCATCGACACCCGCATGGCCATGCCCAAGCTGGACTGGCACGCGATCGCCAACGACATCGACGCGCGCGGCTACAGCATCGTCGCCTCCAACGACGTCAGCGGCCTGCTGGCGATGCCGCAGCAGCACCTGCAGGCGATCTATCCCGAGCAGCACCGGCCGAACCAGCCGATGGCGGCCTGACCCGCGCCGGCCCGGCCCGGTCCGCGCGGCGTCGCCGGCAGCGGGTAGGACTTCGCCGCGTCCGCGGGTCCCGGTCTCGCACGCTGCGACCGGCAGCGGCTAAAGTGCGGCTTCGTCCGTGCCGTTGCCGTCCGCCATGTCCAAGACCCCGCTCAAATCCGCCGCCGCCAAGGCCCGCACCGCTTACGTCTGCGGCGAATGCGGCGCCGACTACAGCAAGTGGCAGGGCCAGTGCGGGGAATGCGGGGCCTGGAACACGCTCAGCGAGTTCGTGGTCGAGCCGGCGGCCAAGGCCGGCGCCGCCGCCAGCGTCGCCGCCTCGCGCCGCGCCGGCTGGGCCGGCCGCGCCGACGCGCCGGCGGTGACCGCGCTGAAGGACGTGCGCCACAGCGAAGAGGAACGGGTCGGCACCGGCATCGGCGAGTTCGACCGGGTGCTCGGCGGCGGCCTGGTTCCCGGTGCGGTGGTGCTGGTCGGCGGCGACCCGGGCATCGGCAAATCGACCCTGCTGCTGCAGGCGATCGTGCGCATGGCCCAGAGCATGCCCGGCCTGTACGTGACCGGCGAGGAATCCCTGTCCCAGGTGGCCGGGCGCGGCGCGCGCCTGGGCCTGCCGCTGGACGGCGTGCATGCGCTGGCCGAAACCTGCGTCGAGCGCATCCTCGAACACGCCGCGAGCATGAAGCCGGCGCTGATCGTCGCCGACTCGGTGCAGACCCTGTGGACCGAACAGCTCGGCGCCGCGCCGGGCTCGGTCAGCCAGGTGCGCGAGAGCGCGGCGCGGCTGGTGCGTTACGCCAAGGAAACCGGCACCTCGGTGTTCCTGGTCGGCCACGTGACCAAGGAAGGCGGCATCGCCGGCCCGCGCGTGCTCGAGCACATGGTCGACGCGGTGCTGTACTTCGAAGGCGAAAGCGGCAGCCGCTTCCGGGTGCTGCGCGCGTTCAAGAACCGCTTCGGCGCGGTCAACGAGCTGGGCGTGTTCGCGATGAGCGACAAGGGCCTGCGCGAAGTGCCCAACCCGTCGGCGATCTTCCTCTCCGGCAGCCGCGGGCCGCAGCCCGGCAGCTGCGTGATGGTGACCCGCGAAGGCACCCGGCCGTTGCTGGTCGAGGTGCAGGCGCTGGTCGATTCCTCGCCCTTGTCCAATCCGCGCCGGGTCGCGGTCGGCATGGAGCAGAACCGGCTGGCGATGTTGCTGGCGGTGCTGCATCGCCACGGCGGCATCGCGGTCGGCGACCAGGACGTGTTCGTCAACGTGGTCGGCGGCATCCGCGTGCAGGAAACCGCGGCCGACCTGCCGGTGCTGCTGGCGGTGCTGTCTTCGCTGCGCGACCAGCCGCTGGCCGAGCAGACCGTGGCCTTCGGCGAGGTCGGCCTGTCCGGCGAGATCCGGCCGGTGCCCAACGGCGAGGATCGGCTCAAGGAAGCGGCCACCCACGGCTTCAAGCGCGCGATCGTGCCCAAGGGCAATGCGCCGCGCGGCGGCCGCATCGGCGAGATGGAAGTGATCGCGGTCGAGCGGCTGTCCGAGGCGCTGGACGCGGCGTGAGCCCGACGCCGGGCCCGCGCGACGGCGACCGTGGGGAGACCGACGCCGGTGCGGCGTTCGCGTTGGCGCGCGCGGTGTCGGTGGCGTTGCACCCTTTCGCGGTGTTCCTGGCCCTGACCGTGCTGGGCGTGCGGGCGCTGGCGCCGCAGGCGTTCGCCGCGGCGATGGCCGGGGTCGGCGCGGCGGTGGCGGTGGTGTGGCTGTTCGTCTGGCAGCGCCATCGCAGCGGCCGCTGGAGCACGGTCGACGCCTCGCATCCGAGCGAGCGGCCGCTGCTGTATCTGGTCCTGCTGCTGGTGCTGGCGCTGGTCTGGTGGTGGATGCGCGATCGCGCCGCGTCGTTGGGCCACGGCATCGTCGCGGTCGCGGCGATGCTGGTCGCCGCCGCCCTGTTCAATCGCTGGATCAAGCTGTCGCTGCACATGGCCAGCCTGAGCTTCGCGGCGGTGGCGCTGTGGCCGCTGGCGCCGACGGCGGCGGCGATCGGGCTGGCGCTGTTGCCGCTGCTGGGCTGGGCGCGGCTGCGCATGCGCCGGCACGGCGCGGCCGAGGTGATCGGCGGCGCGGTGCTGGGGGTGGGCTTTGCGATGGGCTTGCGCTGGTTGGCGTAAGCGGCGCGCCGAGCGCTACGCGCTTTGGGCCGGCATCGCGTCACCGGCGGCGATGATCGCATTGCGCCGATGCGCTGCGGGCCGCCCGCGATCCGCGGCGGCCCGCAGGGATGCGCCGGCTCAGGCTGCCGGCTTGGCGCCCTTGGCGTGGGCGGCCAGGATCTCGGCCAGCTTGGCCTCGTCGTAGCCGTGCAGGCTCTGGTTGCCGACGTAGATCACCGGCACGCTCTTGATCTTCAGTCCGTCGGCTTCCTTGCGCGCGGCCTCGTCCTTGTCGATCACCCGTTCGACGAAGCGGATGTTCTGCTTCTGCAGCAGTTCCTTGGCCTTGTGGCAGAACGGGCAGGTCGACAGCGAGTACAGCACCACCTCGCCGCCGGCCTGGGCGTAGACCTGCGAGTAGTCGCCTTGTTCGACCATCGCGCCGCCGCCCTTGCCGCCGTCGCCGATCAGGCCGGTGCGTTTGACCAGGGTGCCGGCGCCCACGCCGAGCGCGAGCGCCACTACCACGATCGCGATGGTGCCGAGTATCGACTTGAAGCTCATTCCTTGTCCTCAAGAGTCGCCGGCGCAGCGCGCGCGGCGGTGGGTGGAGTCAGGGGCGGGAGCGCGGCGCCGTTGCGGGCGTCGCGGGGTCGGCATGCGGGACGGTGGATTCGAGATTGCGCGCACGATCCGTGGCGTCGGCGATCCAGCCTGACTCGAACATCGCTCTTGCTCCCTGTGCCCGTCGTCGGGCTTTGCGTTTATAGCATCGCCGTACCGAATCGCGACCGCTGCCACGACGATCCGCGACGCAGTCGGCGATTGTCCGCGCCGCGGCATCGCCGGCGCTCGCGCGCGGCCGTCGCCGGGCGCGGATTCGTTGCGCCGCAGCACGGCGCCGCGCGGCGGTGGGGAGGCGCGCGGCCTCCCGCACCGGGTCGGGATCAGGGGATGTCGCAGCCGCAGGACAGGCCGCAATGGCGCCAGTTGGTCTGGCAGACGTAGGCCGGGCTGCCGGAGTCCATGCACTGGTCGAACTGGACCTGGCAGTTGTCCCAGCAGGACTGGCAGCCGCCGGCGCCGAACGCGCTCATCGAAAACGCCGCGCCGAAACAGAATGCGCAGATGCCCAACAGCTTGCTTGCACGCTTCAACATCGATGCTCTCCTTGATTGCCCGTCATGGGCGATGGGGCCGTGTGGCGGCCGGTTCCCGGACGCGGTCCGAACCATCGCGGCGCTGCGTCCCGGGCGTCGCGACGATGAAGCGATGTCGGCCCGGCGAGCATCGGCCGGAGAAACCGGACTTGGCTACTGTCAGTTTCGATAGGTGCGGCGGCGCGGCAAACGAAGTATGGCGGCGCGCACGGTCAGGCTGCGCACTGCGCCGCAGGCGCGATCGCGTTCGTCGACCGGAACGATCCGGTCATCGCGTTCGATCCGCCAGGGCGCGCGATTTGTGATCGGCGCTCAGGATCGTGAACGAGAGTTGGCGGACATTCGAGCCTTCGTCGTGACAAGGAGCGTGCGATGTCGTTGCGTATCCTGTTCCTGTGCACCGCGTACAACGGACTGGCGCAACGCGCCTGGGCCGAGCTTGGCGATCTCGGCCATCAGGTCGTCGTGCAGGTCGCCGCCGATGCGGCGACGATGCGCGCGGCGGTGGCGCGGGAGCGACCGCAACTGATCGTCGCGCCGATGCTCAAGTCGGCGATTCCCGAAGACATCTGGCGTCGGCACGTGTGCTTGATCGTCCATCCCGGCATCGTCGGCGACCGCGGTCCGTCGTCGCTGGACTGGGCCATCCTCGAGCGCGAACCGGACTGGGGCGTGACCGTGCTGCAGGCGGCCGAGGATATGGACGCCGGCGACATCTGGGCCAGCGCCGGCTTCGCCATGCGCGCGGCGCCGAAGAGCCAGCTGTACCGGCACGAAGTCGCCGATGCGGCGCTGCGCGCGCTGCTGCAGGCGGTGGAACGGTTCGAGAACGGCGACTTCCGCCCACAAGCGCTCGACTACGCCCGTGCGGACGTGCGCGGCCGGCTGCGTCCGGCGATCCGCGCCGGCGACCGCGAGATCGACTGGCATGGCGATACCGCGACCCTGCACGATCGGATCCGCAGCGCCGACAGCGCGCCGGGCGCGCGGGTGGAGCTGGCCGGGATGCGTTGCCACGCCTTCGGCGCGCACATCGAACCGACATTGCGCGGCCGCCCCGGCGAGTTGCTCGGCCGGCGCGAAGGCGCGGTCTGCGTCGGTACCGCAGACGGCGCGCTGTGGCTGAGCCATCTGCGCGCGAAGGACGGGATCAAGCTGCCGGCGACCCAGGTGCTCGGCGAACGCCGCCTGGCCGGCGTCGCCCAGCGCCCGCCGCGGCCGGCGACCTCGGTCGCCGCGCGCCGCGACCGCGCCTACCGCCAGATCCGCTATCGGGAGATCGGCGCGGTCGGCTATCTGCATTTCGATTTCTACAACGGCGCCATGTCGACCGGGCAATGCGACCGTCTGCGCACGGCGTTCCTGCAGGCGCGGCAGCGGCCGACCCGGGCGATCGTGCTGATGGGCGGCCAGGACATCTGGTCCAACGGCATCCACCTCAACGCGATCGAGGCCGCGGCCGATCCGGCGCTGGAATCCTGGCGCAACATCCTGGCGATGAACGCCCTGGTGCGCGAGATCGTGCTGACCGAATCGCACCTGGTGATCTCGGCGATGCAGGGCAACGCCGGCGCCGGCGGGGTGATCCTGGCCTTGGCCGCCGACCAGGTCTGGGCGCGCCGCGGCGCGGTGATGAACCCGCACTACAAAGGCATGGGCGGGCTGTACGGTTCGGAGTACTGGACTTACCTGCTGCCGCGTCGGGTCGGCCAGGCGATGGCGCAGGAGCTCACCGAGGAATTGCGCCCGCTCGGCAGCGCCAAGGCCGAACGCATCGGCCTGATCGACGCCGCGTTCGGCGCCGGCGTCGCCGACTTCGCCGCGCATGTCGAGCAGCGCGCCGAACGCGCGGCCGACCCGGTCGCATGGCGCAAGGCGGTAGCGCTCAAGCGTCGCCACCGCGCCGCCGACGAGCGCCGCAAGCCGCTGGAAAGCTACGGCGCCGAGGAACTGGCGCACATGTACCGCAACTTCTTCGGCCCCGACCGCAGCTATCACGAAGCGCGCCGCCGCTTCGTGCGCAAGCACGCGGCGGTGTGCGAGGCGGCGGCGCCGGCGGAGGCGATGGCTTGAGGCGGGGCGTCGGGAATGGGGAATAGGGAATAGGGAATCGGCGCTGCAGGCGGGTGAGGGGCGTCGGTTTCAGCCTGGCTTATTGGCCGTTGCCGCTCTCGATCGGGATAGGACGAAAACGCAACAGGCCGGGCGATGCCCGGCCTGTTGCGTTGCGAGGGTTGGCTGCTAGCCGCTCAGTGGCCGCCCGCGGCCGCGCCGCCGCCGGCCTTGGCGGTGAACGGCGGTTTGGCGAACCAGACGAATACGATCACCACCAGGAACAGGATGCCGAGCAGGTGGAAGATCTCGTTGAAGCCGATCTGCGCCGCCTGCTGCGAAATCATCTGGTTCAAGGACACCGCGCCGCGCTGCAGGTCGCCGCGGCCCAGCATGTCCACAGTCTGGCGGATCGCCGGGTCGTAGGCGCCGATGTGCTCGGTCAGTTCGGCATGGTGGATGGTGCTGCGCTGGTTCCAGCCCCAGGTGGTGAGCGAGGCGGCGAAGCTGCCGCCCAGGGTGCGGACGAAGGTCGCCAGGCCGGAGCCGGCGGCGATCTCGTGCGGTTCCAGGTCCGATAGCAGGATGGTCAACACCGGCATGAAGAACAGCGCCACGCCCAGGCCTTGCCACAGCTGCACCATCGCCACGTGCTGGAAGTCGACGTCGAGGTTGAAGCCGGAGCGCACGAAGCTGGTGAAGGCCATCGCCACGAACGCCAGGCTGGCGACGATGCGCAGGTCGAAGCGGGTCGCGTACAAGCCGACGAAGGGCGTCAGCAGCACCGGCAGGATGCCGATCGGCGCGGTCGCCAGGCCGGCCCAGATCGGCGTATAGCCCAGGTTGCGCTGCAGCCACAGCGGCACCAGCAGGCCGACCGCGAAGAACGCCGAGTAGGCCAGCACCATCGCCGCGGTGCCGCTGGCGAAGTTGCGGTGGCGGAACAGGCGCAGGTTGACGATCGGATCGCGCTCGGTGAGCTCCCAGATCACGAACACCGCCAGGGCGATGGCGGCGACGATGGCCAGGATCACGATCTTGCTCGAGTTGAACCAGTCCTCGTCGTTGCCCAGGTCGAGCAGCACCTGCAGCGCGCCGACGCCGACCACCAGGGTGACCAGCCCCATGTAGTCCATCTTCGGGTTCTCCAGCTTCTCCGGCCGGCCGCGCAACTGATTGCCGACCACCAGGCTGGCGAAGATGCCGATCGGGACGTTGATGAAGAAGATCCACTCCCAACTGTAGTTGTCGGTGATCCAGCCGCCGAGGATGGGGCCGGCGATCGGCGCGACCACGGTCACCATCGCCAGCAGGGCGATGGCCTGGCCGCGTTTGTGCGGCGGATAGATCGAGATCAGCAGCGCCTGGGTGACCGGGTACATCGGCCCGGCGACGAAGCCCTGCAGCGCGCGCGCGGCGACCAGCAGGCCCATGCTGTTGGCCAGGCCGCACAGCAACGAGGCGATCACGAACAGCATGGTCGCCCACATGAACAGCTTGCGCTCGCCGAACTTGCGGGTGAAGAAGCCGGTCAGCGGCAGGGCGATGGCGTTGCTGACCGCGAACGAGGTGATGACCCAGGTCGCCTGGCTGCTGCTTCCGCCGAGATTGCCGGCGATGGTCGGCAGCGAGACGTTGGCGATGGTGATGTCGAGCACCTGCATGAACGAGGCCAGGGCCAGGCCCAGCGTGGTCAGCGCGATGTTCGGCGGCCGGAAGCCGGCTTGCGGCGCCGGTGCGGCGGCGGGTCCGGCGTTGGCGGTGGTGGCGGACATGGATCGGCCTGTGCAGTCGGTGGGGACGCGGACGGCTGCGCTAGCGCGGCGCCGCGGTCCTTAGTCCGCCGTTCCGGCGCGGGGCCGGAACGGCGGCTTCGGAGTTCGCGCCCGGTCGCGGGGGGAAGGCGATGCCGGCGGGGGAGGAGGCCGGATCGCCGGACGACGGCGCGAACAGCGGACGAGGCACGACGAGGGGGAGGGGCGTCGTCCGCGGGGGAGGGATCAGCCGTGCTGGGCGCCGTTGGGCAGGTTCTCGCGCACGATCTTGTCGATCATCGAATCGGCGTCGTGCAGCTGCCTGGCGTAGGCGTCGGTGGCCAGCACCGGCTTGGCCGGCGGCGCGCTGGCGAGCACCGCGCCGGCCTGGTCGCGGATGCTGACGTCGACGTGCATGCTCAGGCCCAGGCGCAGCGGATGCTCGGCCAGTTGCTTGGGATCCAGTTCGATCCGCACCGGCACGCGCTGGATGATCTTGATCCAGTTGCCGCTGGCGTTCTGCGCCGGCAGCAGCGAGAACGCGCTGCCGGTGCCCAGGCCGAGGCTGGTCAGCTTGCCCTGATAGACCACGTCGCTGCCGTACAGGTCGGCATGCACTTCCACCGGCTGGCCGATGCGCATGTTGGCGAGCTGGGTTTCCTTGAAGTTGGCTTCGACCCAGACCTGCTCCAGCGGAATCACCGTCATCAGCGCGGTGCCGGGCTGGACCCGCTGGCCCAGCTGCACGCTGCGCTTGGCGACATAGCCGTCGACCGGGGCGACGATCGCCGAACGCTGCAGGTTCAGATAGGCCTGGCGCAGCTGCGCGGCGGCGGCGGCGACCTGCGGCTGCTTGGCGACCGTGGTCGCATCGACCAGGGCACGGTTGCGCGCCAGGGTGCCGCGCGAGGACGACAGCGCCGCTTCGGTCGCGGCCAGTTCGTCGCGGGCGTGGGCCAGTTCCTCGGCCGAGACCGCGCCGCCGGCGACCAGGCCTTCGCGTCGCTTGACGTCGGCGCGGGCCTTCTGCACCGCGACCTGGCGCGCCGACAGATCGGCCTGGCCGGCATCGACCGCGCTGTACAGGCCGCGCACCTGGCGCACGGTATTGGCCAGGTTGGCCACCGCCTGGTCGTAGGCGACCTGGGCGTCGTTGGGATCGAGCTGCACCAGCACCTGGCCGGCGCGCACCTTCATGCCGTCGTCGGCGCCGATGCTGACCACCGTGCCCAGGGTCTGCGGGGTGATGTTGACCACGTTGCCCTGGACGTAGGCGTCGTCGGTGTCCTGGTGCCAGCGCAGCACCAGCAGGTAGTACGCGGTCCAGGCGACAGCGGCGATCACCACCACGGTGAGCAGGATCAGCATCGCCTTGCGACGCTTGCCGTTGGTCGGCGCGGCGGCGGCCGCGGTCGCGGCTTGCGGGTTGATTTCGGAAGTCATGGCGTGGGGGCCTTGGCGATGGCGTGGATCGAAGAAGGGGCGGCGCGTTCGGACAAAGGCGCGACCGGGTCGGGCGCCTGCACCGGCAGGCCGCCGCCGAGCGCGCGGTCGAGCTCGATGCTCGCCGCCAGGCGCTGCGCGCGCAGGCCGGCGAGTTGTTGGTCGAGCTGCAGCAGCGGACGTTGCGCGGCGAGCACGTCGAGCTGGGTGCCGAGGCCGGCGCGGTAGCGGGTGCTGGCGATCTGCCAGGCCTGCTGCGCGGCGTCGCGCGCCTGCTGCGCGGAAGCCAGCTGGCCGTCGAGCGAGCGCGCCGCCTGCAGCGCGTCGGCGACTTCGCGCAGCGCGCCGACCAGGCTCTGGTTGTAGTTGGCGACGGCGAGGTCGTAGTCGGCGTCGCGCCCGGCCAACTGGTTGCGCAGCCGGCCGCCGTCGAAGATCGGCAGGCTGATCGCCGGGCCGCCCTGGATCAACAGCGCATCGTGGGTGAACAGGTCGGACAGCCCGCCCGAGGCCAGGCCGACGAGCGCGCTGAGATTGACGGTCGGATAGAACTCGGCCTTGGCCGCTTCGATGCCGTGCGAGGCGGCTTCGACCCGCCAGCGCGCGGCGACCACGTCGGGACGATGGCCGAGCAATTCGCTCGGCAATACCGCCGGCACCGCCGGCGCCTGCGCGGCCAGCGCGCCGGGACGGGCGATGTCGAGGCCGCGGTCCGGGCCCTTGCCGAGCAGGGCGGCCAGGGCATTGCGCAGCGCGTCGATCTGCTGCTGGGCGGACTGGATTTGCTGGTCGGCGGCGGCGCTGGCGCTTTCGGCGTTGCGGATCTGCAGTTGGTTGTCGAGGCCGGCCTTGACCCGCTGGCGACCGAGCGCGAGCAGGCCCTGCGCGCGTTGCCGCTCGGCCTGGGCCACGTCCTGGGCCTGGAAGGCCTGGGCCAGGGCGACATAGTTGCGGGCGAGGTTGGACGACAGGGTCAGGCGCGCGGCCTGGGCCTCGATTTCGGCGGCGCGGGCCTGGCCCAGCGCGGCCTGCCAGCGCGCGCGCTGGCCGCCCCACAGGTCGGGGCTGTACTTGAAGCTCAGCGACAGCACTTCCACGCCGCTGTACTTGCCGCCCAGCGGTTCGGGGGCGACGGTCTCGGGCAGTTGCAGTCCCGAGTACTGAGCGCTGGCGCCGAGGGTCGGCTTGCGCGCCGCGTCGGCGAGGCCGGCCTGGGCGACCGCCTGGCGCACGCGCGCGTCGGCGGCGTCCAGGCTCGGGTTGCCGGCCAGGGCTTCCTCGATCAGCGCGTTCAATTGCGCATCGCCGAACCCGGTCCACCAGTCGGCGCGCGGGAACGCGGCGTCGGACAAGGCGGCGTCGGCGAAGCTGCGCTGCGCGACCAGCGTGTCGGCGTCGAGCGCACGGCCTTCCGGAGCGAGGCCGCGGCTGCTCGCGCAACCGGCCAGGATCAGCGCCGCGGCGAGCGGCGCCAGCACGAATGGCAGCCCGCGGCGCGGGCGAGGGGCGTGGCGGGTCATGGGCTCAGGAACCGGTAAGGGTGAGGTTGTCGCGGACCTGTTCGAGCAAGCGGTGCAACTGGTCGCGGTCGGCGTCGCTGAGGCCGGTCATGGCGCGCTCGCGCACGCGCCGGCCGCAGGCGTCGATGTCGGCCCAGATCGCGGCGCCGGTTTCGGTCAGGTGGATGTTGAGCGCGCGCCGGTCGTCGGGATCGGCGACGCGGGCGACCAGGCCGCGGGTTTCCAGCTTGTCGAGCAGGCGGGTCATGGCGCCGGGGTTGAGCTGGGCAGCGCGCGCCAGCTCGGTGACCCCGGCGGTGCCGATGGCCAGTTCCTTGAGGGTGATGAACTGGCTGAAGGTCAGGTCGTGGCCGGCCTGGGCCAGCTCGCGTTCCATTTGCGCCCACATCGCATCGCGGACCTGGCGGAACAGCAGGCCGAGATTGGAAGTCGAGCAGACGGGGTTCGGGGGCAGGGTGGTCATGGCGCGGGATGATCTGCGCCTGCGCAATAGTTGTCAATGCAAATATTGTTCTTGCAAAAGCCTTGTTCAGCAAACATCGAACGAGCGTGCGGAAACGCCGTTGCCTCGCGACTTCGCGATAAATATCTGATTTAAGGACTTAAATTCTGGCTCTGCCGGAGCCGGGCAGCCCCGGATCTGGGCCGCGGAACGCGGACTTTTCCCGTGCCACTCGCCAAAACAGGCAAGACGCCGAAGGCCAGAGGGCAGGCGATCCGGGCCGCCGGGCTCAGGCGGCGCCCAGGGCCCAGGCGTCGAGCACCACATGGGCGAGCACCAGCGGCCATAGCCGGCCGGTGACCGCATACAGCCAGGCATAGCCCAGGCCCATCGGCACGATCGCGATCACGCCGACCTCGCCCTGGTAAAGGTGATAGGCCAGGCGGATCGCCGTGCTCAGGTGGATCGCGGTCCACATCCCGCGCTTGCCGCGCATCGCCGAGATCAGATAGCCGCAAACCAGGGCCTCTTCGTAGAAGCCGTTCACGACCGAGGCCGCCAGCACCAGCGGCCAGTTCATCCCGGCCTGGACCGGCACGGCCTCTTCGACCGCGCGGGTCGCCAGGCCGACGCTCGCCGCCACCGTCTGCATCAGCCAGAACACCAGGGCGGTGGCCAGGGCCAACGACAAGCCCGGCAGGACGTCGCGCCACGCCGGCGGCGGCCCCAGCCGCGCCCAGGTCCAGCCGCGTTCGCGCAGAAACAGCCCGATCATCGCCAGGATCGGCAGTTCCATCCACAGCACGCCGATCAGCCAGTTGGGGTCGATCGGCTGCGGCGCTTGCGGCGGGGCGAGCAGCAGGCTCAGATTGGCGTAGATCGTCCAGCCGAACGCCAGCGTCAGCACGCCGACGAACTCGCTGCGTTCCGGTAGCGCCCTGATCCATCCCCCCGTGCGACGCCATCCTTAGGCCGGGCCTCGCCGACCGTTACGGTCAGACCCGCTGCAGCACCAGTTCCAGGACGAATTTGCTGCCGAAGAACGCCAGCACCAGCAGGATCATCGCCGCCAGGGTCCAGCGCACCGCGACCGCGCCGCGCCAGCCGTAGCGCCAGCGGCCCAGCAACAGCCCGCCGAAGGCCAGCCAGGACAGCACGCTGAGCACGGTCTTGTGCACCAGGTGCTGGGCGAACAGGTTCTCGACGAACAGCACCCCGGTCAGCAGGGTCGCGGTCAGCAGGGCGAAGCCGACCCCGATGGTGCGGAACAGCAGGCTTTCCAGTTCCACCAGCGGCGGCAGCGCGCGCAGCCAGCGGTGGAACTCGCGCCGGCGCAGGGCGCGTTCCTGCGCCCACAGCATCAGCGCGAACAGGGCCGCGACGGCGAGGGTGGCGTAGGCCAGCAGGGCCAGCCAGGCGTGCAACTGCAGGCGCCAGTCCAGCGGCTCGGGGTGCTGGACGTGGCCGTAGGACTGATAGCCCAGCAACATCAGCGCCGCCAGCGGGAACACCACCACGCCGAGCGCGGCCATGCGCCCGGAGGCGCCGACGATCGCGGTCAGCACCGCCATGCCCAGCCCGACCAGGGACAGCGCGGCGAAGAAATGCAGGTCGGCGCCGCCGGCGCTGCGCCAGGCCAGCAGGTGCGCCAGGCCGTGGCCGAGCACGGCCAGATTGGCCGGCAGCAGCCACCAGCGGGCGCTGCGGCCGTCGCCGTTGCGCACCGCCGCGACCAGTTGGCCGGTCGCGACCAGGTAGAGGGCGACCGCGATGAGAACGATTGTCATCGCCGCAGTGTGGCATAAGAGCGGGGATTCGGGATTTGGGATTGGGGATTCGGACCGGGTTGGTTGTCGCGGCCAGCACGGGCGACGGGCCGGGGCCGCTATACTTGCCGGTCCCGCCATTCCGCGACCCCGCTCCGCCATGTTCGAATCCCTGACCCAACGCCTGTCCGGCACCATCGAGCGCCTGCGCGGCCGCGGCCGTCTGACCGAAGAGAACATCCGCGAGTCGTTGCGCGAAGTGCGCATCGCCCTGCTCGAGGCCGACGTCGCCCTGCCGGTGGTGCAGGCGCTGATCGAGCGGATCAAGGTGCGCGCGGTCGGCCAGGAAGTGCTGAAGTCGCTGACCCCGGGCCAGGCCCTGATCAAGGTCGTGCGCGACGAGCTGACCGCGGTCATGGGCTCGCAGGCCGCCGACCTGAACCTCAACGTGCCGGCGCCGGCGGTGATCCTGATGGCCGGCCTGCAGGGCGCGGGCAAGACCACCACGGTCGGCAAGCTGGCCAAGCACCTGCGCGAGCGGCGCAAGAAGAAGGTGATGGTGGTCTCGGCCGACGTCTATCGTCCGGCCGCGATCGAGCAGCTGCGCCAGCTCGCCGAGCAGGTCGAGGTGCTGTTCTTCCCGTCCAGCGCGTCGCAGAAGCCGGAAGAGATCGTGCGCGCGGCGATCGCCGACGCCAAGAAGTCGTTCGTCGACGTGCTGCTGGTCGATACCGCCGGCCGCCTCGCCATCGACGAGGCGATGATGACCGAGATCAAGGCGCTGCACGCCGCGGTCGCCCCGGTCGAGACCCTGTTCGTGGTCGACTCGATGACCGGCCAGGACGCGGCGACCACCGCCAAGGCCTTCGCCGAGGCGCTGCCGCTGACCGGCGTGGTGCTGACCAAGACCGACGGCGACGCCCGCGGCGGCGCCGCGCTGTCGGTGCGCTACGTCACCGGCCGGCCGATCAAGTTCATCGGCGTCGGCGAGAAGCCCGACGGCCTGGACGTGTTCCACCCCGACCGCGTCGCCAGCCGCATCCTCGACATGGGCGACGTGCTGTCGCTGGTCGAGCAGGTCGAGCAGCAGGTCGACAAGGACAAGGCGCAGAAGCTCGCCGAGAAGGTCGCCAAGGGCAAGAAGTTCGACCTCAACGACATGAAGGACCAGCTCGAGCAGATGCAGAACATGGGCGGCCTGCACGGGCTCATGGACAAGCTGCCGGGCATGGGCCAGATCCCGGATACGGTCAAGAACCAGATCACCGGCAAGGAAGTGCCGCGGATGGTCGCGATCATCAACTCGATGACCAAGAAGGAGCGGCGCAATCCGACCCTGCTCAACGGCTCGCGCCGGGCGCGCATCGCCAAGGGCGCCGGCCTGACCCCGGCCGACGTCAACAAGCTGATGAAGCAGTATCAGCAGATGGAGAAGATGATGAGCAAGCTCTCCGGCGGCGGCATGAAGGGCCTGATGCGCGGCATGCGCGGGATGATGGGCGGCCGCGGCGGCATGCCGTTCCGCTGAGCGGTCGCGCCGCGCGCGGCGAACCCGGCACAGATCGTTACAGAAACGCGACGGCGGCCTTCGGGTCGCCGTTTTTGTTTGTGCCGATCGGCGAGGCGTCACGCTCCGCACGCGTGGGGTCCCTTGCGTCGCGACGCGCGCTGCGCACACTTGCTGCGCGTCGCGACGGCGCGCTCGTTTCGTCTTCGCTCGGGACGCCGCGACGGCCGTCGCCGACGCACTTTCGGTTCGTCTTTCATCGCTCGCGAAGCATCGCAGCGATTTCACTTGGAGATCCAACGCATGATGCAATCCTTTCCCATCCGCGGCGCGCTCGCGCTCGGCTTCGCCGCCGCCGGCCTGTACGGCGCGCCGCAGGCGGCCATGGCCGCTTCCAGCTTCGCCTATGTCAGCGAAACCGGCGACGTGATCGGCGACGGCAAGCGCGGCAGCTACACCGACGCCAACGCCCAGTTCCAACTGCGCGGCACGGCCGCCGAAGCGACGCTCGACATCTCCACCGGCGACAAGGTGTGGACGGTACGCCTGGCGCCGCCGCCCGGCGAGCGGCTGCGGCCGGGGCGTTACTACCTGGCCGAGCATTTCCGCGAGCGGACCGGGCGCGCGGCCGGCGCTTATGTTTCCACCGACCGCAGCTCCTGCACCTATGCCTGGAGTACGGTGCAGATCCGCCAGATCGCGTTCGACAGCAACGGTGCGATCAAGGGTTTGGAGGCGGTGGTCCAGCAGCGCTGCGACCACGATGTGATGCCCTTGCTGACCGTGGCGATGAGCCACAACGTCGCGCCGCTGTCGTTCAAGTTCAAGCGGACCTTCAGCGACCCGGTCAGGACCGTCGATCTGGGCTACGCCGGCGACACGTCGTTGTTCGCGCTGAGCGGAACCGACAGCCTGCTCAGCTACGAGGTCGACGGACGCCAGAACCGTTGGCGTCTGAAACTCACGCCGCCTACCGGTAAGCGCCTGCTCAAGGGCACGTACGCGCTCGCTTCCGTCGCCAGCGCCAATGCCTTGGGCCTGGATATGTATTCGCGTAGCGGCCACCACGCGTTCCTGTGCGAGGGCATGTCCGGCAGCCTGCAGATCAAGGACGTGCGCTACAGCAGCGCCGGCGCGGCGACCGCGCTGTGGGCGGATTTCGAGTACCGCTGCGCGGACGGCGACGCAGTGCGCGGCGTCATCCGCCACAAACTCTGACCGGCCCTGGCTCTCGGTCGAAGGCCGGCGCGGACGCGCCGGCCTTTTTTTGTGCCTGATCGAAAACGGCGCGCGAGCAGCAACCGCGCTTCGCATCGAAGCCGACGGTCGCCGACGAGCGGGTGAGCGGTTCTCGGCCAGCGAGACCCGCGCAGCCGATCCTATGCATGCACGACGCGGATCACCGGCCTTCGCGCCCATCGCAGGCAAGGCCGCGCCTCTTCCCGCCGTCGTCGCGCAGCCGCATGCACTCGCCGCCATCGCGCGGCGCACACACACGGAGGTCGTACGCATGGCTTTGAAGCAGCGCAGTTCCCGCAGTTCCCGCAATTCCCGTCTGGCCGGCGCGTTCGCGCTGGCCCTGATCGGCGTCGCCGCCGCGCCGGCCGCCGCCGCCGATGCCTTGTACTCCTACGTCAGCCAGGCCGGCGATTACATCGGCGCCGGCCAGTCCAAGGTCTACACCCACGCCGATTCGACCATCACCGTGTCCGGCAACGCCCAAGCCTTGTCGATGAACGTGCGCTCCGGAGTCGACAACTGGCACATCGACCTGGCCGCGCCGCAGGGGCAGAAGTTCCAGCGCGGCCGTTACTACTATGCCGAGCGCTCGGCGTTCCGCACCGGCCTGTCGCCGGGCATCGACATCGGCGGCAACGGCCGCGGCTGCAACGAGACCTGGGGCTCGGTCTACATCCAGCAGATCGAGTTCGACGCCAACGGCGCGGTGACCGCGCTGGAGGCCACCGCGTTGCAGCGCTGCGAGCGCGAGACCGCGCCGCTGTTGGCGGGCGTGCTGCGCTACAACGTGCAACCGCTGGCGCTGAGCCTGGACAGCGACGTCGGCGACTACATCGGCGGCGGGATCAAGAAGAGCTACGCCGGCGACACCAGCATCTTCCTGCTGCAGGGCAACAACCGCTATTTCAGTTATGCCGCTTCGGGCCAGCGCGACGACTGGATGGCCTTCGTGCAGGCGCCGACCGGCAAGACCCTGGCGCCGGGCACGTACCCGATCGCGCGGTTCGCCGACACCACCCGGATGGGCTTCGACTTCGGCGGCAACGGCCGCGGCTGCAACCGGATTTCCGGCACCGCGACGATCAAGCAGATCCAGTCCGACCCGGTCACCGGCCTGGTGACCCAGCTGCTGATGGATTTCGAACAGCATTGCGAGGCCGGCAGCACCGCCTTGCGCGGCACCATCCGCTACAAGGCCTGAGCCCGTGCGGTCGCGGCGGCGCAAGCCGCCGCGACCGTTGCGGATCGCTTCGCCATTCGGCGGCGGCCGGCGGCGCGGCGGCTCTCGCCTAGGGAGGCGTGGCACGCATCGACGGACGCGGCGATCGACGCCTTCGTCCGCCCACAGATCCGGCGCCGCGCGCCGGGCCCTCATGGAAGAAACGGGCGCCTGCAGCGGCGCCGGGAGCGACAAGGTCCTATGAAACACTCCACTTTTGCCCGTTGGGCGCGCCGCGGCGGCGCGCCGATCCTGGCCGCGGCCTGCGCCGCGGTCGCGCCGTCCGCGATCGCGGCGACGGTGTTCTCCTACACCAGCCAGCCCGGCGATCCGGTCGGCCTGGGCGAGTCGCAGGTCTATACCGAGGCCGACTCGACGCTGAGCTTCAGCGGCGACTCGCGTCACGCCATCTTGCGCGTCGAGCGCGGCAACGACAGTTGGTACGTCTCGCTCGGCGCGCCGCTGGAGCAGACGTTCGGGGTGCGGCGCTTTTACGACGCCGAAAGTCCGACCAGGCGCACCGGTCGCGCGCCCTACGTACATATGGACAACAACGGCCGCCGCTGCGCCGAGTTGTGGGGCGAGATCCACGTCCAGCAACTGCGCACCGATGAGGAAGACCGCATCGTCGCCTTCGAGGCCACCGTGCTGCAGCGTTGCGGCGCGGCCTCGGCGCCGGTGCTGGCGGCGGTGATCCGGCACAACGTCGAGCCGCTGTCGCTGCGCCTGCAGGCCGATCCGGGCGACTACGTCGGCCAGGGCATCGACAAGGCCTATGCCGGCGACAGCAGCGTGTTCCAGCTTTGGGGCAATCGCGACGGAGCGCGTTACAGCGCCAGCGGCCAGCACGACTTCTGGAGCGCCGAGTTGTCGCCGCCGACCGGCACCGCGCTGCAGGTCGGCAGCTATCCGATCGCCGAAGCGCCCGACGCGGCCCATGCCGGGTTTCGCTTCGAACGCCCGGAGCGCCGCTGCCCGCGGATCTCAGGCGGCCGCCTGGAGATCAAATCGGTCCGTTTCGATCCGGCCAGCGGCGAGATGACCGGCCTGCACGCCGAATTCGTCCAGCACTGCGAGGGCGCCAGCGAAGCTTTGCGCGGCACCATCCGCTACCAAGCCTGAGCCGTCGCCCGCGAGGGGGCGGGCGACGGGGCGCCGGTCCCCTCGGGGGGGGCGGCGCAAGGGCGGGGCAACAGACCCGCCCGGCCGGCATCGAGGGAGCGAGCCGGCCAGCGAGACCCGGCAGGGCGGGCGCCAGGGACGGCGGTCGCGGCCGGGCGTGGATTGGGGAGGCCGGGCAGGGACGCCCGGCGCTCCGGGCGCTGCGGGGCTTGCGGGGCGGGCGTCCGGGAGGAGCCGACGGCCCCCGAGACCCGGGCTGGTTTGCTCAAGCCCTCGAATCGGTTAGACTTTCCGACTTACCCCGTCATTCCGACGGCTGGGCAACACAGGAAAGCAACCCTCATGGTCAAGATCCGACTGACCCGCGGCGGCGCCAAGAAGCGTCCGTTCTACCACATCATCGTTACCGACAGCCGCAGCGCCCGCGACGGCCGCAACATTGAGCGCGTCGGTTTCTACAACCCGGTGGCCGCCGGCAACGAAAAGCGCGTCGAGCTCGACCTCGAGCGCGTCAAGCACTGGGTCTCCAAGGGCGCCCAGCTGACCGACAAGGTCGCCGACCTGTACAAGCAGGCCGCCAAGGCCGCTCCGGCCGCCTGATCCGGCGGGCCGCGCACCGATCCGTTCGGCACGCGCGGCCCGACCTTCGCATCATGAGCGATACGACGCGCCGCATCCTGTTGGGCAGGGTGCTCGGCGCTTTCGGCATTCGCGGCGAAGTCAAGCTCGAGTCCTGGACCGAGCCGCGCGCCGCGATCTTCCGCTATCAGCCCTGGACCGTACGCGACCCGCAAGGGCGCGAAAGCGAGTTGTCCGGGGTGCGCGGGCGCGAAAGCGGCAAGTACCTGATCGCCACCTTCCCCGACGTGACCGACCGCAATGCGGTCGAGGCCATGCGCGGGACCGAAATCTACGTGCCGCGTTCGGCCCTGCCGCCGCCCAAGCCGGGCGAGTACTACTGGGTCGACCTGGAAGGCCTGCGCGTGGTCACCACCGAAGGCGTGTCGCTGGGCACCGTCTCGCATCTGTTCGCGACCGGCGCCAACGACGTGCTGGTCGCGCGCGACGACGAACGCGAGCGCATGATCCCGTTCGTGATCCCGCAGTACGTGCTGTCGGTCGATTTCGAGGCCAATCTGGTCACGGTCGATTGGGATCCGGAGTTCTAGCAGCCGGTGCGCAGGAATGAGGAGCGAGCGAAAGCGCTCGCTCCGCTCTTGCTCGCTACTCACTCCTCTCCACTCATTTCCTGGCCCCATGCGCATCGACCTGATCAGCCTGTTCCCCGAATTCGTCGCCCAGTGCGCCGCGTTCGGCGTGGTCGGGCGGGCCGGCGAGCGCGGGCTGTTGGCGCTGCACGGCTGGAATCCGCGCGATTACGCCGAGGGCAACTACCGCCGGGTCGACGACCGTCCGTTCGGCGGCGGCCCGGGCATGGTCATGCTGATCGAACCGCTGCGGGCGGCGATCCGCGCCGCGCGCGCCGCCGATCCGGCGCCGGCGCGGGTGATCTATCTGAGCCCGCAGGGCGCGCGCCTGGACCAGGCCAAGGTGCGCGAACTGGCCGGGCACGAACGGCTGATCCTGCTGTGCGGCCGCTACGAGGGCGTCGACGAGCGGCTGATCCAGGCCGAGGTCGACGAGGAACTGTCGATCGGCGACTACGTCCTGTCCGGCGGCGAGCTGGCCGCGGCGGTGGTGGTCGACGCGGTCGCGCGGCTGCAGGAGGGCGCGCTCAACGACGCCGAGTCCGCGGTCCAGGACAGCTTCGAGGACGGCCTGCTGGACTGCCCACACTACACTCGCCCGGTCGAGCACGAACTGGGCTCGGTGCCGGCGGTGCTGATGTCGGGCAACCACGCCCTGATCGCCAAGTGGCGGCGCCAGCAGGCGCTGGGCCGGACCTGGCAGCGCCGCCCGGACCTGCTCGACGAGGCCGCCTTGTCCAAGGCCGACCGCCAGTTGCTCGCCGCTTACCGGGCCGAACTGGCCGCCCAGGCCGCCGCCGGGGCGGCCGAAACCGTTTCCACGCCCGATCCGGCTGTCGCGGCCGGCGGCGAGACCGGCCGGGATTCGGGCGCCAGCGCCTGAGCCCTAGCCATCCGGGAAAAAACGCCGCTATAATTAACCGCTTAGCTGTACCCATGCCATGACGCGGGTCCACGTGCACTCGCGCAACAACTAATCCAACAGGCCGCACCCATGAACAAGCCGTCGATCCACACCCTGCTGCAGAATTTCGAAGCCGAACAGGTCCAGCGCCAGCTGCCCGACTTCAGCCCCGGCGACACCGTCGTCGTCAACGTGAAGGTCAAAGAAGGCAACCGCGAGCGCGTCCAGGCCTACGAAGGCGTGGTCATCGCCAAGAAGAACGCCGGCCTGAACTCCTCGTTCACCGTGCGCAAGATCTCGCACGGCTTCGGCGTCGAGCGCGTGTTCCAGACCCACAGCGCCGTGATCGATTCGGTCAACGTCAAGCGCCGCGGCAAGGTCCGTTCGGGCAAGCTGTACTACCTGCGCGGCCTGGAAGGCAAGAAGGCTCGCATCAAGGAAGATCTGGCCGCCTACGCGCGCGCCAAGAACGCGCCGGCCGCCGAGTAATCGTCGTCGTCGAGCCTGCGCCGCGCGCATCGCGCGGCGCCCGCAACGGCCGCCTTCGGGCGGCCGTTCGCGTTTGCGGCCGGCGCCGGCCCGCACAGCCCCCTGCGGCGGCCGCCGCGCGGCGCTGTGCGCGGAGCGCGGTTCGCGCTAGATTCCCGACGCGGCCTGTGCGCCCGCACCGTTCGCCATCACGCCGCCCCCGCGGCAGGAGCGCATCGTGAATCCGGGTCTGTCCGAAGGCGACATCTGCACCTATCTGCGCAGCGACGGCGTGTGGGGGTTCTTCTGGGTGCAGCGCATCGACGCGCTGGCCGACGGCCGCGACGCCCTGTCGCTGCGCAAGTTCGCCGTGCACGCCCGCGACGAGGTGCTGCGCGAGCACCTGGACGACGTGCGCGAACTCAAGAGCAAGCCGCTGCAAGGCCACTTCCCGATCGTCGGCACGCGCGTGGCCGAAGTCGAGCCGCGGGTGATCGGCTCGATGCCGGTGAGCGAGGCCGACCTGGAGGGCTATCGGATCTGGCGCGCCGCCTACGAGCAGGGCGAGGCCGGGGTGTTCACCGTGGCGCTGGAAGAGATCTGAGTCCGCACCGGCTGCGCTCGGTTCCGGCGCGACCGGGCGGGCTGCGTTGTCAGTCGGCCTTGGCCGGCGCGGCGACGGGCTCGGCCTGGTCGGGACAGGCATCGGCGACCGGCGCCGGCGGCTGCGCCGGCACCTCCGCCGGCGCGGCGATCGTCTGCGCGGCGACCGGTGCGGCGATGCGTTCGGGCGCGGCCATCATCCGCGCCTTGCGCCAGCCGCCCCAGCGGTAATAGGCGATCGACATCAGCATCGAGCACAGCGCGCTGACCGGGAAGCTCCACCACAGCGCGTCGGTGCCGAGCACCGGCTGCAGCCAGGTCGCGAACGGCACCCGGATGCCCCACAGGGCGAAGCCGAGGATCAGCAGCGGCGGAATCACCGCGCCGGTGGCGCGGACCACGCCGGAGATCACGAAGCTGACGCCGAAGAACAGGAACGACCACACCGATATATGGTTGAGGTGGCGGGCGATCTCGAACGAGGCGCTGCCCTCGGGCAGGAACAACGCCAGGGTGTAGCGGTCGAGCAGGATCAGCGGCGCGATCAGCGCGCCGGTCATCAGGAAGTTGAACATCGTGCCGGTGCGCGCCGCCGCGCCGACCCGGTCCCAGCGTCCGGCGCCGACGCTCTGCGCGGCGATCGACGAGCAGGCCGCGCCGATCGCCATCGCCGGCATCTGCACATAGGTCCACAGTTGCAGCGCGGCGCCGTAGCCGGCGGCGGTGGCGGTGCCGTGGGCGTTGACCAGCGAGATCATCGCGATCATCGCCAGCGAGATCAGCACCATCTGCAGGCCCATCGGCACGCCCTTGACGATCAGCGCGCGCAGCACTTCGGCGTCGATCTTGAGCAGGTGCGCGTCCTGCCGGCCCAGCCACAGCACGTGGCGCTTGCGCCGCAGGTGCAGCAGCATCGCCGCCAGGCTCACGCCCTGGGCGAAGAAGGTCGAGGCCGCCGAGCCGGCGATGCCCAGCGCCGGCACCGGTCCCCAGCCGAAGATCAGCAAGGGGTTGAGGGCGATGTCCAGCACTACCGACAACAGCAGGAAGCGGAACGGCGTGCGCGAATCGCCGGCGCCGCGCAAGGCCGCGGAGATGAAGGCGAAGGCGTACAGGAACGGCATCGACAGGAAGATCACCCGCAGGTACTGCTCGGCCAGCGGCAACGCCGCGGCCGGCGTGCCCATCGCGCGCAGCACCGGGTCGGCGAGGAACCAGCCGGCGGCGGCGATCAGCGCCGACAGGCCGATGAAGAAACTGGCGCTGGTGCCCATGATCCGGCGCGCGCGGGCGAGGTCGCGCGCGCCGGTGGCCTGGCCGATCAGGATCGTCGCGGCCATGCCGATGCCGAAGATCGAGCCGATCAGGAAGAACATGATGTTGTTGGCGTTCGCGGTCGCGGTCAGCGCGGCTTCGCCGAGGTAGCGTCCGACCCAGATCGAGTTGATCGAGCCGTTGAGCGATTGCGCCGCGTTGCCGGCCATGATCGGCAGCGCGAACGAGATCATGGTGCGGCCGATCGGGCCTTCGGTCAGCAGATGGCTGCCGCGGGCGGGGCTGGTGGACATGGGGCGGTCCGGGCGGGGATGCGCAAGTATGCCGCCATCGCGGTGAGCGGACCGTGGCCGCAGGCGCGGCTGCAGGGTATCCAGCGCCTTCGCGTTGCCATCGGCGTGTCGGCGGTCGTCCGCGCGTGCGCATCGCGCCTGTCCGCGCGCGGAGGCGCGAGCGGCGCAGACGGGCCTGCATGCGCGAGCGAGCGCGGAAGCCGCCGCTCCGCTTGCCGGTCGTCCGCCGCTGCGCGCCTGCGGTCGCGTTTCCGCTGTCCGGCAACGGTCGCGGTGGTATCGTTCGCGACGATGAGCGACCAGCACGATTCCAAAGTCGCGCCGCAGGCGTCGGTCCGTCTGGACCTGTGGCTGTGGGCGGCCCGTTTCTTCAAGACCCGCAGTCTTGCGCGGCAGGCGGTGGAGACCGGCAAGGTCGACGTCGGCGGCCAGCGCGCCAAGGCCTCGCGCGCGGTGCGCGTCGGCGATGCGATGCGGGTGGCGCGCGGCGAAGAAGTCTTCGAGATCGTCGTGCTCGGCCTCAGCGACACCCGCGGCCCGGCCAGCATCGCGCAGACGCTGTACTCCGAAAGCGAGGCTTCGCGCCTGGCCCGCGAGCAGGCGCGCGCGCTGCGTGCGGCCGAGCGCACCGGCTATCGCGCGCCGGAGACCAAACCGGACAAGCGCGCGCGGCGATTGATCCGTGCGTTGGGCGATATCGATGCGACCTGAGGCCTGATTCGCCGCGCCTGCCGTTTGCCTGCGGACTCCCCAGACGCCATGCCCGCGAAGGCGGAAATCTAGCGAAACCTCCATCCGTCATCCACGCGAAGATGAGGGGCCAGCGAAACCCCAAGCCGTCATCCCCGCGAAGGCGGGGATCCAGAGGCTTCAGCGTCATGTCGCGATAAAGCCCCGGGTATTCGGCCACCCGAAGTGAAGCGGAGCGCGCTTCCGCGGGAACGATGCTAGGTAGGTTTCGTCGCGTCGCCCGTTCGCCTGCTCACTTCCCGGACGTCATGCCCGCGTAGGCGGGCATCCAGAGACTTCAGAGTCCTGTCGCGATAGAGCCCTGGGTTCCCGCTTCCGCGGGAACGACGGTAGGTAGGTTTCGTCGCGCTGCCCGTTCGCCTGCGAACTTTCCAGCCGTCATCCCAGCGAAGGCGGGCATCCAGAGGCTTCATAGTCCTGTCGCGATGACGCCCTGGCTATTCGGCTACGCCGAAGTGAAGCGGAGCCCGCCTTCGTGGGAACGACGGTAGGGGGTACGACGGAATCCGCGTCGCCTCGGGCTTGCCTGCGAACTTCCCAGCCGTCATCTCCGCGAAAGCGGGGATCCAGAGCCTTCAGCGTCATGCCTGGATCGTGCTGCGATGGCGTCCGGCCCCCGCTGCCCCGAACACGTGAACGGCCGCACCAGGCGGCCGTTCGGCTGACTCCGGCGCGGGCGCCGGAGCAGGGGGACTCAGCGCTTGCCGCCGAGCAGATTGCCGCCGATCTTGAGCAGGTCGCCGAGGCCGAGCTGGCCGTCGCCGTCCTGGTCGAGCACCGCGCCGAGCAGGCCGCCGGTGGCGTCCTGCTGCTGGATGCGCTGATGCTCCTGGCCCAGCACCTGGCCAAGCTGCTGCGGCGAGGCCGCGGCCTGGTTGCCGCCGGAGAGCATGCGCTGGGCGAGGTAGGACAGCACGATCGGGGCGAGGATCTTCAGCAGGGTATTGGCCTGGCTGCCGCCGAGCCCGGTGCTCTGGCCCAGGCCCTGCGCCGCGGCTTCTTCGCGGCCGCCGAAGATGTGGCCGAGGATGCCGGCGCCGTCGGTCTGGCGGTTGCTGGCGCCGCCGAGCACCGCGCCGAGCACGCCGCCCAGGTCCAGGCCGCCGCCACCGGCGTGATCGCGCTGCAGGGCGCCGAACAGCGCTTCCGCGCCCTGCGGCTGGCTGGCGTTGCGGCCGAGCGCGCCGAGCAACAGCGGCAGCGCCGCGCCGACCGCGTTCTGGGTCTGCGGCCCCGACAGGCCGAGCTGGCTGCTCAGCTGCGCGAGCGGCTGGCCCTGGAGTTGATTGAGTAGATCGTCGGTCAGCGAAGCGCTCATCGGGGTCGTCCGTTGCAAGGAACCAAGATGCTAGCGTCGGCCGGTGAGCTTGAGGTGAGATTCGCGGGTTTTTTTCGCAGGCACATTAGCCCGCCGATGGACGGCATTTGACGACGATGGATGGCGTTCGCGTCGGCACAAAAAAACGCCGCCCGGCCGGAGCCGGGCGGCGGAGGTCGCGGGCACGGCCCCGCGACGGGGAGGCGTTGCGGGCGCGGCAGTCGCGCCCGCAGCGGTGCGGCCCGATCAGGCCAGTTCGAAACGGTCCGCGTTCATCACCTTGTGCCAGGCGGCGGCGAAGTCGTGCACGAACTTCTCCTTGGCGTCGCTGCTGGCGTAGACCTCGGCCAAGGCGCGCAACTGCGAGTGCGAACCGAACACCAGGTCGACCCGGGTCGCGGTCCACTTCAGTTCGCCGCTCTTGCGGTCGCGGCCTTCGAAGCTGTCCTTGGCGTCGGAGGTCGCCTTCCACACTGTGCCCATGTCGAGCAGGTTGACGAAGAAGTCGTTGCTCAGGGTGTCGGCGCGATGGGTGAACACGCCGTGCCGGCTCTGTCCGGCGTTGGCGCCGAGCACGCGCAGGCCGCCGACCAGCACGGTCAGTTCCGGCGCGCTGAGGTTGAGCAACTGCGCCTTGTCGACCAGCAGCGATTCGGCGCTGGCGCCGAACGAGCCGCGCAGGTAATTGCGGAAGCCGTCGGCGACCGGTTCGAGCACGGCGAAGGACTCGACGTCGGTCTGCTCCTGCGAAGCGTCGGTGCGGCCAGGGGTGAAGGGCAGCTTGACCGCGACGCCGGCGTTCTTGGCCGCCTGCTCGACGCCGGCGGCGCCGGCCAGCACGATCAGGTCGGCCAGCGAGACCTTCTTGCCGCCGTTTTGCCCGGCGTTGAAGTCGCGCTGGATGCCTTCCAACGCCGCCAGCACCTGGGCCAATTGCGCCGGCTGGTTGACCTCCCAGTCCTTCTGCGGCGCCAGGCGGATGCGCGCGCCGTTGGCGCCGCCGCGCTTGTCGGAGCCGCGGAAGGTCGAGGCCGACGCCCAGGCAGCGGAAACCAGGTGCGAGACCGGCAGGCCGGAAGCGAGGATCTTGTCCTTCAGCGCGGCGATGTCCTGTTCGTCGATCAGCGGATGGTCGACGGCCGGCACCGGGTCCTGCCAGATCAGCGCTTCGGCCGGCACTTCCGGACCGAGGTAGCGCGCGCGCGGGCCCATGTCGCGATGGGTCAGCTTGAACCAGGCGCGGGCGAAGGCGTCGGCGAGCTGGTCCGGGTTGGCCAGGAAGCGGCGCGAGATCTTTTCGTAGGCCGGGTCGAAGCGCAGCGACAGGTCGGTGGTCAGCATGGCCGGCGCGCGGCGCTTGTTCGGGTCGTGCGCGTCGGGAATGCTGTCGGCGCCGGCGCCGTCCTTCGCGATCCACTGGTGCGCGCCGGCGGGGCTCTTGCTCAACTCCCATTCGTAGCCGAACAGGTTCTCGAAGAACTGGTTGCTCCACTGCGTCGGCGTGCTGGTCCAGGTCACTTCCAGGCCGCTGGTGATGGCGTCGCCGCCGAGGCCGCTGCCGTAGCTGCTGGCCCAGCCCAGGCCTTGCTGTTCGAGTTCGCCGCCTTCCGGCTCGCGGCCGACGTGCGATTCGGGGCCGGCGCCGTGGGTCTTGCCGAAGGTGTGGCCGCCGGCGATCAGGGCCACGGTTTCCTCGTCGTCCATCGCCATGCGGGCGAAGGTTTCGCGGATGTCGCGCGCGGCGGCGATCGGGTCGGGGTTGCCGTTGGGGCCCTGCGGATTGACGTAGATCAGGCCCATCTGCACCGCGCCGAGCGGGTTTTCCAGGACCCGGTCGCCGCTGTAGCGCTTGTCGCCGAGCCAGGTGGTTTCGGCGCCCCAGTAGACGTGCTCTTCGGGTTCCCACACGTCAGCGCGGCCGCCGGCGAAGCCGAAGGTCTTGAAGCCCATCGACTCCAGGGCGACGTTGCCGGCCAGGATCATCAGGTCGGCCCAGGAGATCTTGTTGCCGTACTTCTGCTTGATCGGCCACAGCAGGCGGCGCGCCTTGTCCAGGTTGCCGTTGTCCGGCCAGCTGTTGAGCGGGGCGAAACGCTGCTGGCCGGCGCCGGCGCCGCCGCGGCCGTCGGAGATGCGGTAGGTGCCGGCGCTATGCCAGGCCATGCGGATGAACAACGGGCCGTAGTGGCCGAAGTCGGCCGGCCACCACTCCTGCGAGTCGGTCATCAGGGCGTGCAGGTCCTGCTTCAGCGCGGCCAGGTCCAGGCTCTTGAACGCTGCGGCGTAATCGAAGTCCTCGCCCATCGGATCGGACTGCGTGCCTTGCTGGTGCAGCATCTTGAGGCTGAGTTGGTTCGGCCACCAGTCGCGGTTGGAGGTGCCGCCGCCGGCGGCGTGATTGAACGGGCATTTGCTTTCGGTCGACATGGGGTTGGCCTTTGACGGTGAAGGGGCGACGGTTGCGATGCTTGAAGCGGACGCCGGCGAGCGGGCGGCAGGCCGCGCTCGCGGTTTTTCTAGGAAGGGGGAGGGAGCACGGCGAGGGGCGCGGCTTGGACGCGTTTGGCTGCAACGCAGCAGGCACCGGCGGCAGGGGCCGGGTTCGGCGCAGACGCAAGTTGTTCGTCCTGCTGGCTCATCGCTGGCGGTCCGTGTCTCGGGGGACAACGGGACGATAGGTCGGCGCGATCTCGATGTGAAATCGATCCTTTCGACGTATCCGATAGGGCTTGGCTATGGATCGCCGCGCCGGCCGGAATTCGCCGTCGGGCGATGATGCGAGCGCCGCGTTTGCGGCGATGTGACCGCGCGCGGGAAACGCGGCGCCGCGTCGTCGGCGCAGGCCGCGCAATCGGTCGCGGATCGCGGGACCGCGGCTGCCGATACTGGCGCGGGCGCCAGCCGGCGTCCGACCCTGTCTAAGGAGAGATGAGGAACGAAGCGTATCGATGCGACCCGCGCGGCGTTCGTCGCGCTGGTGTTCGGGCTGGGCTTCGGCGCCACCGCGTTGGCCTACGACCCCTATTGCTACAGCACCTGCCAGGAACTGATGAACGACTGCCGCGCGCAGGTACCGCCGGGCGGCAGCAGCGCCCATTGCAGCCGCGCCTATCGGGAATGCCTGGCCGGTTGCGAAGCCGGCTGATGCACCGGCGCGGCGCCGCCGGCGCGGCTCAACCGCTCTGGATCACGTCGAACTCGCCGCCGAGCACGCGGTCCAGGCGCCCGCTGCGCCAGCCGCGCACGCCGTCGCGGACCAGCGGCGAGGGCGCGTGGCGGTAGCGGCGGACGATGCGCCGTTCGCCGTCGCCGGCCGGCTGCGGCGAGCGCGCGCGGCCGGGCAGGTCGGGCGTCACCTGCACCGACAGCGAGACCCGCTGGGTCGCGCCTTCGTCCTGCTCTTCGTAGACATGCAGGCCGGATTCGTCCTGCAACAGGTCGTAGGCGCCGAAGCCGCTGACCGCCAGCCAGGCGCGGCAGCGCTCGGGATCCTGGCGCAGCACTTCGACCCGCATGTTGCGCCGTTGCGCCCAGGCCAGGTACATGCCGAGCAGGCGCTGCCACCACAGCCGCAGATCGGCGCCGTGGCGCTGTTGCGCGGCCGCGTCGGCGTCGATCTCCAGCAGCGCGTCCTGCGGCCCGTGCGCGCGCAGCGCGGCGACCGCCGGGTCGAGCAGGAACAGCAACTGGGCCAGGCGGCCGGCGAATTCGTCGTTGCCGCCGTCCTGCTCCAGGCGCCGGTGCAGGCGGCGTGCGGTGTCCAGCGCGCTCTCGATGCGGTCGCGGCGTTCGATCCGGTCGAGCACGCCGTGGCGGTCCGGCGCCGACCAGAACTCGGCCTGGGCCATGCGCGCGTAGTCGGCGTCGCGGGCGGCGCTCCAGTCGCCGCCGTCGACTTCGCCTTCCAGGTTCTGCAGATGCGCGTCCAGCCGTGCCGCGGCCTCGGCGTTCGCCGCCGGCGTGTACACCAGGTCGCGCAGATCGCCGACCGCTGCGCCCGCCCCGGCGTCGCGCGCGGCCTCGACGGCCGGCGCGGACGCGTCGGGGTCGATGAACTGCACCTCCAGGCGGTCGCCGGCGCTGCGCACGAACAGGAACTGGTCGCCCTGCGGCGCGCGGTGCTCGACGATGCTGCGCGCCAGCGGCGCCAGCAGGTAGTGCTCGATCGCCCGGCGCAAGGGGCGCGCGCCCAAGTCCGGGGTGAAACCGCGGTCGAGCAGGAATTCGATCGCCGAGGGCTCCCATTCCACCGCCCAGTCGCGGTTGCGCAGGCCGCGCCGGGTCAGCACGCGCTTGAGTTCCTTGTGCAGGATCTCGCGCATCAGGCTGCGGTCGAGCGGGTTGAACAGCACCACCCGGTCGAGGCGGTTGATGAACTCGCGGCGGAAGGTGTCGAACAGCGCCTTCTCGACCGCGTCGCGCGAGTAGCCGCCGCGTACCGCGGTGAAGCCCGGGCCGGCGCTGCGCGAGATGGTCGAGCCGACGTTGCTGGTCAGGATGATGATGCTGTGGCGGAAGTCGGCGCTATGGCCGCTGCGGTCGCTGAGGCGGGCATCGTCGAACACCTGCAGGAACAAGTCCCAGACCTTGGGGTGGGCCTTCTCGAATTCGTCCAGCAGCACCACCGAGAACGGCTGCTCGCGGATCCGCGCGGTCAGCGAGCGCACGCCGCCGCTGCCGCCGCCGTCGTCGGCGGTCAGGCGCCAGGCCGAGTCCTCGGACTGGAACTCGCTCATGTCCAGGCGCAGCAGGCGCTCGTCGCTGCCGAACAGCAACTCGCCCAGGGCCTTGGCCAGCTCGGTCTTGCCGGTGCCGGTGGGGCCGGCGAACAGGAACACGCCGATCGGCCGGGCGCTGTCGATCAAACCCGCCTTGAGCAGGGCGATGCGGTCGAGCAGGGCGTCGACGGCTTCGTCCTGGCCGAGCACGCGCTGGCGGAAGAACCCGCGCAAACGCTCCAGGTCCAGGCTCTGGCGGTCGTCGACGATGTCCAGGGGCAGGCCGCTGCGTTCGGCGACCGTCGCCAGCAGGCGTTCGCCGTCCAGCGGCAGCGCCGGCGGCTGTTGGCTCAGCGCGCCCTGCAGGGCGTCGCCGAGCAGGCGCAGCAGGCGGCCGGGTTCCTGCTGCTCGGGGAAATACTGCGCGGCCATGCGTCCGGCTTCGGCCAGCAGCCGCTCGTCGGCGACTTGGCGGCCCAGGCGCTCGCTTTCCAGCCGCGCCCATTCGCCGGCGAGCGGCGCCAGCGCGGCCGGATCCGGCGGCGCCAGTTGCAGCAGTTCGAAGTGGTGCTTGAGCACCGGGCGCGCGACCAGCAGTTCGGCCAGCTGGCGCGGCGTCAGTTCGCCGATCATCCGCAACTGGCCGCGCTCGATCGCCGGCAGCACCAGGTCGAGCAGGCCGCGCGGGTCGCGCGAATGCGCGCCCTTGGCCAGCAGGTCGAAGAATTCCGGCGCGCGCCACAGCGCGCGGCGGCGGTCGAGCACGGCGAGCATCTCGCGCACGCGGCCTTCGAGCTCGCCGATGTAGCTCTGCCCGGACAGCACTTCCGCCGCCGAGGCCTCGAACACCAGCCAGCCGTCGCGCTGCAGGCTTTCGACCAGCAGGTCGACCAGCACGGTCTTGCCGACCCCGTGTTCGCCGACCACCAGCACCGAGCCGCGGTCGTCGCCGTCGAAGGACTCGCGCAGGCGCTGCAATTGCTGCGCCAGCGCTTCGTGGACGATGCGCAGGCCCGGCTTGGGACTGGGATCGACCCGGCCGAAGGCGCCGAGCACGCGGCTCTCGCGGCGCGCGCCGGCGACCCGGTCGAGCCGGTCCAGCAAGGGTTGCAGCAGCGGCGACTGGAAACGCTGCAGCAGTTCGCGCAATTGCCCGGCCTGCTGTTCGTCGAGTTCGTCCAGGCCCTCGGGCGCCGGCGCCGGCGGGAACGCGCCGGCCCATTGCAGGTAGTCGCGCAGTTGCTGGCGGGTCGGGGCGAAATCCCACCACCAGGCCTGGGCCTGCCGCATCAGCCGCGGCAACAGATGGGCGTCGGGCTGCTGGCGTAGGTGTTCGAGCAGGAAGTGCAGCGGGTAGCCGCCGAACTGGCCGGCGTGGTCGATCGCCGCCTCCAGCGCTACGTCGGGGCGGTGCGGCAGGGCCTTGGCGACCATCGACTGCAGCACGTAGCCGCTGCCGTTGAGATGGCGCAGCAGTTCCTCGGCGCTGAAGGCGTCGCTGGCGAGCAACTCGGCGCCCTGGTGGAATTCGGGCAGGGCGATCAGGTCCTGCGGCCGCTGGATGCGCTCGTCGACCGCGTCGATGCGGCGGATCAGGGCGAACAGCCGTTCCTGCGCGGTGTCCTCGCCGGCCTGGGCGGGCGGCGCGGCGGGCTCGTCGTCCTGGTCTGCGCCGGTGTCGGCGACGGCGACGGTCTGGCCGGCGGCGTGCGCGTCGTCGTCGCCCGTCTGCGTTTGCGCAGATGAAGTCGCCGCCGGCCGATAGAGGCGGGCGAGAATCAGGCCGGCGACCACGCCGACCACGAATAGCAAGGCTTCCACGAGCGCTCCGGTGTCCGTTCCGGGCGACAGTGTAGCGGCGGCCGCGCAGGGGCGACTGCGAAACGCTGCGGCGAAACCGCGCCCGGACCGAAGCCGGGCGCGGCGTCGGCGCCGGTCAGCTCAACGCCTTGATCCGGTACAACGCTTCCAGCGCCTGCTTCGGGGTCAGCTCGTCCGGGTCGATCGCGGCCAGCGCGTCGAGCGCGGCCGAGGACGGCGCGAACAGGCCGAACTGCTGCGGCGCGTCGAGCGCGGCCTGGGCGAAGGACGGCTTGGGCGTATCGCGGCCCTGCTGCTCCAGTTCGGCCAGGCGCCCGCGCGCCTGCTTGACCACCGCCTTGGGCAGGCCGGCCAGCGCCGCGACCTGCAGGCCGAAACTGCGGTCGGCCGGGCCGTCCTTGACCGCGTGCATGAACACCAGTTGCTCGCCGCCGTTCTTGTCGTGATGTTCGACCGCGTCGAGGTGGACGTTGGCGATGCCGTTGCCCGGCTCGGCCAATGCGGTCAGCTCGAAGTAGTGGGTGGCGAACAGGGTGTAGGCGCGGTTGTGGTGGGCGAGGTGGCGCGCGCAGGCCTCGGCCAGGGCCAAGCCGTCGTAGGTCGAAGTGCCGCGGCCGATTTCGTCCATCAGCACCAGCGAACAGTCGGTGGCGTGGTGGAGGATGTAGCTGGTCTCGCTCATCTCGACCATGAAGGTCGACTGGCCGCGGGCGAGGTCGTCGCCGGCGCCGATGCGGGTCAGGATGCGGTCGATCGGGCCGATCGTCGCCCGCGCCGCCGGGACGAAGCTGCCGATGTGGGCCAGCAGCACGATCAGCGCGTTCTGGCGCATGTAGGTCGACTTACCGCCCATGTTCGGGCCGGTGATGACCAGCATGCGGCGGCCGTTGGCCTCGTCGAGGATCAGGTCGTTGGGCTCGAACGGTTCCTTGCGCACCGCCTCGACCACCGGGTGGCGGCCGCGCTCGATGCGCAGGCCGGGCTGCTCGCTGAGTTCGGGTTGCGACCAGTCTAGGCTGGCGGCGCGTTCGGCGAAGCCGCACAGCACGTCCAGCTCGGACAGCGCCGCGGCGCAGCGCTTGAGCGGCTCCAGGCGTTCGTTGAGCGCGTCCAGCAACTGTTCGTACAGCAGCCGCTCGCGCGACAGCGCGCGTTCGCGCGCCGACAGCACCTTGTCCTCGAATTGCTTGAGTTCTTCGGTGATGTAGCGCTCGGCGTTGCTCAGGGTCTGGCGGCGGGTGTAATGGGTCGGCGCCTTGTCGGCCTGGGCCTTGCTGACTTCCAGGTAATAGCCGTGGACGCGGTTGTAGCCGACCTTCAGGGTCGGGATGCCGCTGCTGGCGCGTTCGCGCGCTTCCAGGTCGACCAGGAACTGGTCGGCGTTGGTCGACAGGGTGCGCAGCTCGTCCAGCTCGGCGTCGTAGCCGGTGGCGAACACGCCGCCGTCGCGCGCCAGCACCGGCGGCTGGGTCACGATCGCCTGCGCGAGCAGGTGTGCATGCTCGTCGTGCTCGCCCAGTTCGGCGCACAGCGCGGCCAGGCGCGGCGCGTCCAGCGGCGCCAGCAGGCCGCGCACGTCCGGCAACAGGCCCAGGCCGTCGCGCAGGGTCGACAGGTCGCGCGGGCGCGCGCTGCGCAGGGCGATGCGCGAGAGGATCCGTTCCAGGTCGCCGAGCGCGCGGAAGCGTTCGCGGACATCGTCGCCGGCGCGCGATTCGATCAGCGTCGCCACCGCCTGGTGGCGATGGCGCAGCGCGTCGCGGTCGCGCAGCGGACGGTGCAGCCAGCGCCGCAGCAGGCGCCCGCCCATCGGCGTGACCGTGCTGTCGAGCACGCCGAGCAGGGTGGTGCGGCTGTCGCCGTCGATGCGGCTGTCCAGTTCCAGATGGCGTCGGGTGGCGGCGTTCATCGCGATCGCGCCGTCGCCGGACTCGATCGCGATCGAAGTCAGGTGCGGCAGGCGCTGCTTCTGGGTTTCCTCGACATAGCCCAGCAGCGCCGCGGCCGCGGCGATCGCCAGCGGCTTGTCTTCCAGGCCGAAACCGGACAGGTCGTGCAGGCCGAAGAAACGCAGCAACTGGCGCCGGCCGCTGTCGGCGTCGAACAGCCACGGCGGCCGCCGGCGCATGCCCGGGCGCTCGGCCACGAACGGCGCCCAGCCGTCCTCGTCGGCGATCAGCAGCTCGGCCGGCTCCAGCCGCGCCAGCTCGGCCTCCAGCGCGTCCTCGCTGGCGACTTCGTTGACCAGGAAACGGCCGGCGGCCAGGTCGGCCCAGGCCACGCCGTAACCGTGCTTGCCGCGCGCCACCGCCAGCAGCAGGGTGTCGCGGCGCTCGTTGAGCAGGGCCTCGTCGGTCACCGTGCCCGGCGTGATGATCCGCACCACCTTGCGCTCGACGATGCCCTTGGCCAGCGCCGGGTCGCCGATCTGCTCGCAGATCGCCACCGATTCGCCCAGCGCGACCAGGCGCGCCAGATAGCCCTCGGCCGAATGGTGCGGCACCCCGGCCATCGGAATCGGCTGTCCGGCCGAAGCGCCGCGCTGGGTCAGGGTGATGTCGAGCAAGCGCGCGGCCTTGCGCGCGTCGTCGTAGAACAGCTCGTAGAAATCGCCCATGCGGAAAAACAGCAATACGTCCGGGTGCTCCGCCTTGGCGGCGAAGAACTGGCGCATCAGCGGGGTGTGTTCTTCGGACCCCTTGCCCGAGCTGGCTTTCTGGCTTTTTTGCATTTGATTCAAGGTTTTATGGTTCTTCAGTTCAGCGCAATGCGGCAAGTATGAACAACTAGGGTCGGCCAAGCACGCCGCCGTGTGGCGCCGGTGCCGTGGCAACGCTGGGATGACGGCAGGGACTCGGAAGCTGCACAGGGGAAGCAAACGGGCCCGGAAATTGGCGCTTACGGCCGCTGCGGTCAAGGAACAACGCTATGTCGCCCGGATCCCGTCGTTGGTGGCAGGGACGAGATCGCCAATTTTGCCCTGAATGCGAAGCGGAAGCGCTAGGTAATCTCCGACAGCCGCCAAGATGGCCCGGTGGGATTTGGCGTCACGGTCAACCGCATCAACATGATTTACGTCCTCCGACGCCGACTGGGGCGAGGGGATGAAGCCAAAGATCAGCGACTGCCGGACTTGCCGCTGGTCCTGGCGCGATCCGCCCGGGACGGTCGCCCGGACCGATCGCGGGATTACCCAGGTGGGGTTCGATGGGGAGCTCTACCTGCAGTCCCCGAGCCGTGGTCGAAGTGAAGGGGCTGCCAGGCCAACTGCCCGCAGACCTGGGGTCTGCGCAAAGCGTGGCGCGGCTCACCTGTCAGTGATTGGCCAACCCTTGGAAAACAAAGGGTTGAGCCGTCTCAGGCCTCGCGAAACTGGCCCTGCATCCTTTGACTGAACGATACTGGGGGCCTGCCTTAGGGGATCACTGGATGCCACTGCTTTCTTGGTTCAACCGCGACGCGGATCTCACGCGCGCCGCCCTGGCTCCTTACCGATTGTTAGAGCCGGTCGCCAAGCTGTCTCATGGGGAGGAGGACTCCCCGAACATGCTCATCGAGGGGGACAACCTTGAGGCTCTCAAGGCGCTGCTGCCTTATTACGCGGGACAGGTGAAGTGCATCTTCATCGACCCGCCCTACAACACCAAGAGCGCGTTCGAGCAATACGACGACAACTTGGAACACTCCAAGTGGTTGTCAATGATCTATCCCAGGTTGGAGCTACTCCGGCGCTTCCTGACTCAGGACGGGTCCATCTGGATCACCATCGACGACAACGAGGCGCACTATCTAAAGGTTGTCATGGACGAGATTTTTGGCCGTGAACGCTTCATTGCCACATGTGTCTGGCAGAAACGCTACTCCCGAGAAAACCGAGAAGCCATCGGTGACGTACATGACTACATCCTCGTCTATGCCGAGAATCCTGACCTCTTCAAGAAAATCAGGAACCGCGTGCCGTTTACTGAGGAGCAGGCCAAAGTCTACCGCAACATTGATCCCGTAACTAAGCGGCGATGGAGGCCTATCCCGATGACCGCTCAGGGTTATCGGGCCAACCAGATGTATCCCATCACTGCTCCTGGCGGTGCAATTCACCGTCCACCAGAAGGTCGATGCTGGAGCACCATCGAGTCTGAGTATTTGAAGCTCAAGGAAGCTGGCCGAATTTACTTTGGTAGAGACAACAATTCCCAGCCAAATATCATCCGCTATCTCGATGAAACTGAGGGGCTTGTTCCATGGACATGGTGGCCATCCGAAGAAGTTGGGCACACGGACGAGGCGGCAAAGGAGCAGCATCAACTGATGGGTAAGGCGGATGCGTTCTCAACGCCTAAGCCCGAACGCTTACTTAAGCGAATCATCGAGATTGCTACCAATCCGGGTGACTGGGTTCTGGATAGTTTTCTCGGTTCGGGGACCACTGCGGCTGTGGCTCACAAGATGGGGCGTCGCTGGATCGGAATTGAGGAAGGTGAGCACGCGCGCACCCATTGCCAACCGCGCTTGTCCCAGGTGGTGGATGGCGAGGAGGGAGGAGTTTCACAAGCGCTGGAGTGGAACGGCGGTGGAGGCTTTCGCTTCTACAAGTTAGGCGTGCCCGTGTTCGATGAGAGTGGCCACATTCGAGACGGCATCCGCTTCGAACACCTGGCCGCGCACGTGTGGTTCGCAGAAACCGGCAATGCGCGCTCCTCCCGTGCTGCGAAGAAGCCGTTTCTGGGCGAGCATCACGGCGTAGGTTACTACCTACTGTTCAACGGAATCCTGGGCGACGAGAGCAAGACCGGAGGCAACGTGCTAACCAAGCGGGTGTTGAAAGGCCTGGAGCCATTTGACGGGCCCAAGGTGATTTTCGGTGAGTCCTGCGACTTACCGAAGGAGCGGTTGGAAGAGCTCCAAATCACCTTCAAGCAGACCCCTTACGATATCAAGGCCCGTTGACGATGGCGCTCTCCCTGAAGGTTTATCAACAGCGGGCCCTGGCCAGCCTAGCCCAGTTCCTCGAAGATGCGCGCTTGACCGGTCCAGCCCACGCGTTCGAGAAGAACGTTGATCCGGGGCTGGTCACGGAATACAAGCCCATGCCAGGCATGGTCGCCACGCCCTACGTATGCCTACGTATCCCGACGGGTGGCGGAAAAACCGTGATGGGTGCGCATATCATCCAGGCGGCGGGCGACGCCTACCTGGAGCGCACGTATCCGGTGGTCATGTGGATGGTGCCTACCACCCAGATCAAGACCCAGACCCTGGAAGCATTCAAGGATCCTCGCCACCCCTATCGCCAGGAGCTGGATGAGGCCTTTGGTGGCAAGGTCGCCATGTTCGATATGGAAGACTTCGCTCAAATTCGCCCCGCTGACTTGGGCACGAAGGTATGTGTAGTCGTTTCCACGATGGCATCTCTTCGCGTCGAGAACCAAGAGGGGCGCAAGGTCTACGAGTATCACGAGGACCTTGAGCCTCATTTCGCAGGCAGTATCTCTGATCTGGCTTATCTGGAACAGAATGAGGCTGGGAAGGCCATCGCTTCGTTCGCCAATCTACTCAAACTTCACGGGCCCTTGGTCATTACTGACGAGGCTCACAACGCCAACACGCCGTTGTCCTACGAGGTCTATAAGCGCCTGGGCGCGAAGGTAGTGGTTGAACTGACAGCTACGCCCGAAGCCAGCAAGAGCAATGTCCTGGTCAGTGTCAGCGCCTTTGAACTGAAGGTGGCCAACATGATCAAGTTCCCCGTCGTGCTCACGGAACACGTTGGGCAGTGGGAAGTGGCGGTCGGGAGCGCCGTGGCCCGTCGCAACGAGCTGGGAAAGACCGCGCTCAATGAACCGGACTATATCCGCCCCATCCTGCTGATCCAGGCCGAGAACGCCAAGGGAACGGCCACGGTGGAAGAGGTCAAGCGCCACCTCATCGACAACGAGAAGGTGCCCGAGACAGCCATCGCCATCGCCACCGGAAATCAACGCGAGATCGACGGGGTCGACCTGTTCGCCAAGGACTGTCCCATCGAGATAATCATCACCAAGCAGGCCCTCAAGGAGGGCTGGGATTGTTCCTTTGCCTACGTGTTCTGCTCGGTGGCCCAGGTCAAGAGCGACAAGGACATCCAGCAGCTGCTGGGTCGCGTTCTGCGGATGCCTTACGCCACGCGCCGCAAGCAGGAGGCCATGAACAAGGCCTACGCCCACGTCACCACCACCCACTTCAATCTGGCCGCTGCTGAGCTGACCAAGTCGCTCATCGACATCGGCTTCAATCCGTTGGAAGCCGTGGGAGCAGTCCAGCGTGAACCGATGCCGGGGCCTGGCTTGGGGCTGCAAGGCGGAGCGAATCATGTCCCCACACCGCCCAAGACCACCGTCTCGGTCAGCAAGCAGCCTGATCTAACTGATGTACCTGCACGCGACCAAGAGAACGTGGTGTTCGTGCCCAATGAGGACGGAAAGGGCGGCATGGTCGAAATCACCGGAGAAGTGGATGATTCGACGGTCGAGGCCATCACCAAGGTGATTCCGGCAAAGGAGCGCGAGGACGCCGCGGCCACCATCGAGCGCCACCAGATCGCGTCTAAAGCCGTCAAAGCTCCCAGCCAGAACGGGGCCGTCTTCAGCGTCCCTCGCCTCTGCGTCATGGATCAGGGCGAGCTGGAGTTCATTGAAAGCGGCGCGGTGCCGCCTGAGTTCACCTGGGATCTGCTGGCTTACCCGCCGGACTTGACCAGCCTCAAGTTCAACGCCGATAGCCAGACCTTCGAGGTCGATTTGGTGGATGAAAAGGTCACCTACACCAAAATCGACGACGACGTGAACACCTATCTCCCGGGTTTCGCCAAGGACCGCACAGATGCTGACCTGGTGGGGTGGCTGGACCAAAAGATCCGCGACCCAGCAGTGAAGCAGTCTGTGTTGCGGGAATGGGTGCGTCGGGCCATCAGCGGTCTGTCCCAAGACCGAGGCTTCTCCCTGTCCCAGCTGCTCAATGGCCAGTTCGTTCTCCGGCGCAAGCTGAGTGAGCAGCTCCAGCTCGCTAAGGTCGAGGCGTTGAAGGACGGCTTCCAGCAGGCCCTATTCGGCGACGCGGCCGAGGTCGTAGTCAGCGACGAGCCCGACGCGATGTTCACCTACCCGGCGGATATGACGTTGTATCCGGCGCACTCCTACTACCAGGGCGGCGCTTACCGGTTCCGCAAGCACTACTACCCCTTCGTGGGCGACCTTCAGTGGAAGACCGCGGGCGGTAAGGTGGGTGAGGAATTTCTTTGCGCGCAGGCCATCGATCAGCTGGATGAGGTGGAGTTCTGGGTGCGCAACCTGGTGGATCGCAGCCAGTTCTGGATGCCCACGGCCAAGCAGCGCACCTATCCGGATTTCGTCGCTCGCCTCAAGGACGGGCGCTTGCTGGTCGTGGAATACAAGGGCGGGGACCGGTATTCGTCCGACACCGAGAAGGAAAAGCGGATGGTGGGCGAGCTCTGGGCGACCAAGAGCAAGGGCAAGGGGATCTACCTCATGGCCCAGCTGAAGGACGAGAAGGGCAATAGCGTCACCGAGCAGTTGAAGGCAGCGATCGGGGCATAAGCGCGGAGGCGACGTGGAAAAGCCTGGGGAAGTGCAGAAAGTCGTCAGGAAGACGGCCAGCAGTGGCAAGCTGGACTACGCACCGCCGGTCGTGCTCAACGAGACGAGCAAGAGCCGGCTCCAGGCGATCGCATGGTTCATTCGGCACAACGACGGCAGCACTGAGCTATCACTCAAGCTCGAGGGCTTCAAGAAGGACAAGGATCAGCCTTGGATCGGAGACAAGGCGAAGACGCTCACGCTGTCCCACGCTGCTTCGCTCCAGTTGCTCAAGTATCTGCAGAGTCACCTCCCTGTTGCAGAACAGTCCGAAGCAGGCGAGTTCATCCTCATTCGGGTGGCCAACGGCGAAGCCGTGTTGACTGGTCACGACCCGCAAGCGCTTGTGGGCGCGCTAACCAATGTGCTGTCACAAGCGGAGTTGTTGGGCCACCTTTCAAGCACGGAACTTACCCATGAATTGAGCGTGGCTCTGCGTGGGTCTATCCGTCTAAGTGAGATGCGATCGGCAGTAGCCGAGTTGCGCTCGAACCTTGGTAGCGGTGAGGCAGGGGAGCAGACCTATCAGGCTTGGTGCGAGAAGCACTGTTGGGCGTTCGGAAATGCCTACGTGGTTCGTGACGAAGTCAGGGCCATTTCCACCGGAGACAACCTAGACCTACTGTTGCCCAACGTGATCGCGGGCTATCGGGACATCGTGGAGTTGAAGCGGCCCGACAAAGAGGTGTTGCTCTACGACGCCGCCCACAAGAATTATTATTTTTCAGCAGACGTTTCGCGGGCCATCGGCCAATGCCACCGATATCTGGACATCCTCCACCAGGCCGCGAAGGATGGGCTCCTCGACCACAAGGAGGTTGTGGCCTATCACCCTCGGGCCACCATTGTCATTGGCCGATCCCACGAGTGGACAGAAGAACAGCAACGTGCACTTCATGGACTCAATCGCCGACTCCATGGGATCTCCGTCATGACCTACGACCATTTGTTGGCTCAAGGCGAGCGACTTCTTGAAATGATGAGCCCCGTAGTGGGTGGTGATGCAGAGTCAGCAGGTGAAAAGGACGATATCCCGTGGTGATCATTTACCACATCGTCGAAGCCTGTCCTAAAACCTAGCAAAGCCACTTATGTCCAGCTTGAGTCCTCGCGAGAGACGGAAACTTGAAGACCTGTTCGGCATGAGCAGTGGTTACGTCCTCGATTTCTCAAATAAATCCTTTGCTCGGTTTTTCGAAGAGGAGGTCAATCGAGACATCTATGGTGGTGCATACAGTGGAAATGGTCCGTCTAAAGCCAACCACCTGCGCAGCTTCTGGACTAAGGAAGACGACTCCCTGGTAGGGCGGGTCCTCAGTGGATTGCTGGAGCATTGCAGAGACACCGGTCATTCGGCGTTGGAGCGGCAGGCCCTCTTCAGGGATTGCGAAGCCATTGCAGCGCGACTGGCGCAAGCCAAGCCGGTAGAGGACATCGAGGCTATCGACGGTGATACGGAGGACTTCCAGAAGGTGGCGAAAGCCGCGAGGGAGTGTTTCGAGCGTAACGAGCCTGAGCAAGGTTTGGATCGGCTGCATACATTTCTCGTCAAGTTTCTTCGAAAGCTCTGTAAGGAGCACGGCATACCCAGAGATTGTTCGGTGCCGTTGGGTGGCCTTATGGGTGCCTACGTGAAGCGCGTCAAGGAAGAAGGTCTTCTTATATCCCAGATGGCAGAACACATCCTAAAAGGCGCGACAACGGTCTTCGGTCAATACGACTATGTCCGGAACAATCACACAATGGCCCACGACAATCCGGTGCTGGAATACGACGAGGCACTTCTGATCGCCAGCAACGTTGTCAGCGCGGTGCGCTTCATCAAGGCATGCGAGGAACGATGGATGCTCGCACGGCAGAAAGAAACGGGTCGTGCCGAGGACTTGGACATTCCGTTCTAGTCGCCAGGTGGGTTGCTACCGCACTCGCACCAACTGATCCCACCGGCTGGTGTAAGCCGGCGATAGGTTTTCTGGTTCATAGCCCACACTGGCTTGGCCAGCGCCGGCCCCTTCGATCGCCAGGCCGACGACGCCATGCCCATCGTGCCCCGGCCGAACTTCGCGTTGGCCTGATCCATGACCTTCATGAGGGCTTGCGAGCGAGGGTCCTGAACGATCGACACACCCGCCAGTGCGTCGCCCTCGCTGTCGCGCTGGCGCACCTGGGATAACACGCGCTCGAACCGTTCCAGTTCGCCTTCGTCGGTGGCGGTTCGCCGATAGGTTTCCCCGTCGTCGAGCACGTCCACGACCACGGCTACCCCGGTGCCGTCCTCGGCCAAGGTCACTTGGCTTTCGTAGATGCAGGTGCCAGTCCACGAGTGCCCGCAGCGCAGCGTTTCCCCGTCCAAGCGGCAGCGCCGAAGCTCGGGCTGAGCATCGGCGCAGGCGGCGGGCGTTCAGGGACCGGCCCGAGCGATGGCCGTCGCCAGTTGCGACCGCAATCGGGCGAGAGGGCCGGCGAGGTCGTGGTAACGCTCGATGCCGGCCGACAGCTCACCCAGGACGGCGGCGATGGCCGCGATCGTCGTTGCGGTTCTGCTGTCGCCGGCCGCGTCGGCGGGTGCGATGCCGCCGAACCGGTGCAGCAGTTCGCGGTGGGTGCGGCGCAGGCGCATGAGCCGGTCGTAGGCCGGTTTCACCGCGGCGCGGTCGTCGAAGTGGAATGCGGCGTCCAGCGCCTGCGTGCCGGCTTCCAGTTCGGACAGCAGCGCGCTCAGTTCGTGCAGTGAGGGGGCGCCTGGGGACGCACCATTGTCGGTCATCGGCCGGCGCCCGCTAGTGGTTCGGTGTCGGCGTCCAGCTTCGCGTCGGCGGGGCTGCGGCGCAAGCCGCGCCGAGCGTGGCGAGCTGCGGGTCGGTTTGGGCTTGCCCGGCGCCGCGCGGGAAGGGCGGCTCGCGCAGCGCGCGGCCCGACCGCGAGGACAACACGGGCGGCGCTTGCGTGAGGTCGTTCGCAGCGCCGACAGCGCGGTCGCGAAAACGTGATGCCGCCCGCCGCGCCTGTTGCAGCGCACATTGCGTCGGCCCAGAACCGTACGCTAGCGTCCGGGGGCGATGACAGGGGGAGAAACGCCCCGGGTTCCGGGGCCTCCTCGTCGTGATTCGGGTTTCGCGTTTTCTCATCGGGCGCCGGCCGGCGCCCCTGGCGCATTCCATCTCGAAGGGGAGTTAAGGATGAAGACTCTGTTCCGCAACAGGGCGGGGCGGTGGCTGTCGGCTGCGGCTTTGCTCGCGCTGTCGGCTCCGTCGCTGGCCAATACCTTGAACCAGAACGTGTCCTGGACCATCGACCGGGCCGGGACCAGCAGCAAGTACCGGGTCGTGGCTTACGGCGACTCGATCTTCGCCGGCTACAACGGCTCGATCAGCAATGCGGCGCGCTATTCGGCGCCGACCGTGGACGGCGAGTATCTGTCGGCGCGCTGGAACTCCGACATCGAGAGCGTGCGCCGGGCCAAGTCGGGCGCGGTGGCGCGCGACGTCTACGAGAACAAGATCGTCGCCGAGCGCTCCTACATGCAGGCCGCCTCGACCCGGGTGGTGAGCTTCGAGATGTGCGGCAACGACGGCCTGCAGGCGCGCTCGGCGTTCAAGTCGCAGAGCGGCACCTGCGATTACAGCGGGCTGGATGCGGCGATCAACTCCTGCAAAACCTACGTCGCCGCGGCGATGGACTACATCAACGCCAACGCGCACGCCAATACCCGGCTGAAGGTGATTTCCAACCTGTACTACCCGGGCTACAACGCCGACAACGTGCAGAGCTCGTGCCGAGACGCCGGCACCGGGCAGACGGTGAACCTGCGCGACCGGTTCCTGCCGGCGATGGCCAAGATGAACTACTGGATGTGCGAATACGCGCGTCAGAAGGGCTTCAAGTGCGTGGACAGCTTCGCCCAGTACATGGGCGCGGACTACGACAGCAACGGCGACGGCCAGGTCGACGCCGACGCGCTGCGCTACGTGTCAGGCGAGAGCGAGGCCAGCTACATCAACCGTACCGCGGTGACCCTGCGCTCGACCCTGCGCGACGCCAACACCAAGTTCGTCTCCTCGTCCAGCTCGTTCGATTACATCCAGTCCGACGACACCCACCCGACCTACACCGGCGGCACCGTGTCGGCCGGCCTGTGGGGCGGCAGCACCGGCAGCGGCGCACCGCGCTACTCCAGCTACAACAACGGCCGCAGCCCGATCTGGAACCAGTACGGGCACGAGCGCATGGGCTGGGCGCTGTCGGTGTATCAGCCGGCCAATCCCTGATCGGCGCAACCGGCGGAGCATCGAACCGTGGCCGAGCGCCGCCCGCCGCATGCCCCGCCGTCCCGCGCGGACGGCGAGGGCATGCGCGTGATCGACAAGGCGCCCGTCGCCCGCGGCGGCAAGCTGCGGTGGGTGGCGGCCGCCGTCGCGGTGGCGCTGGCGGTGGCGGGATGGTGGTCGATGCGCGAACCGGCTTCCGGCGCCACCGACGCCGTCCCCCAGGCGGATGCGCCGGGCGATGCGGCGAACGGCGCCGGCGACGACCGGCTCGCTTCAGCGCCTCGCGCGCCGCGCGACGCGACGCAGGGGAGGCAGGCCATGCCGGACCCAGACCCCGACGATCTGGCCGCTTACTTCCAGGCCGGCGATCCCGAACCTACTGGCGCTCAGGTCATCGAGGCGCTGCAGCAGGCGGGCGTCCGCACCGGCCTGGGCGCGTTCAACCCGCCCGGCACCAGCCCGCCGCTGGTCGGGCTGGCGGTGCCGGAGGATTTCGCGCTGCCGCCGGGCTACGTGCGCCACCACCAGGTGACCGACGAGGGCGTGGCGATCGAGCCGATCCTGATGTTCTCGCCCGATTTCGTCCTGCACGACGCGCAGGGCCGGCCGATCGCGATGCCGGCCGACCGGGTCGTGCCGCCGGCGCTGGCGCCGCCCGGCCTGCCGCTGCGGCAGATCCAGATTCCCCCGCGCTAACACCGCGACACCGGAGTTCTTCGACTTGACCACGGAGCGGCTGTCCCAGCCCCGCTGGCGTAGCTACGCCGGCATTCTCGCCACCGCCGTGTTGCTCGGCCTGTACGCTCGCGGCGGCCCCGCCTGGGGTCTGGGCTTCGTCGCCCTGGTGCCGTGGCTGTTGGCCCTGAACCGCGTCGGTACCGCGCCGGGCGCGTTGGCCAACGCGGCGTTGATGAGCGTCGCCTTCGTCGCCGCGGTGTTGCATTGGTTCGGCGCGGCGATCGGCGCCTACACCGGCATGGGCGCGGCGACGGCGACCGCGCTGCTGCTGGCGCTGGCGCCGCTGATGCAGCCGCAGTTCCTGGCTTACGCGCTGGTCCGGCAGTGGGCCGGACGCCGTTACGGCGCGCTGCTGCGCGCGCTGGCCGCGGCCTGCGCCTGGGTGGCCTGCGAGTGGCTGGCGCCCAAACTGCTGGGCGACACCCTGGGCCACGGCCTGTTTCCGTCCGCGACGCTGCGCCAAGTCGCCGACCTCGGCGGCGCCGCGGGTCTGACCCTGCTGTTGTTGCTGGTCAACGAGGCGCTGGCGGCCGCGATCGAGCGGCGCGGCCTCGGCGCGCGCGCGCTGCTGCGGCCGGCGCTGCTGGGCGCCGGGATCGTGGTCTGCATGGCCGGTTACGGCGCGGTACGGCGCGACGGCCTGCAGGCGCCGCCGGCCGCCGACGCGCCGACGCTGCGCGTGGCCATGGTCCAGGCCAGCATCACCGACTACGAGCGCTTGCGTAAGGAGATTGGCGCTTATGCGGTGGTGCGCAAGGTGCTGGACACGCATTACGCGCTGTCGTGGTCGGCGATCCGCGACCACGACGCCGACGTGCTGCTGTGGTCGGAAACCGTATATCCGACCAGCTACGGCAACCCGCGCAGCGAGGACGGCGCGGCGCTGGACCGCGAGATCCAGGGCTTCGTCGACGAGTCGGGCGTGCCGCTGGTGTTCGGCACTTACGACCGCGACACGCAAGGCGAGTACAACGCCGCAGCGTTCCTCGAGCCCGGCCGGGGCCTGCTCGGCATGTATCGCAAGACCCATCCGTTCCCGCTGACCGAGCATGTGCCGGGCTGGCTGGATGGGCCGCGCTTACGCCGCTGGTTGCCGTGGACCGGCGGCTGGCGCCCGGGCGACGGGGCGCGGGTGCTGCCGTTGCGCAGCGCCGACGGGCGCGAGGTCAACGTGGTGCCGCTGATCTGCCTGGACGATGTGGAGACCGACTTGGCCATCGACGGCGCCCGGCTCGGCGCGCAGGCCATCGTCGGCTTGTCGAACGATTCCTGGTTCACCGATTACCCGGTCGGCGCGCGCCTGCACCTGGCGGTGGCGGCCTTCCGCAGCATCGAAACCCGGCTGCCGCAGGTGCGCGTCACCACCAACGGGCTCAGCGCGATCATCGACGACACCGGCGAGGTGTTGGCCAGCACCTCGACCGGCGACCAGGCGGTGTTGACCGCGTTCGTCAGCGCCCGCGATCCGGCGCCGACCCTGATGGTGCGCTGGGGCGATTGGGTCGGGCCTGCCGCGGCGGTGTTCCTGCTCGGCCTGGCGGCGTTCACGCTGTGGCGGGCCGCGCAGGGCCGCACCGCTGCTGCCGACGCGCAGCCGGCGACGCTCGAGGTCGTCGTACTGACGCCGTTGTGGCGCGCGGCGAGCGGCGCGCTGCGGCTGTGCGCGGGCGCGGGCTTGCTGTGGCTGGCCGCCGACATGCTGCTGCGCACCGGGCTGCAGATCCAGTCCTTGTCGCAGTTGATGCTGTTCGTCGCGCTGGTGGTCGCGCCGCTCGTGGCCGCCTGGGCGATCGAGCGCAGCTTCGCCGCTCGGGCGCGTGTCGAAGCGACGTGGTTGGTGCTGGATCGGCGCCGGCAACGGATCGAGCTTCCGCTGGCGTCGATCCTCGCGCTGCGGCCCTGGTACGTCCCGCTGCCGCGCGGCGGCATCGATCTGCGCCTGGCCGAAGGCCCGCTGTGGTCGCGCGGCCTGGCGCGGGCGAATCCGCGCGCATTGCAGCGCATGACCGCGGCGGCGGGCGCGCCGTGGCGCCTGGAAGGCCGTTTCGCCGCCGGCCTGGCCGAATTGGCGCAAAGCCGCGCCGACGCGCGCCGGCCGCGGCTCGACCATGCCTTGCTGAAGTTCGGCCTGTTCCCGCTGCTGCTGGCGCTGGTCGCGTTCCGCCTGCACCAGATCATCGCCTTCGGCGGTACGTTCGGCGAGTACTACAGCTACGGGCTGGCCGCCTACCTGACCGGCCTGGCGATCTGGTGGGCGTCGTGGTCGATCGGCCTGATGCTGTTCGCCGCCGCGCTGCGGATCGCGATCGAGGCTGTCGCGGCGCTGGCGGTTGCGCTGCGCAGCGCGCACGCGGCGGCGTTGCGCGACGCGCTGGAGTGGCTGGGACGGGCGGCGTTCTACCTCGGCGTTCCGGCGTGGCTGGCGATGCGCCTGTTGGCCGCGTGACGGCGAACCGGCGCTTGGCCGGCGGACCGCGCCCGCCGGGACAGCGGGCGACGGTCGGATCGGCGGCTTACTTCAGCACTTGCTGCAGGTCGACGATCTGCACGCCCTGCATCTGCCCCAGCAGCGAGTCGAACCAGGGCTTGTGCTGACTGCCGACGATCGACAGCACGCGCGCGCCGGGGCGCTCGCGGAAGCTGGCGCGGATGTTGCCGACCATGCGCAGGTTGCGGGTTTCCCAGCCGGCGACGTAGACCTGGGCCAGGCGCTGCGGCGAGGCCTCGCGCATCGCTGCGCCGAAATCGCCGTCGGCGACGACGCCGAGCACGTCCGGGCGATTGATGTAGCGGTACAGGGCCAGCATGTCCTGGCCTTGGCGCAGCGCATCGTCGCGTTCGCGCACCGTCTTGGAGGCCTCCTTGGCCGAGGCCCAGGCGGCCATGATCGCCTGGCCGTAGGCCTGCGGGTCGGAGACGTCGACGGCGTCGCCGGTGTGGTCGTCGGTCGGGTGGACCCGCTGCAGGCCGGCGCGCACCGCCAGCGGCGCGGCGATCAGTTCGTTCTCGCTGCGGCCGGCGCGGGCTTTTTCCAGTCGGGCGACGAGCTTGGCGTCGAGGCCGTCGCCGTCGCGGCGTTCGGCGACCGGCAGGTACAGCCATTGCACCAGGGCCGAGGTCGAATCGCCGGCGGCCAGGAACACCGCGGCCAGACGCCGGCGTTGCGCTGCGCTGGGCTGGGCCGGCCACTGCTTGAGGGTCCGGTTGGCTTCGGCGATCGCCGCCGGCACGTCCAGGCCGGTCGCCGCACGCGCGTCCGAGGTGTCGCGGCAATAGGGTTTGAAGTCGTCGGCGCTGTAGACGGCCGGGTGGCGCGCGACCAGATCGCAGCTTTCGCCGGAGATCGACTCGATGGTGATGATCTCGGGCTCGAACGCGGCGACCCGGTCGAGCAGCGGCGCCAGCGTCTTGGCGTCGAAGGTTTTCGGCATGTCCGACAAATGCACGGTGCCGAGCACCAGCACCTGGGCCGGGCGGCCATGCATGTTCTTGTCCAGCGCCGACAGATCGACTTGCTGCGCCTGCGCCGTTCCGGCCGCCAGCGCCCATCCCAGAGCCCACACCGCCCACTGCTTGCTCATGCATCGCACCGTGTAGATAAAGTCCGGCGACGGTAGGGCGGCGGGCGCGGGACGCGACAGTGCCAAGTGTCAGTAGCGGCCGCTGTGCGGCCGCTACGGGGATTCGGTGTTGGGGATTCGGGATTGGAAGGCGAACGCTGAGGCGCGGATCAGTGGGGGTCAGGGAGCGCTGGTGCGGCGCAGGATGCGCTGGCCGTTCTCGTCGATCACGCGCCAGCGGCCGTCGTGAGACAGGGCGAGGGTGCGGCGCGGGCTGGCGCCGTCGGCGCCGAGCGCAGGCAGCTGTTCGGCCAGGCCGGCCGCGGCCGGCGCGGCGCCGGCGCGCAGCGGTTCGCCGGGATCGTCGCCGACCTCGCGGATGTGCGCAGGCAAAGGCCGGGTGTCTTCGCGCACGGTGCGGCAGTCGGACGACAGCCACAGCTGCTGGCGCAGCGGACCGACGCCGTCGGAATGCATATAACGGGCGACCGCGGCGCCGTCGGCGTCGGCGCCGAACCAGCGGCTGAGATCGCCGGCCTCGCTGCGGCACGCGCGCTGGCCGTCGCGCCAACGCTCGGCGCGGTCGGCGATCAGCCATAGGTCGCCGTCGGCGGCGAAGCCCAGGTCGGCCACCGGCGCCTCGGCGAGATGGTCGCTGCGCCGGCCGCTGTCGAGGTCGAGCGTGTGCCAGCGGTTGCCGTCGGCCCAGGCCAGCAGCGCCCGCTGTGGATGGAAGGCGACCACGCCGGTGCCCGCCAGCGGCTGCGAATCGGCGATCGCCGCGGCGCTGGCGGTGGCCGGCGGCGGACCGGCCAGGCAGGCGGACAAGGCCAGCGGCAAAATCAGGCTCAGCGCGCCGGCGGCGATGCGGGCCCAGCGGCGCCGCGCTGCGGGCCTCGCAGCGCGGCATCGGTCGATCGTGGCGAGACGTTCGGCGTTCATGGCCGAGGCAGTCTAGCGCGCGGATGCGCGGCGGTTCTGCGGATCAAGGCTGCTGGCCGATGCCCATCCGGTCCCAGACCGCTTCCAGCCCGCCCTGGCGATAGCTTTGCATCATGTTGCGCGCATCGCCGGCGTCGAAGCCGGGGTGGTACTCGACATGCGGACGATCGACCAGCCCCTGCCAGTTGCCGCCCCATTCCAGGCCCTGCGACGCCGCGATCTGGCCGTAGCGGTCCCAGTTGTTGGTCTCGGCCCAACTGGGCCGGCCGTTCGCGTCGTTGAAGACCAGGTCGACCGCGACGCCGTAGTTGTGCCAGGACTGGCCGGCGCGCGCGTTGGTGACCCGGTTGCCGGGCGCGGTGCGGCCCTGCGCGTACAGCGCGTCCTGTTCGGCGAACGTGCGGTAGGCGGTGTCCACGCGCATGTTCATGCCTTCGCGGCGCGCCTGCTCGATCACCGCGGTGACCCGGTTGGCGACTTCCTGGTTGAGGTTGGGATTGTCCAGGCGGCCGCGCGGATCGGCGGCGTGCAGGTCGAGCACGTTGCGCATCTGGGTGCCGTCGAGTTCCTGCAGCTGGACCCGGGTGGAGATGTTGTCGTAGACGCTGCGCGGCGCGGTTTCGACCGCCAGTTGCAGGCTGCCGTCGTTGCGGATGGTGCCGACCGTGCGGCCCTGGGCATCGAGCAGACGCCCTTGTTCGATGCCGTAAGTGACGCCGTCGAGCGTCAGGGTGCCGGCGTCCGGGGTCAGGCCGCTCGGCGTGGCCTGCGGATTCAGGCTGAGTTCGGCGGCGCCTTGCAGATAGCTCGCGGTGGCGGCGTTGGGCGCGGCGGCGAAGGAATTCAGCGATTCGACTTTCTGCTCGTCGGTCAGTTGGGCGAAATTCTGGTCGGCGACCAGACGGTCCAGCGCGGCCACCGCCTGCGGATTTTCGCGCAAGGTTTCGCGCAGTTCGTCTTCGCGCAGCTCGCTCGCGGTCGGTGTGGCCTGGGCCGGATCGCTGGCGTTGGCGGACTGGGTTTCGTTGCTGCGCGATGCGCCGTTGACGCTGTCCATGAGCGGTCCCTCGTCGTAATTGCGCCCCTGTAGGCGCATTGCACGACGCGGCCTGGGCCGGCGCCACCTGGGAACGACCCTAGTCCGGCGCCGATCCGGGCGCCGAACTGCGAGCGGGTTCGCAATTCGGCGCCTGTCTCAGGACTCGGCCGCGGCCGGGCGCAGGCGCAGCACCGGCGAACGGATCGCCGCATAGACCAGCCAGGTCGCGACCATCGCCAGGGCGGTGGCGAAGAACAACTGGGCGAAACCGGCGCGGAACAGCTCGCGGGTCGGCGCCGACAGGGACTGCGCGGCGAATTCGCTGAGCCGCGCGCCGGCGAACTCGCCGCCGCCTTGGCGCACGTGCAGCAGGATCAGCGCCGAGCCGGCGGCGGTGACCACCGCCGCGCCGAGGGTGCGGGCGAACGCCATCGCCCCGGTGACCGCGCCGAGTTGTTCGGCCGGCGCGGCGTTCTGGGCGATCACGTTGACCAGCGCGCTGCACGGGCCGGTGCCCAGGCCGACCGCGGCGAACAGCAGGGCCGCGGCGAGCGGGCTCAGCGACTGGGCCCACAGTCCCATCGCCAGCGCGGCCAGCATCGCCAGCGGCAGCGCCAGCAACACCGGCCGCCGGTAATCGCCGCTGCGTGCGGCGTAGCGACCGGCGCCCAGCGCGCCGATCGCGCCGGCCACCAGCGCCGGCACCAGCAATAGGCCGGCGCGCGAGGCGGGCAGGCCGTGGCCGATCTGGAAGTAGGCCGGAATCAGCACCGCCACCGCGATGTAGAAGCCGTACATCAGCAGACAGACCAGCAAGGCCGGGCCGATCACCGCGTCGCGCAGCAAGGCCGGCGGCAGCATCGGCTCGGCGCTGCGGCCTTGCTGGCGGGCGAACACCAGCGCGCCGAGCGCGGCCGCGGCGAAGCCGCCGAGCACCGGCGCCGACAGCCAGGGGTAACGGCCGCCGCCCCACGACAGCGCGGTCAGCAGGGCGCAGGTGGCGAGCACGAACACCGTCGTGCCGGCCAGGTCGATGCGCCCGCCGGGCCGGCCCATGCCGAGCCGGCGCAGCGCCGGCGCGCCGGCCCACAGCGCCAGCGCGCCCAAGGGCAGATTGATCCAGAACACCGCGCGCCAACCCAGCGCGTCGGTCAGCAGGCCGCCGAGCACCGGCCCGATCAGCCCGGCCAGCGCCCACACCATCGCGAACAAGCCGGTGTAACGGCTGCGCTCGCGCGGCCCGGCGATCTCGGCCACCGCCGCCTGTGCGATCACGATCAACCCGGCGCCGCCGACGCCTTGCAGGGCGCGCGCGGCGATCAGCGCCGGCATGCTCGGCGCCAGCGCGCAGGCCAGCGAACCCAGCGCGAACAAGCCGATGCAGGCGTGCATCAGCCGGCGCCGGCCGTGCAGGTCGCCGAGCTTGGCGATCACCGGCGTGGCCGCGGCGGTGGCCAGCAGATACACCGAGATCGTCCAGCCGAGCAGGTCGATGCGCTGCAGCTCGCGCACGATCGCCGGCAGCGCGGTCGCGACCACGGTCTGCTCCAGCGCGCCCAGGAACACCGCCAGCATCAGCCCGCCGACCGCGCGGCGGTCCGTCGCCGCGGCCGCGCTCATGCGCCGACCGCCCGCGCCGCGGCCAGTTGCGGAAAGCCCTGCGGCGCGGCCGCACCGGGCGCGGCGGGACCGACCGGTACGATCAGATGGGTCGGCGGCGGCGCGGTCTGGTCGATGCTGGCGGTGAAGTCCTTGCCGTCGTCCTTGCAGATGAAGTGCATGACGTGGCGGCCGGCGGCGGCGGCGCGGATCAGCCCGCCGGTGGTCGCCCACACCCCGGAGATGTAGAAGTTCGACAGGCCTTCCATCACCGGGCCGTGTTCCTTGATCGCTTCCTCCAGGGTTTCGCCGCTTTCCACGAACGGCTGCCAGCCGAGCACGGTGCCGTCGAAATTGCCGGTGTAGCGTACCTGGGTCAGCGGGCTGGACACGTCGCGCACGCTGATCGAATCCTTCAGCCCGGGGTAGCGCTTCTCCAGGAACCGGATCATCGCGTTGCTGACCCGGCGCTTGGCGGCGTGGTACTCGTGGCCGCGCCGCACCGGCAGGGTGTGCAGCTCCTCGCCCTTGCGCACCCGGCTGACCTGCTCGGGGCCTTCGTTGAGCGCGCGCCACGGCGCGATGTCGCAGAAGTAGGTGGCGTAGACGATGCTGGTGCCGTCCGGCGCCAGTTCGGGGTAGTGCTGGCTGCGGAACTGGACGTTGATGCTGGGGTGGCGGATGCCGATCATCTCCTCGGCTTCCTCCGGTTCCAGCAGGTAGGTGGTGCAGGGCTCGCCTTCCGGGAAGGGCTTGTCCAGGCCGAGGAAGGCGATGAAGTAGCCCGGGAACACCATGTGCGGTTCGTTGATGGTTTCGGTGTAGAGCTTGCGGAAGGTGTCGTTGAGGTAGCGGCCCTTGAGGAAGCGCATCATCGTGGTGTAGCCGTCGGCGGCCGAGACCACGATGTCGGCGCGGACCTCGCGGCCGTCGCTCAGGCGCACGCCGACCGCGCGGTCGTCCTCGACCAGGATCTCCTCGACCTTGGCGTTGTAGTGCACCTGGCCGCCGAGCCGGCGGTAGCGCGCCTCGATCGACTTGGCCAGGCCCAGCGAGCCGCCCTCGGGCACGCCGGCGGACAGGTTGGCGTGCGAGGCGAGCTGGAAGTAGAACGGCAGTACCGGGAAGTTCTGGTGCTTTTCGTACAGGATGAAGTTGAACGCCTCGCGCAGGAACGGATCCTTGAACTTGGCCGAGTAGTCGGTCATCAGCACCGTGATCGACTTGCGGATGGCGTTGAAGTAGGGGACGAAGGAGGCCAGCATCTTCCAGCGTTCCCAGCGCCCCATCAGTCCGACCGGCTTGAGGAAGGGGTATACCGCCAGGGCCTTGCGGAACTTGCGCAGGCCGCCGACGAAGTCGCGGATCAGCTTGGCGTCGGCCGGCGAGATCTCCAGCAGGTGCGCTTCCAGCCGGTCCGGGTCGGAGTAGAAGTACACCACCTGGCCGTTGCTGCCGCGGACGATGTTGAACACGTCGAAATGGCGCATCTGCTTGCCCTGCAGCGCGCCCAGTTCCATCCAGATCTGGTGCATCTCGTTGCCCGGGCCGTTGCCGAGCAGCCAGCTGATGCAGCAGTCGAAGGTGAAGTCGCCGCGCTCCCAGGCGGTGCAGCAGCCGCCGGGGATTTCGTGCATTTCGAAGATCTGGGTCTTGTAGCCGTTCATCTGCGCGTAGCAGCCGGTGGACAGGCCGCCCAGTCCGGCGCCGATGATGATCATGCTTTCTCTGTTGCCCAACGTATGCGACATGTCCTGGCTTCCTTGGCGGTCAGGCGACGGGCGCCGGTGCGGTCGGGGCGGCGGCGTCCGCCGCGCGCAGCTTCGGCGTGCTGCGCTCCAGCGGCGGACCCTTGTCCAGTTGCGGGAAATGGCCGAGTTGTTCGATCCGCCACGGCGTGGCGTTGCCGCTTTCCCAGGCCTTGAACGGCAGGCCGAATTCGCGGCACAGGAACTGGATGACGAAGCGGCCGGTCGAGGCAGAGCGGATCAGGCCGCCGCCGCCGACCCAGTGTCCGGCCATCGAGAACCCGCCCAGGCCTTGCAGGCGCATGCGGTCCTTCTTGACCAGGTCGGCCATCAGGTCGTCGGCCTCGGGCGACTTCCAGGCCAGGATCGCGCCCTTGTAGTTGCCGGTGTAGCGCTCGGTCGAGGCCGGCGTGCCGACGTCGACCAGGCGGATCCGCGCGCCCAGGCCCGGATGGCGGCGTTCGAGGAACTCGCGCACGAACTCGGCGACCTGGCGCTTGAGCGCCCAGTACTGTTTGCGGTCGCTGCTGCGCAGGCGCTTCCAGTAGTCGTAGTCGCTGAAGTAGGTGCAGTGCAGGATCGAGTGGCCGGGCGGGGCGAAACCCTCGCAATAGCGCGAGCGCAGCTGCACCACCAGGCTGCCCTGGACCGCGCCCGGCAAGGCGTCGGCGTCCTGCGCCGAGAGCAGGTAGGTGGTGCTGTGCGGCGTGTCCGCGGGCAGGTCGCCCTCGAAGCCGACGAAGGCCGAAACCACGCCGGGATAGCGCTCGCCGGGTCGGTCGAGGACCTGGTCGTAGAGCTTGTCCACGCGCGGGTTGCCGTACTTGCCGTCGAGCAGGCTGCGCAAGGCGGTCAGGCCGTCGCAGGCGGCGATCACGTGGTCGGCGTAGTGGCGCTCGCCGTTCTTGAGCTCGATTCCGACCGCGCGTCCGTTCTCGACCAGGATCCGGCTGACCCGGGCACGGTAATCGATGCGTCCGCCCAGTTCGAGATAGCGCGACTCGATCGAGCGCGACAGCCCGAGCGAGCCGCCCTGCGGAAAGCCGACGTTGCCGTTGTGCGCCTCGGCGATGTTGTACAGGTAGGGCACCAGGGAGAAATTGCCAGGATCCTGGAAAAAGATGTTGCGCAGGCCGCGGCGCAGCAGCGGGGCCTGGAAGCGATCGGCGAAATCGTTCATCTGGGTCGCGCCGTTGCGCCAGAACAGCCGGAACGCCGGCAGCACCTGGCGCAGGGTGGCGTACTTCTCGCGCCAGTTCTCCAGCGGCGGCGGGGTCAGGAACGGATGCAGGGCCATCCGGGTGAAGCGGCGCAGGTCGTCGCAGAACTGCCGGATCAGCGGCGCGTCGATCGGCGACAGGTCGATCAGGTGGCGCTCGAGCCGGTCGGGATCGTTGTAGAAGGTGACCGAGCGGCCTTGCTCGTCGCTGACCGTGTTGAAGCTGTCGAACAGGCGGATCGACTTGCCGTCGAGCGCGCCCAGTTCGCGCCAGACCCGGTTGGCGTCGTTGCCGGCCGCGGTGCCGTTGAGCCACTCGATGCAGTAATCGAAGATGTAGCCCTGGCGCGACCAGGCGGTGCAGCAGCCGCCCGGCAGCACGTGCTTCTCGAAGATGCGCGTCTCCATGCCGCTCATCTGGCCGTAGCAGCCCGAGGCCAGGCCGGCTACGCCGGCGCCGATCACGATCACCCGCGGCTTGTCGCCGGGGCCGCGGGCGCGCGCCTCCCAGCGCGGCCCGTCGGCGGACTTGCCGCCGGCGCGCGCCGGCGGCTCGGGACGGTATCCGGAATCAGCCGGCATCGCTGACCTCCCCGACCAGAATGCCGCGCGCCAGCGCGGCGTTGAGGGCGATGTAGTCCTGGTCGAGCATGTCGGCGTGCTTGCCGAAGCCCTTGAACACCTCGGTGCGGGTGGTCGAGCTGCCGTGCCAGGTGCCGCGGTGGCCGGTGCCGTAGAACACCACCTTGTCCTCGTCGGAGATCACGCTGACCGGCGCCGAAACCATCCCGGTGTTCGGGGTCTGGCTGCAGAAGCGGATGTAGTCCTTGGCCTGCTGCAGGGTCTCCTCGGCGACGATCTCCGAGCCGGTGTGCTTGCGCAGGTGCTCGCTGAGCTCGCGTTCGAAGGCTTCGAAGTGCTCGTTGCCGAGCTCGAACGACTCCGGAATCCGGTACGAGTCCATGATCACCACGTTCGGCACCTCGCGGCCGCGGCGCTCCAGTTCCTTGGCCACTTCGAAGGCGAGGTTGCCGCCGAGCGAGTAGCCGAACAGAGTGCAATGGCCGTCGGCGTGGATGCTCTCGATCAGGTCGGCGTAGCTGGCCACCTTCTCGTCGCCGAGGATGTAGTTGAACGAAACGAATTCGTACTCGGGCAGGTGCACCGCGAGCTGGCGGTAGACCAGGCCGTGGCCGCCGGCCGGCGGGAAGCAGAAGATGGTCGGGCCGTGGCCGACGTTGAAGCGCAGATAGGGCTGGGCGCCGGCGATGCGGCCGGTGCTGATCGCCTCCACCGTCTTGGCCATGCCGTGCAGGGTGGTGACCTTGAACAACTGGCTGACCGCGATGGCGATGTTGAACTCGGTCTGCAGGTTGTAGATCAGTTCGATCAGCTTGATCGAGCTGCCGCCGACCTCGAAGAAGTCGTCCTGCAGTCCCACCTGCTCCAGCCCGAGCAGGCGCTGCCAGTGCTCGGCCATGCGCAGCTCGAACAGGGTGGTCGGCGGCTCGAACTCGGCCGCGCCGGCGTTGGCGTCCGGCGCCGGCAGCGCGGCCAGGTCGACCTTGCCGTTGGCCGACAGCGGCAGGGCGTCGAGCTGGACGAAGCGCGCCGGGATCATGAAGGTCGGCAGGTAGCTGGCCAGGTGTTCGCGCAGCGCACGCCAGTTCAGCCGTTCGCCGGCGTCGGCCGGCACGCAGTAGGCGCACAGCGAGGCTTCGCCGCGGCCGTCGTCGCGCACGGTCAGCACCGCCTCGCGGATCGCCGGCCAGGCGGCGAGCTGGGATTCGATCTCGCCGATCTCGACCCGGTGCCCGCGCACCTTGACCTGGCTGTCGACGCGGCCGATCAGCTGCACTTCGCCGGACGCGCTCCAGCGCGCCAGGTCGCCGCTGCGATACAGCCGGCGCAGGCGGCCGTCGCCGAGTTCGAGCTCGACGAAACGCTGCTCGGTCTGGGCGTCGTCGCCGACGTAGCCGGCGCTGACGCCGCCGCCGCCGATCCACAGCTCGCCCGGCACCCCGGCCGGCACCGGCTGGCGGTGCGCGTCGAGGATGTACAGCGCGCTGTTCGGGAACGGACGGCCGATCGGCACCATCCGGCTGGGGTCGAGGTCGTCGGTCGGACCCTCGAAGTAGGTGCTGTCGATGGTCGCTTCGCTGAGGCCGTAGGAGTTCACCACCCGGCTGGACGGCCCGGCCAGGGCGCGCAGGCGCCGGTACTCCTCGACCTTCCACACGTCCGAGCCGACCGCGAGCAGGCGCATGAAGTCCAGGCGTCGGCCTTCGCGTTCGCAGTAGTCCATCACCGAACGCACCACCGCCGGCACGAACTCGGCCGCGTCGACCTGCTCGTCGAGCATGGTCCGGTACAGGCGCTCGGTGTTGAACAGCAGCTCGCGCGGCACCAGCACCAGCTTGGCGCCGGAGCACAGCGCCCGCACCAGGTCGCCGGCGAACACGTCGAAGGAGAAGCTGGCCATCTGCAGATGGGCGCCGGTCTCGCTCAGGCGGTACTCGCGCTCCCAGCCCGCGTAGGCCGAGGCCAGGTTGGCGTGGGTGACCCGCACCGCCTTGGGCTTGCCGGTCGAACCGGAGGTGTAGATCACGTAGGCGGCAGCCGACGGCGATACGGCCAGGTCCAGCGTCGAGGCATCGGTGTCGGCGTCGGCGATCAGGTGCAGGTCGTCCGGAGTCAGCACGTCGCCGTCCCAGCCGGCCAGGCGCGCGCGGCGGCTTTCGTCGACCACCGCGAACCGGGCCTGGGCGTGGCTGGCCATGTAGGCCAGACGCTCGGCCGGGTAGTCCGGATCCAGCGGCAGGTAGGCGCCGCCGGCCTTGAGCACCGCGAGCAGGGTCACGATCAGTTCCGGCGACTTGTCCAAGCACAGCGCCACCACCGTGCCTTCGCCGACGCCGAGCTCGATCAGCTTGCGCGCCAGGCGGTTGGAGCGCCGCTCAAGTTCGCCGTAGCTGAGCTGGCGCACCGCGCCGGATTCGCTCGGCGCCGATACCGCGACCGCGTCCGGCCGGGCCCGGGCGACGTCGCCGATCAGTTCGTGCACCGGGCGCGCGGCTTCGACCGTGTCGGCCGCGCCGCTCCACTGCTCCAGCACCGTGCGGCGCTCGTCGTCGCCGAGCAGGCGCAGCCGGGCGATCGAGGTCGAGGCCGCGGCGCGGGTCAGTTCATCGAGTAGGTTGACGTAATGCCCAGCCAGCCGCTGCATGGTCTGCGGCAGGAACAGGTCGGTGTTGTACTTGAACACGCAGTGGAAGCGCTGGTCGGCCTCGTCCTCGTAGGCCGACAGGGTCAGGTCGAACTGGCCTTCTTCTTCCGGCAGTTCGATGTACTCCAGGCGGTAGCCGTACTTCTCGGTCGCGACCTTGTGCGCGAGCAGGATGAACATCGCCTGGAACACCGCCGAGCGGCTCGGGTCGTGCTGCAGGCCGAGCTTCTCGACCAGCAGCACGAACGGGTATTCCTGGTTGTCCAGGCCGTTGAGGACGATGCGCTGCACCTGCGCTAACAGTTCGGCGACGCTGGGCTGCGAAGCCAGGTTGACGTGCAGCGGCAGCGGGTTGACGAAGTAGCCGTAGACCTGGGCGAACTCCTCCTGGGTGCGGCCCATGACCGGGCTGCCGACGATCACGTCGTCCTGGCCGGTGTAGCGGTGCAGCAGCAGGTAGTAGGCGCTCAGCAGCACCATGAACACGGTGACGCCGTTGTCGCGCGCCAGCTGGTGGATGCGCGCGCTCAGCTCGGGGTCGAGGGCGAAGAACTCCGACGCGCCGTTATGGGTCTGCACGATCGGGCGCGGCTTGTCGGTGGGCAGGTTGAGGATCGGCACCTGCGCCGGCAGATGGTCCTGCCAGTAGTCCAGCATCTTGGCCGCGTCGCGGGTGGCGAGGAAGCGGTTCTGCCAGTTGAGGAAGTCCAGGTAGCGCGCGCGCACCGGCGCCAGCTGGACCTGTTCGCCGCGGCGCAGGCCCTCGTAGATCGACAGCAGTTCCTCGATGAAGGTGAAGGTGGAGATCGCGTCCGAGATGATGTGGTGGACGGCCTTCATGATCACCCAGCGGTCCTTGCCGCGCTTGAACAGACGGAAGCGCACCAGCGGATCGTGTTCGAGGTCGTAGGGCTTGCGGTACTCGCGGATGATCTGCTGGTAGACCTCGTCCCAGGGCTTGTCCTGGACGTCGAACAGGGCCAGGTCGTGCTTGCCCTCGGCCGAGATCTTCTGCACCGCATGGCCTTGGTCGAGCATGAAGTTGGCGCGCAGGCTGGGATGGCGAGCGATCAATCGGCGCACCGCTTCGAACATCAGTTCCGGCTCCAGTTCGGTGCGCACCTCGACCGCGCCGCCGATGTTGTAGGCGAAGCCGTCGGGGTTGAGCTGCTTGAGGAACCACAGCGCGTTCTGGTTCTGGGTCAGCGGATAGCGGGTTTCGTCGCTGTGGGCGACGAAGCCCGAGGCGTCGCTGTCGCCGCCGTCGCCGGCGACCAGTTCGGCCAGGCCGGCGTAAAGCTGATCGCCGAGGGTGCCGATCGAGCTGCTGCTGAGCAAGGTGACCACCGGCAGGGCGACCTTGAGCTCGGTGTGGATGCGCGCGCGCAGCTCCATCGCCAGCAGCGAGTCCAGGCCCAGCGCGTTGAGGCTGGCGTCGGTGTCGATCTGCTCGCTCTTGATACGCATCACCTGGGCGATCAAGGCGTGGAAGCGTTCGTCGAGCAGGCGCCGGCGGGTGTCGCCGTCGGCGGCGCGGAAGGTTTCGACGAAGCTGCCGCGCTCGCCGCTGTCGGCGCCGGCACCGTGCTTGGCCAACTCGCTCACCAGCGGCGGCGGCGAGGCGTACCAGGCCAGGAAGATCGGCCAGTCGACCACGGTCGCGACCAGCAACTGGGCGCGGTCCTGGCCGATCACGCGTTCCAGCACGTCCATGCCGGCGTCGGGCGAGAGCGAGCTCATGCCGCGGCTGTTGCGGTAATGGTCGATCAGGCCCAGCTCTTCGATCATGCCGGTGGCCCACGGGCCCCAGTCCAGGCTCAGCGCCGGCAGGCCGAGCGCGCGGCGGTGATGGGCGAGGGCGTCGAGGAAGGCGTTGCCGGCGGCGTAGTTGGTCTGGCCGGCGGTGGTCACCAGCGAGGCGATCGAGGCGAACAGGACGAAGTGCTCCAGCGGCTGGTCGATCAGGTGCCGGTGCAGCAGCCAGCCGCCGATCACCTTGGGGTCGTAGACCGGATCGAAGGCGTCGCGGGTCATTTCGCCGAGCAAGGTGTCGCGGACCTGGCCGGCGAGGTGGAAGGCGCCGCGGATCGGCGGCAGGTCGCGCTGCTTGTAGTCCTGCAGCCAGGCGGCGAGCGCGCCCTCGTCGGTGATGTCGAGCTGGGCCAGGATCGGCTCGGCGCCGAGCAGCTCCAACTGCTTGATGAAGCGCACGTTGCGGCCGACCGCGCTGGCCGGATCGGTGTCGCTCCATTGCGCGCGCGGCGGCAGCTTGCTGCGGCCGACCAGGATCAGCTTGCGCGCGCCGCGCTTGACCAGGGTGCGGCAGAGCAACCGGCCGAGCGCGCCGAACGCGCCGGTGACCAGGTAGGCGCCGTCGGCGCGCAGGCGCAGCGGCAGCGGCCGGGTCAGCGCGTCGGCCGGCTGCAACCGGCTGGTGTAGCGCTTGCCGTCGCGCAGGGCGATTTCGTCTTCGTCCTGCTGCAGCATTTCGGCCAGCAGGGACTCGGCCTCGGCGCGGCGCGCCGCGTCGGCGGCTGCGCCGGTTGCTTCGGCGGCGGCCTGCAGGTCGATCAGCTTGCCGCGCTGGGCGACCAGTTCCTGGTACCACAGCACTCGGCCGATGCCCCAGGCCGGCGCGCCCAGCGGCTCGACGTCGTCGCGGTCGGCCACCGCCTGCGCGGCGCGGGTGACGATGTGCAGGCGCGCGTCGGGCTGCGAGGCCAGCAGCGACTGGCTCAGCGCGATCAGCGAATAGGCGCCGCGGGCGTTGCCGGCCTTGAGTTCGGTCGCATCGACCTGTTCCAGATGCGGCTGGTCGAGATTCCACAGGTGGACGACGCGGGCGAACTCGCCGGCGCCGGCCTTGGCCAGATCGGCGAACAGGCGCTGCAGATCCTTGAACGCGCCCGGCACCACGGCCGACTCGCGCAGATCCTTTTCCAGCTTGTAGCGCTTGCCCGGGCGGACCAGGTGCACGCGCTCGCCGCGCGCCTGCGCCAGTGCGGCCAGTTCGTCGCCGACGCCCTGGGCATCGGCGAGGATCAGCCAGCTCGGCGTCGCGGCGCTGCCGTCGACCGCTTCGTCCGCGACCGCTCCGTCTGCGGTCGCGATCGGCGCCAGCTCGACCCAGCGGGTTTCGGCCAGCCAGTTGTCGATCGTCGCCAGGTTCACCTTGGCGCTGGCGTTCTCGACGTTGGCGGCGCGGAAGCCGGCGACGTAGCCGAGCGGGGCGCCGTGCTCGTCGTAGACCGCGATGTCGCCGATCAGTTCGTCGCCGCCGTCGTGGCGCACGCTGGCGTGCACCCACAGGGCGCGGTCGCCGATCGCGTCGGTGCGCACCTCCTCGATCGACAGCGGCAGGCGGATGCCGCTGTCGGCGGGGCCGTCCTCGGCCTGCTGCAGGATCTGCGGCGTCAGCAGGGTCTGGAAGCAGGCGTCGAGCATGGCCGGGTGGAAGTGGTGGTCGGCCGCGCCGCCCTGCAGGCGTTCGGTCGGCACGATCCGGGCCAGGGCCTCGCCGCGGCCGACCCAGACCTCTTCGATGCCCTGGAACGCCGGGCCGTAGTGATAGCCCATCCGCGCCAGCGCGTCGTAGCAGGCCGAGCGCGCCAGGAACAGCGGGCTGCGCTCGCGCACCGCGCGCACGTCCAGCGCCGCGCCGCCGCGCCGCCCCTGGCTGGCGCGCACGCTGCCGCTGGCGTGAACGGTGCGGTCCTGACCGTCGGCGGACAGACTGGATACGTGGAAGCTGGCGCCGTCGGAGGCGAACGACAGCTGCACGGTCGCGGCTTCGGCCTCGGGCAGGAACAGCGCCTTGCGCAGTTCGATGTCGGCGATCGCGGCGCCGTGGCCGCCGGTCAGCGCGCGCACGGCCTGGGTCGCCATTTCGATGTAACCGGCGGCGGGGAACAGCACGTTGCCCTGGATGCGGTGGTCTTCCAGGTAGGGCATGCGTTCGGCGTCGAGCTTGGCTTCCCAGGTCGGTTCGGCCACCGCCATGCGCCGGCCGAGCAGGGCGTGGTCGAGTTGGCCGAGGCGGACCTGTTCGACCGGACGCGGTTCGACCCAGTAGCGGTCGCGCTTGAACGGATAGCGCGGCAGCGGCAGCGGGCGGCCCAGCGCATGCAGCGCGTTCCAGTCGATGCTCGCGCCGAGGTTGTGCAGGCCGGCCAGCGAGGCGGCGAAGCGCGCGGCCTCGTCTTCCTGGCGGCGGATCGAGGGCAGGCTGCGCGCGCTGGCGCCGCGCGCGGCGAAGCATTCGTTGATCGAGTGGCCGAGCACCGGGTGCGGGCCGATTTCCAGGAACAGGTCGTAGCCGTCGTGGGCCATCTGGTCGATCGCGGCGCGGAAGCCGACGCTGTTGCGCACGTTCTCCCACCAGTAGCCGGCGTCGAGTTCGTGGCCGGCGGCGATGCCGGGCTTGGCGGTCATGTACAGCGGCACCTGCGCCGGATGCGGCGCCAGGCCGTCCAGCGACTCCAGCAATTCGTCCTTGATCAGGTCCATCTTGGCGCTGTGGTAGGGCACGCGCACGCTCAGGAACTTGGCGAACAACTGCTCGGCCTGCAGCTTCTCGGCCAGTTCGGCCAGGGCGTCCTGGTCGCCGGCCAGGGTGATCGCGGTCGGGCTGTTGACCGCGGCGACCGAGACCCGGTCGCCGTAGGGGCGCACCCGGCGCAGGGCTTCGGCTTCGGTCAGGCTGACCGCTAGCATGGTGCCGGTGTCGACCAGCTTCTGCTGCAGGCGGCTGCGGTGCACGACCACCCGCACCGCCTGCTCCAGGGTGTAGACGCCGGCCTCGTAGAAGGCCGCGACTTCGCCGGTGCTGTGGCCGACGATGGCGTCCGGGCGCACGCCCTTGGCCCGCCACATCGCCGCCAGGGCGATCTGCACGGCGAAATTGGCCGGCTGCGCCAGCCAGGTCTCGCTCATCTTCGACTCGGCTTCGGCGGCGTTCATTTCGCCGATCAGCGACCAGTCGACGTGCTTGGCCAGTTCGCGGTCGCAGCGCTCGATGACCTCGCGGTAGACCGGCTCGTTCTCGAACAGCTGCCGGCCCATCGCCCACCATTGCGGGCCCATGCCGGTGAACACCCAGGCCAGCTTCGGCGGCGTCGCCCGGCGCTCGTCGGCGACCAGGTGCGGGTGCGCCTCGCCGGCGGCGAACGCGGTCAGGCGTTCGCGCAGCGACTCGCGGCTGTCGTAGACCACGCCCAGGCGCGATTCCAGGTGCTGGCGGCGGTGGGCGAGGGTGTAGCCCAGATCGCCCAGCTCGATGCGCTCGTCGCCTTCGCGCTCCAGTTCGCGGGCGATGCCCGCGGCCAGGGCCGGCAGCACCGAGGCGTCGCGCGCGCTCAGCGGCAGCACGTTGTAGCCGCCGGCGGCGCGGCCGGCGCTGTCGCCTGCAGCGACGGCCAGCGGCGCCGGCAGCGGCGCTTCCTCCAGCAGCACGTGCGCATTGGTGCCGCCGAAGCCGAACGAGTTGACCCCGGCGCGGGCCGGGCCTTCGTGCGCCGGCCACGGCGTGACCTGGGTCGGGATCTTGTACGGCATCGAGGCCAGGTCGATGTCCGGGTTGACCGTCTGCAGGTTGATGTGCGGCGGGATGGTCTTGTGCTTGAGCGCGAGCGCGGTCTTGATCAGGCCGGCGACGCCGGCGGCGGCCTCGGTGTGGCCGATGTTGGTCTTGACCGAGCCGACGTAGCACTCGTCGCCGGGCTTGCGCCCGACCGCCAGCGCGCGGCCCAGCGCCTTGGCCTCGATCGGGTCGCCGACCGGGGTCGAGGTGCCGTGCGCTTCCATGTACTGCAGGCTGCCCGGCACGATCCCGGCTTCGCGGCAGACGCGTTCGATCAGCGCGACCTGGGCGTCGGGGTTGGGCACGGTGATGCCGTTGCTGTGGCCGTCCTGGTTGACCCCGGTGCCGACGATCACCGCATAGATCGGGTCGCCGTCGCGCACCGCGTCGTCCAGGCGCTTGAGCGCGACCAGGCCGACGCCTTCGGCGCGCACGTAGCCGTTGGCGGCGGCGTCGAAGGTGCGCGACTTGCCTTCCGGCGACAGGAAGCCGCCCTTGGTTTCGGCGATGGTGTACTGCGGGGTCATGTGCAGCAGGGTGCCGCCGGCCAGGGCCAGGCTGGTCTCGCGCCGGCGCAGGCTCTGGCAGGCCAGGTGCACCGCGACCAGCGAGGAGCTGCAGGCGGTGTCGATCGACAGGCTGGGGCCGCGGAAGTCGAAGCAGTACGAGATCCGGTTCGACGCCATCGTCATCATCGTGCCGGTGGCGGTGTGCGCGGCCAGGGTCTCGAAGCTGAGATCGGCGAACTGGACGATCTTGTAGTCCAGGGTGAAGGCGCCGACGAACACGCCGATGTCGCGGCCGGCCAGTTCGGCCGGCTTCTGGCCGCCGTCCTCCAGCGCTTCCCAGGCCACTTCCAGCAGCTTGCGCTGCTGCGGATCCATGTAGTCGGCCTCGCGCGGGCTGATGCCGAAGAACGCCGGATCGAATTCGTCGAAGCCCTCGATGTAGCCGCCGCGGCCGCCGACCAGGCGGCCGGGCTTGCTCTTGTCGCGGCTGCCCAGGGTGGCCACGTCGTAACGGTTGAGCGGCGTATCGGTCAGGCAGTCCTTGCCTTCGATCAGGTTCTGCCAGAAGCCGCGATGGTCGCAGGCGCCGCCGGGCAGGCGGCAACCGATGCCGACGATGGCGATGCGTTCGAGCGGCTCGTGCGCCTGGCCCGCCGCGGCCTGCGCGGCGGCATCGGCGGCTGCGGGCGCGGCGCCGTCGGCGTGGTCGCGGAGGGAGGCGTTCTTGCTGGGGTCCGTCATGATCGAGTCCTTGTTCTTTACGTCGGGCGACGCCGGGGAGGTGAGGGACGGGCGATGAAAGTCGTGGCGCTACCGCGCGCCATTCGGTAACGCAGCGCTCAGGGCGCGCGCTTGGTGCGCGGCCGCAGCGGATGGATCAGGGTCGAGAACACCGCGCCGGTGCGCGGAAACGAGCCGGGATCGAACAGGCCGATCCCGCGCGGCCGCCGATCCGGCCGCCAGGTGTAGCTGCCGAACAGCCGGTCCCAGATCGACAGGTCGGAGCCGAAATGACCGGCTTCGCTGCGGTCGCAGCTGTGGTGCATGCGGTGCAGCTCGGGACTGGCGAGCAACTGGTTGAGCCAGCCCAGGCGCACGTCGATGTTGGCGTGGACGAAGTAGCCCTGGGCGATGACGAAGATGCCGACCGCGTACAGCGACGGCGCCGAGAAGCCGGCCAGGGCCAGCGGCAGCTGCACCGCGAACTGCGACAGCACCACGTCGAACACGTGGTTGACGCCGTTGTTGGCGACGTTGACCTTGTCCGGCACGTGATGCACGCCGTGAAGGCGCCACAGCAGCGGGATGTCGTGGCCGGCGCGATGGATCGCGTAGCTGGCCAGCGAGCTGAGCAACAGCGCGAGCGGGATCTCGGCCCACAGCGGCAGCGCCGGATCCAGCGGCGACAGCGCCGCCACCGCCGCCGCGACCGGCAGCTGAGCGAACGCGCCGGCGCTCACGGTGAGCACGAAATAGACCGCGTACAGGCCCCATTCGCGTCCGCTGGGCTGCCATGCGCGCTGGTACGGAATAATAAATTCGAGAATCGCCAGATAGAAAATAGTGGCGAACACGAAGCCGAAACTGGCCGGACCCGGATCCCAATCCAGAATCAGGCCGGCGCCGGCATAAGTAACTACCGCCAGCATCAGCAAAGGATGGGCGATATAACGCAGGAGCTGGCGCCACCGCCGCGCCGGTGCGACCGCCGTCGTCTTTACGCAGGCGGCGTGAAAAGGCGGTGAAATGGAAACTTCTAGTTTCTGGTCACAATTTTCTACCGCGACGCCAATCACCATTCGTTCGGAATCCGTAGGCGCGCTCATGAAAGTATTTTCGCAATATTCTGGAATATGCGCGGCGAATCCGGTGCGGCGCGCGGTAATCGCCGCGGATATGCGGCATGTTCTTCGCAAATTGTTGATTTTATGGTGTTTATGCCTGACTGCCGAACGTCCATGCGAGCCTCAGGGGTGACCAAGGGCGTCAGCTGACGCACGCGGTCAGGGCGTGGTCGCTGTTTGCGGAGAAGGGGATTTGTCGCGAATGCCGATTTTCTCGGGCGGCTAATAATCGACGCTAGCCCGAGCCGCAGTCAAAGGCGCAGTCCCGCTGGGCGAGTGACGCTGATCATTCTTTGGAACATTGATTCCCAAGTGGGAAATATTATGTGCTGGTATTGGTGGGCCGAATCGCCGCCGGCGCCGATGCGAGCCGCCCGCGCTGGCACCCAATAATGACGCCCGCACGTCAGCCGCGTGACGAATATCGCCGCGCGCGGGTGCGGCCGGGATTTTTCATAACAAGGAGTCAGGACGATGCAGTTGGCGACAGAGCGCGTTATCGAGGTCAAGCACTGGAACGACAGCCTTTTCAGCTTCCGCACCACCCGCGACCCCGGCTTCCGCTTCGACAGCGGCCACTTCGTCATGGTCGGCCTGGAGGTCGAGGGCCGGCCGCTGATGCGCGCCTACTCGATCGCCAGCGCGCACTACGAAGACCATCTGGAGTTCTTCAGCATCAAGGTGCCCGACGGTCCCTTGACCTCGCGCCTGCAACACATCAACAACGGCGATTCGATCCTGGTCAGCCGTCGGCCCACCGGCACCTTGGTGCTCAACGACCTCAACCCGGGCAAGCGCCTGTACCTGCTCGGCACCGGCACCGGCCTGGCGCCGTTCCTGAGCATCGTCCGCGACCCGGCCACCTACGAGCGCTTCGAGACCGTAGTGCTGGCGCACGGCGTGCGCCACGTCAGCGACCTGGCCTACGCCGATTTCCTCGAGCGGGAACTGCCGGCGCACGAGTTCCTCGGCGAGGCGGTGCGCCGCCAGCTCAAGTACTACCCCAGCGTGACCCGCGAGCCGTTCCGCAACCGCGGCCGGATCACCGACGCGATCGCCGACGGCCTGATGGCGCAGACCCTGGGGTTGCCGCCGCTGAACCCGGCCGAAGACCGGGTGATGCTGTGCGGCAGTCCGCAGATGCTCGACGACACCTCGACCCTGCTGGAAGGGCGCGGTTTCAAGCCTTCGCCGCGGACCCGCGAGCCGGGCGACTTCGTGATCGAGCGCGCCTTCGTGGAGAAGTGACCCGGCCGCGCGCTGCCCGCCGCTTCCTTTCATCTGCGCCACCGCCGTCGCCGCCGCTGCAGGCGGCGCGGCGCTGCGCCCCTGCCTGAGGATTCGCACCATGAGTCGCACTGCCACGCCGGTCAGTCTGATCGGCGCGCCCACCGACGTCGGCGCCGGCGCGCGCGGCGCGCGCCTGGGACCGGAAGCCCTGCGCATCGCCGGACTGACCGAGGCCCTGCGCGGCCTCGGCCTGGACGTCGCCGACCGCGGCAACCTCGACGGCCCGCCCAACCCCTGGTCGTCGCCGGTCGGCGGCTACCGCCATCTCGACGAGGTGGTGGCCTGGAACCGCAACGTGATGGACGCGGTCGCCGCCGAACTGCGCGAGGATCGGGTGCCGATCCTGCTCGGCGGCGATCACTGCCTCGGCCTGGGCTCGATCACCGCGGTCGCCCGCCATTGCCGCGAGCGGCGCAAGAAGCTGCGCGTGCTGTGGCTGGACGCGCACGCCGACTTCAACACCCACGAGATCACCCCGACCGGCAACATGCACGGCATGCCGGTGGCCTGCCTGATCGGCATGGGGCCGCCGTGCCTGACCCGGCTCGGCGGCGAAGCGCCGGCGATGCAGGTCGGCGAGATGCGCCAGATCGGCACGCGCTCGGTCGACCCCGGCGAGAAGCAGCTGATCAAGCAGCTCGGCCTGCCGGTGTACGACATGCGCCGGATCGGCGACATCGGCATCAAGCGGGTGATGGAGGAGGCGCTGGACGGCATCGACGCCGACACCCATCTGCACGTCAGCTTCGACGTCGACTTCCTCGACCCCAGCATCGCCCCCGGCGTCGGCACCGTGGTCGCCGGCGGGCCGAACTACCGCGAGGCGCAACTGGCGATGGAGATGATCGCCGAGAGCGGCTGTATCGGCTCGCTGGATATCGTCGAGCTCAACCCGATCCTGGACCGCGACAACCACACCGCCCTGATCGCGATCGATCTGGTCGAGAGCCTGTTCGGCAAGTCGACGTTGGCGAGGGCTTGAGGGCTTTAGGGCGGGAATGGGGAATCGGGAATCGGGATTGGGCGGTGGGAGGGCGGCGCTTGCGCCGCGGCTAGGGTCGCGGCGATCCGCTGTTCGGGCGGCGGATGAGGCTGGCCGCGCCTGTTCGCTGCTGCATGCTTGCCCAGCGCCCGGTCCGATCCGAACGTTCGTACGAATGCGCGCTTATACCCCTGAGGACTGCGTTCCGCGCGACGCGGGTGTTGCGCCGCGGCACGCTGGTTGTGATCGTCGTGCTAGTTTCGACGGCACGGCCGCACGCACGCTTCAGCACGGCGGCCGCCATCGCTTCCGAATTACGTAACGATCTGTGATGCGAGCCGCTCCGGATGCCACGACGCCGCGCGTCGCGGCCGCGGTCCGCGTCGCCGAACTCGAATCGTCGTTCGCCATCAAGGGGAAAAACTCAATGATCGCTCGCCCGCCGGCCCGTAGGTCCCTGTCTTTGGCCATCGCCTTGAGCATGGCCGCGTTCGCCGCGAACGTGCAGGCGCAACAGGCGCCGGCCGCCGCGGAGGATACCGAGGCCAAGACCCTGGCCGGACTGACCGTCACCGCGCAGAAGCGCGAGGAGGCGATGCAGGACGTACCGATCGCGATCACCGCCCTGCCGGAACAGCTGATCCAGGACAGCGGCGTGCGCGACATCAAGGATGCGCAGATGCTGGTGCCGGGCCTGACCGTGACCAGCACCCAGAGCGAGGTGCAGACGGTGGCGCGCATCCGCGGCATCGGTACGGTCGGCGACAACGCCGGCCTGGAGTCCTCGGTCGGGGTGGTCGTCGACGGCGTGTACCGGCCGCGCAACGGCGTCGGCTTCGGCGACCTCGGCGAGATCGAGCGGATCGAGGTGCTGAAGGGCCCGCAGGGCACGGTGTTCGGCAAGAACACCTCGGCCGGTGTGATCAGCGTCATCACCCGTCGGCCCAGCTACGACACCACGCTGGAAGGCGAGCTGACCATCGGCAACTACGGCGCGCTCGGCGCCGCCGCCTCGTTCAATACCGCGATCGGCGAAAACGCCGCATTCCGCATCTACGGCGCCAAGCGCAAGCGCGACGGCTTCACCGACGTCGAGATCGGCCGCGGCCCGCGACGCGAGCGCGAAGACGGCGACCAGAACTTCCACACCGTCCGCGCCCAGTTGCTGCTCGAGCCGACCGAGAACCTGGACATCAACCTGATCGCCGACTACACCAGTCGCGAGGAGAACTGCTGCGTCGGCCTGACCACGGTGCGCGGCCCGACCGCGGCGATCATCAACGCCCTGGTCGGCGGCGTCGGCGTGGCGCCGGTGGCCGACCCGTTCGCGCGGGTGGCCTGGAGCAACCGGCCGACCACCCAGGACATCAAGGACAAGGGCGTGTCGGCCCAGGTCGACTGGATCACGCCCTGGTTCGGCGGCGCGACCCTGACCTCGATCACCGCCTCGCGCGACTGGCAGGCGATCAACGGCCTGGACTTCGATTTCACCGCGGCCGACATGATCTACCGCAACCCCGACTCGGACGAGTCCTTCACCGGCTTCAAGCAGTTCAGCCAGGAGTTCCGCCTGACCGGCGCCACCGACAAGCTGGACTGGATGGTCGGCCTATTCTATTCCGACGAAGACCTCAAGCGCCACGACTCCTACAGCCTGGGCGCGCACTACGAGCCTTACCTGTCGACCGCGGTGCTGAGCCAGATCGCCGCGCGCTTCCCGGCCGGGGTGGTCAACACCGCCAACGCCGCGACCTTCCTGTCGCAGGCCAGCGGGCGGCCGTTCGGCAGCAACTTCGGCGGCCTGGGCGCGCTCGATCGCTACGACCAGAACAGCAAGAGCGTGGCCTTGTTCACCAACAACACCTGGCACGCGACCGACGCGCTGGATATCACCTTGGGCCTGCGCTACACCAAGGAGAACAAGGAACTGGACTCGGTCTACAGCAATCCCAACGGCGGCCTCGGCTGCGGCGCGGCGATGGCCAACCCGGCCCGGGTCGGCGCGGCCCTGGCCGCGCGCGGCGTGCCCGCGGCGGCGCGCGCGGCGCTGGTCCCGCAAGTGATCGGCTTCATGTGCCTGCCCTGGGCCAACACCTTGCACAACGGCCGCACCACCAACCAGGAGCGCGACGAGAAGGAATGGTCGGGCACGCTCAAGGCGGCCTACCGCTGGAACGAGCACGTCATGGGCTACGCCTCGGCCGCGCGCGGCTACAAGGCCGGCGGCTTCAACCTGGACCGGGTGCAGTCTTCCAACGGCCTGTCCTCGGGCACCGCCGGCATCGCTCCGGTCAACGACACCTCGTTCCCGGGCGAGTTCGTCGACAGCTACGAGCTCGGCGCCAAGACCACCTGGGCCGGCGGCAACCTGCTGCTCAACGCGACCTTGTTCCACCAGACCTACAGCGACTTCCAGCTCAACAGCTTCCTCGGCACCAGCTTCGTGGTGCGCTCGATTCCGGAAGTGGTGTCGCAGGGCATCGACACCGAGATCCTGTGGCAGACCGGGCTCAAGGGGCTGATGCTGCAGGGCGGGTTGATGTACGCCGACACCCGCTACGGCGACGACCCGCTGCCCGACGCCGACCTGGCCAAGTTGCCCGGCTCGCGCGCCAGCTTCGCGCCGCTGTGGTCGGCCTCGGCCTCGGCGACCTACCAGTGGGACTTCGGCCCCGACCTGGTCGGCCGCGCCCACCTCGGCGCCAAGTTCTCCTCTGACTACAACACCGGTTCCGACCTCGATCCGGAAAAGGGCCAGGACGCCTACACCGTGGTCAACGCCCGGCTCGGCATCGGCGCCAAGAACCGGCGCTGGATGGTCGAGGCCTGGGCGATCAACCTGACCGACGAGGAATACAAGCAGGTCGGTTTCGACGCGCCGCTGCAGACCGGCTCCTGGAACGCTTTCCTCGGCGCCCCGCGCACCTATGGCGTCACCCTGCGGGTCATGTACTGACCGCACCGCGGCGCGACCGGGCCTTCCGGTCGCGCCCGCTTCGCTCGCCTGATCGAGCCGCTTCCCCCTGTAGGAGCGGCGTCCCACAGGGATTTCCTTCGGTCACAAGCCGCGACCACGGGACGCGCAGAAGATCCAAGGCCGACGTCATCGATCGAAGCCCAAGGCCATCGCCTGTAGGAGCGGCGCAAGCCGCGACCGCCATCCCGCCCGTTCGCCGCGTCTTTGTCCTGTGCCCCTGTAGGAGCGGCGTAAGCCGCGACCGCGCTGCTGCGGTCTCGCGCTGTCTGTCGTTCGAAGGCTTCGAAAGCTCCAAAGCTCCAAAGCTCCAAAGCTCTAAAGCTCTAAAGCTCTAAAGCAGAGCTTCCGTCCGCAAGCGGCCGGGTCACTTTCTTTGTCCAAGGCGACAAATAAAGTAACCAAAGAAAACGCCATTCCTGTTTCGAATCAAGAGCCACTATCGGACGAGGTTTTCGCGGGGCTGCTCCGCACAGGCCATCCCTGGCCTGGTTGCGCACGGCCCGCATCCCTGCGGGCCGCCCTCCGGGGCTTCAGGGCGTTCTCGCGAGGCCGGTTCTGCGCCAAGCTCTTTACGGCAACGGCAACGGCAACGGCAACGGCAACGGCAACGGCAACGGCAGGCGCAACGATGTCGCTTTCCGGGTAGGAGCCGCGTCCCACGGAATTTCCTACGGTCACAAGTCGCGACCACGGGACGCGCAGAAGATCCAAGGCCGACGCCATCGATCGAAGCCCAGGGCCATCGCCTGTAGGAGCGGCGCAAGTCGCGACCGTTATCGTTCAATCTAGCCGCGTCTTTGTCCTATGCCCCCAGTAGGAGCGGCGTAAGCCGCGACCGCGCTCTTGCGGTCTCGCGGCGTTCGTCGTTCGAAAGCTCCAAAGCAAAGCTTCCGTCCGCAAGCGGCCGGGTCACTTTCTTTGTCCAAGGCGACAAAGAAAGTAACCAAAGAAAACGCCATGGCTGTTTCGAATCAAAAGCCACTATGGGACGCAGCTTGCGCGGGGCTGCTCCGCACAGGCCATCCCTGGCCTGGCTGCGCACGGGCCGCATCCATGCGGCCCGCCCTCCGGGGCTTCAGGGCGTTCCCGCGAGGCCGGTTCTGCGCCAAGCTCTTTCCGGCAACGGCAACGGCAACGGCAACGGCAACGGCAACGGCAATGGCAATGGCAACGGCTGATGCGACGTTGTTGTTTCACGGGTCGGAGCCGCGTCCCACGGGGATTTCCTTCGGTCACAAGCCGCGGCCGCGCGGTTGCGGTCTCGCGCCGTCAGCCGGGCAGGGCGCGGTTACTGCGCTCAGGCCCGGCGCGACCGGCGACCCGGCCAGTCGCCCCACCCAGCAAAGCCCGCCGCGCCGCGCCGGCTATAGTGGCGGCCATGACGCCCGAGACCTCCGATCCCGCCCTGCAGGCGCTCGCCGCCGGCATCGGCGAAGCCGCCCGCCTCAATCACCACATGCTGGTCACCGCCGAAAGCTGCACCGGCGGCTGGATCGCCAAGACCCTGACCGACATCGCCGGCTCCTCGGCCTGGTTCGAATGCGGCATCGTCGCCTACAGCTACGAGGCCAAGCAGGCCCTGCTGAGCGTGCGCCCGCAGACCCTGGAACAGTTCGGCGCGGTCAGCCGCGAGACGGTGATCGAAATGGTCTCCGGCGCCCTGGCCAACACCGGTGCCACCGTCGCGGTCGCGGTCACCGGCATCGCCGGGCCCGGCGGGGGCACCGAGGACAAGCCGGTCGGCACGGTCTGGCTGGCCTGGAAGCGCCGCGGCGGCTACCCGCGCGCCGAAGCCTTCCATTTCGACGGCGACCGCGAGGCGGTGCGGCGCCAGACCGTCGCTGCGGCGCTGCGCGGGCTGGAAGCGCTGACGGTCTGAGCCGGGCAGGGCAGGCATCGTCGAGGCACTGCGGCGAGACCGCGCGGCGTGCCCGGCGATCGCGCCGCGCCAGGTCGCGGCGCGCCTGCCGGCCGAGGGTCTCGGCCAAATTCGACTGTGTTATCCGGCCCGACGCCGCACCCCGACGCCGCCGGCACCACTGCGGTCGGCACGCCTCGGCGATGCGCGATTCCCGTCAATCCAGCGCGCGTTCCCACACCTGCCCGACCAGGTCGTGGCCGAAACTGCGGTGCGGGTTCTCTTCGATCAAGGCGAAACCGCAGGCCTGGTAGATGCGCCGCGCCGAGGCCAGGACATCGTTGGTCCACAGCCGCATTCGCGCATAACCGACCTCGCGGGCGAAGCCGAGGCAGGTATCGACCAGGCGCCGGCCCACTCCCAGGCCGCGCGCGCGCGGATCCACCAGCAGACAGCGCAACTGGGCCACGGTCGGGTCGTCGGCATGGGCGACCAGGAACACGCAGCCGACCCGTTCGCCGTCGATGTCGGCGATCCAGCAGCGCTCGCGGGCCGGGTCGTGGCGCGCGGCGAATTGGGCGAACAACTGCGCCACCAGCGCCTCGAACTCGTGGTTCCAGCCGTACTCCTCGGCGTACAGGCGGCCGTGACGCTCGATCGCCCAACCGATGTCGCCGGCCGCGTGCGCGCGGATGCGCAAGCGCTGCGGCGCGGGCAAGGCGTGCGGGGTCAGCGCGCGCTCGGCTTCGGCGATGGCGCGCAGCAGACGGTCGCGGTCCAGCGGCGACAGCGCAGCCAGCATCGCCGCGGTAGCGGCGTGCGAACTGCGGTCGAGCGCGGCGAAGGCGCTGCGGCCCGAGCCGGTCAGGCGCAGCGCGAAGCTGCGCGCATCGTGTTCGCTGCGCTGCTTCTCGACCAGCCCGGCGTCGACGAAGGCCTGCACGATCCGGCTCAGATAGCCCGGATCCAGCCCCAGCGTTTCGCCGATTTCGCGCGCCGCCACCGGTTCGCGCTGGGCCAGTTCGAACAGCACCCGCGCCTGGGTCAGGGTGTAGGGGCTGTCGAGCAGGTCCTCGCGCAGCACGTCGATGCGGCGGGTATAGAAGCGGTTGAAGGCACGGACGGCATCGACCTGGGCGGGTGCGATTTCGGGGGGCATGGCGGCGGCTCGCGAGGAGGGCGGGACGCCGCCAAATTGCAGGATATATTTGACTTAGTCAATTAATTCGCGGACGAGCGGCCTTGCCCGCCTCGTGAGTTAGTAGTATTACTACTAACCATGAGCCTGACCGACACCCAGCAAGCCATCCTGGCCCTGATCGCCGAGCGCATCGACGCCGAAGGCCTGCCGCCGTCGCAGACCGAGATCGCCAAGGCCTTCGGTTTCAAGGGCGTGCGCGCCGCGCAGTACCACCTCGACGCGCTCGAGGCGGCCGGCGCGATCGAACGCGTGCCCGGCCGCGCCCGCGCCATCCGCGTTCTGCAACCGCCGCCGCCGGCCCAGCGCGAACTCGGCCTGGCCCCGGCCAACGAAGAAGCCCTGCGCCTGCCGGTGCTGGGGCGGGTCGCGGCCGGCGCGCCGATCGGCGCCGGCGCCGGGGTCGAACCCGACGATTACGTCCTGCTCGACCGCAACATGTTCTTCCCGTCGCCCGACTACCTGCTCAAGGTCAAGGGCGATTCGATGCGCGACGAGGGCATCTTCGACGGCGACCTGATCGGCGTGCACCGCACTCGCGACGCGCGTTCCGGCCAGATCGTGGTCGCGCGCATCGACGACGAAATCACCGTCAAGCTGCTCAAGATCGGCAAGGACCGCATCCGCCTGCTGCCGCGCAACCCCGACTATGCGCCGATCGAGGTCCAGCCCGACCAGGACTTCGCGATCGAAGGCCTGTACTGCGGGCTGGTGCGGCCGAACCGTTGAGCCATGGGCTGCGCCGATCCCGCCTACGACCGCTACGGCTCGCCGCGCGATTACGCCGCGGTGCATGCCGCCGATGCCGCGCAGCGTGCGCTGGGCGCGGTTTCCTGGGCCGCGGCGCGGATAATTCCGACCCTGGACGCGGCGGTTTCCCGGCAGTCGGCACCGGCCGGCGCAGATAACTTGAATCCAGGCGCCACGATCTCAGTCTCTGCGATACGAGCCCTCTAACGTACCCCCACCACGACAAGACTTAGCAAGGACACCACGATGGACGAGAACAAGAAGCGCGCGCTTGCGGCGGCCCTGGGCCAGATCGAGAAGCAGTTCGGCAAGGGCTCGGTGATGCGCATGGGCGACCGCGCGGTCGAGGCCGCCGAGGTCGTCGGCACCGGCTCGCTGATGCTCGACATCGCCCTGGGCATCGGCGGCCTGCCCAAGGGCCGCGTGGTCGAGATCTACGGTCCGGAGTCCTCGGGCAAGACCACCCTGACCCTGCAGGCCATCGCCGAGTGCCAAAAGAACGGCGGCACCGCCGCCTTCATCGACGCCGAGCACGCGCTCGACCCGATCTACGCCGCCAAGCTCGGGGTCAACATCGACGACCTGCTGGTCTCGCAGCCCGACACCGGCGAGCAGGCGCTGGAAATCGCCGACATGCTGGTGCGCTCGGCCGCGGTCGACATGGTCGTGGTTGACTCGGTCGCCGCGCTGACCCCGAAGGCCGAAATCGAAGGCGAAATGGGCGACCAGCTGCCCGGCCTGCAGGCCCGCCTGATGAGCCAGGCGCTGCGCAAGCTGACCGGCAACATCAAGCGCTCCAACGTGCTGGTGATCTTCATCAATCAGTTGCGTATGAAGATCGGCGTGATGATGCCGGGCCAGAGTCCGGAAACCACCACCGGCGGCAACGCGCTGAAGTTCTACGCCTCGGTGCGCCTGGACATCCGCCGCATCGGTTCGATCAAGAAGGGCGACGAGATCATCGGCAACCAGACCAAGATCAAGGTGGTCAAGAACAAGCTGGCGCCGCCGTTCAAGCAGATCGTCACCGAAATCCTCTACGGCGAGGGCATCTCGCGCGAGGGCGAGCTGATCGACATGGGCGTGGACGCCAAGCTGGTCGAGAAGTCCGGCGCCTGGTACAGCTGCGACGGCGAGCGCATCGGCCAGGGCAAGGAGAACGCCCGCCAGTACCTCAAGGAAAACCCCGAGATGGCCGCGCGTCTGGAAGCGGCGCTGCGCGAGAAGTTCGTCCCCGGCGAAGCTTCGCGCAGCGAAGAAGGCGAGGACTGAGCGGCCTAGCCGGCGACAGCGATGGCGGCGGATCGTCATTCCTCCGGCGGCCGCGGCGGCCGCAGCGACGCGCCGGCGGGGCAGGGCGACCTCCCGCCGGATGCCGACGCGGCCGCGGCGCGGCGGCGCGACGATTTGCGCGCGCGGATCCGCGCGATCGAGGCCGGGCGCTCCGCTCAGGCCGCGTCGGGTGAGCACGCCGGCACACGTCTGGCGGCGTCTTCCGATGAGTTCGCGGCCGACGGGCTCGTGGCCGACGAGCTCGTCGGCGATGGGCCTGCCCGGTCTGCCGACGCCACTTCCGCCCCCGGCGACGCGGGCGGGCCCTCGGCGGCACGAGCCCATCGCCCGGCACCGCGTACGGCGCAGTCGGCGCCACCTCGTGCGGGCGCCGCGGGCCGGGACGTCGGGGTGCCGGTTCGCCCCCGGCCGCAGCCGCACCCGTTCGCAGATCCGGAGCCGGCGTGGTTCGATGCCGACGCGTCCGGCGGCCTACGCTCCGCGGCCGGCCCCTCCGGCCTGGATTCCGCAGCGGCCAGCGAACCGGATCAGGGCTTCGATCCCTCCGTCGGCGACGCGTCCTTCGTCGGCCTGTTCGACGACCAGCCGCTGCGGCGCGAGCGTCGTCGCGGCGGCCGCGAACAGAGCCCGACCCAGCGCGCCCTGGGCCTGCTGACCCGGCGCGAGCATTCGCGCAAGGAGCTGACCCGCAAGCTCAAATCCCGCGGCCTGGACGCAGGCGAAGTGGATGAGGCGGTCGACCGCCTCGCCGAAGCCGGCTGGCAGAACGACGAGCGCTTCGCCGAAAGCCTGGTCCGCAGTCGCGCCGGCAACGGATACGGGCCCCTGCACATCCGTGCCGAACTGGCCACCCACGGCCTGCCCGCCGAAGCCATAGCCGCGGCCCTGGCCGCCTACGAGGGCGACTGGCTCGAGAACGCCCGCGACCTGGTCCAGCGCCGCTTCGGCGAGGCGCATTGGGCCGATCCCCGGCTGCGGCGCAAGGCCGCCGACCTGCTGCTGCGGCGGGGCTTCGATGGCGAAACCGCGCGTAATGCGAATCGTTCCCGAGACCCGGACTGAACGCCCGGACACTTTTGTGTCGAACCCTTGCGCATTAGGGCCCGCAGCCTGCTAGGCTTACCGGCTTTCGGGTCCCCGGGTTGCCTGTTCCAGTCGATGCCTCCATAGATGGTGGCATGGGTTCGGTCGAGCGCCGCGCTCCCGACCAGGCGATTATCCCAGGCATGAAGACGACCACCGAAATCCGCAGCGATTTCCTCGAGTTCTTTCGAGGCAAGGGCCACACCATCGTGCCGTCGGCGCCGCTCGTGCCGGCCAACGACCCGACCTTGCTGTTCACCAACTCGGGCATGGTCCAGTTCAAGAACGTGTTCCTCGGCAGCGAGAAGCCGGGCTACGTGCGCGCGGCCGACGTGCAGCGCTGCCTGCGCGCCGGCGGCAAGCACAACGACCTCGACCAGGTCGGCTACACCGCGCGCCACCACACCTTCTTCGAGATGCTCGGCAACTGGTCGTTCGGCGACTACTTCAAGGAAGACGCGATCGTCTGGGCCTGGGAGCTGCTGACCGGCGTGTGGAAGCTGCCGGCCGAGCGCCTGCTGGTCACGATCTACCAGACCGACGACGAAGCCTTCGAGATCTGGAACAAGAAGATCGGCGTACCGGCCGAGCGCATCGTCCGGATCGGCGACAACAAGGGTGCGCCGTTCGCTTCCGACAATTTCTGGCAGATGGCCGACACCGGCCCCTGCGGCCCGTGCACCGAGATCTTCTACGACCACGGCGCGCACATCGCCGGCGGCCCCCCGGGCTCGCCGGACGAGGACGGCGACCGCTACATCGAGATCTGGAACCTGGTGTTCATGCAGTTCGACCGCCAGCCCGACGGCAGCCTGGTGCCGCTGCCGGCGCCGTGCGTCGACACCGGCATGGGCCTGGAGCGCCTGGCGGCGGTGCTGCAGGGCGTGCACGGCAACTACGAGATCGACCTGTTCCGCCGTCTGATCGCGGCCGCGGCTGAGGCCACCGGCACCGCCGATCTGGAGAACAAGTCGCTGCGGGTGATCGCCGATCACATCCGCGCCTGTTCCTTCCTGATCGTCGACGGCGTGCTGCCGTCCAACGAAGGCCGCGGCTACGTGCTGCGCCGGATCATCCGCCGCGCCCTGCGCCACGGCTGGATGCTCGGCCAGAAGGGCGTGTTCTTCCACAAGCTGGTGCCGGCGCTGGTCGAGGTGATGGGCGAGGCCTATCCCGAGCTGGCCGCCAAGGCCGACTTCGTCGCCGCCGCGCTTGCCGCCGAGGAAGAGCGCTTCGCCGCGACCCTCGACTCGGGCATGCGCATCTTCGACGAGATCGCCGCGCGCTCCAGCGGCACCATCGCGGGTAAGGACGCGTTCAAGCTCTACGACACCTACGGCTTCCCGGCCGACCTCACTGGCGACATCGCGCGCGAGCGCGGCTTGTCGGTGGACATGGCCGGCTTCGAAACCGAGATGGAAGAGCAGCAGCGTAAGAGTCGTGAAGGCGGCGGTTTCGGCAACAAGACCGCGATGCCGGCCGAAGTCGCCGCGCGCCTGGCGCCGACCGAGTTCCTCGGCTACGACCGCCTGACCGAAGGCGGCCTGCAGGTCGTGGCGCTGATCCGCGACGGCGTCGCCGTCGACGAACTGCGCATCGGCGACGAAGGCGCGGTGATCCTCGACCGCACGCCGTTCTACGCCGAAAGCGGCGGCCAGGTCGGCGATACCGGCGAGCTGGACGAAGCCGGCACCCGCTTCGCGGTCGACGACACGCTGAAGTTCGCCGGCCAGTTCCACGGCCACGTCGGTCGCCTGACCGCCGGCAGCCTCAAGGTCGGCGATCGCGTCCTCGGCGCGGTCGACCCGGCGCGCCGCGCCGCGACCGTGCTCAACCATTCGGCGACCCATCTGCTGCACGCGGCGCTGCGCCGCCTGCTCGGCGAGCACGTGACCCAGAAGGGCTCGCTGGTCGCTCCGGACCGCCTGCGCTTCGACTTCTCGCATTTCAATCCGCTCAGCGATGCCGAGCTGGCCGAGCTGGAGCGCCAGGTCAACGCCGACGTGCGCCGCAACTACGCCGCCGAAGTGCACCAGATGGGCATGCAGGAAGCGCTGGACTTCGGCGCGATGGCGCTGTTCGGCGAAAAGTACGGCGACCAGGTGCGGGTGCTGCGCATGGGCGAGGCCTCGACCGAACTGTGCGGCGGCACCCACGTGTCGCGCACCGGCGACATCGGTCTGTTCAAGATCGTCTCCGAAGGCGGCGTCCAGGCCGGCGTGCGCCGGATCGAGGCGGTGACCGGGCAGGGCGCGCTGGACTACGTGGCCGAGGAAGAACAACGCCTGGAGCAGGCCGCGCGCCTGCTCGGCGGCAATGCAGCCGACGTGGCCGACAAGCTGCGCGCGCTGCTGGATCGACAGAAGAAACTCGAGCGCGAACTCGAGGCGATCAAGGCCAAGGCCGCCTCCGGCGCCGCCGCGGACCTGGCCGCTTCGGCGATCGAGGTCGGCGGGGTCCGGATCGTGGCGACCCGCCTGGAAGGTTTCGACGCCAAGGCGTTGCGCGAGGCGGTCGACCGCCTCAAGCAGCAGCTTGGCGACGCGGTGATCGTGCTGGCGGGAGCCAGCGACGGTAAGGCGGCTTTGGTCGCCGGTGTGAACGGAAGCGCGTCTGGCAGGGTCAAGGCGGGGGAACTCCTCTCGCACGTGGCCAGTCAGATCAACGGTAAAGGCGGCGGACGCCCCGACATGGCGCAGGGCGGCGGCGACGACGGCCCGGCATTGTCGACGGCTCTTGCGGGCGTCGCCCATTGGGTTGAGAGTAGGCTTGTCTGAACGGCGAACAGTGATCCCTATCGCTTGCGACCATGTTTGGCCGGTCGCTAAGATGGTTCACGTTTGTGTACAAATTGAAGCATTCGTCCTAGTGGAAAAGAATGCCAACGCCGGCACCGCGGTGCCGGCTCGAGGAGGTTTTCAATGCTGATCCTGACGCGTCGCGTCGGCGAAACCCTGATGATCGGCGACTCGGTGACGGTCACCGTGCTCGGCGTCAAGGGTAACCAGGTGCGCATCGGTATTACCGCACCCAAAGATGTCGCGGTCCATCGCGAGGAAATCTATCAGCGCATTCAGCGCGGCGAGGACGCGTCGGACGATTCGGGCAAAAACAGCGGCGGTTAAAAAAAAATCGCCGCAAGACGTTGCCGTGGACTGGGTGAGCCGTTATGCTTCCCGCCCGCATTGCTTCATCGATGCGGAGAGTTGCCCGAGAGGCTGAAGGGGCTCCCCTGCTAAGGGAGTATAGGGTCAAAAGCTCTATCGAGGGTTCGAATCCCTCACTCTCCGCCAGTTGTACCGAAAGCCGCCTTCGGCGGCTTTTATTTGCCGGCCCGTCCAGCGCGACACGGTCGAGTCGGCAAGAAGTTCGAAGAGTGTTGACGGAAAGCGGTTCGTCCGTCATAATTTTTCAACTAAGCGCCCGTAGCTCAGCTGGATAGAGCACCAGGCTACGAACTTGGGGGTCGGAGGTTCGAATCCTTCCGGGCGCGCCATTATCAGGAAAGCCGGCAATCGCGAGATTGCCGGCTTTTTCTTTTATTCCGATTCTGTTTCCGATTCCGGATTCCCGAATCGGCCAGCGGGTTTATCCGGCCTGGGGATTCGCCGAGTTCGGTTCGGTTCGGTCCGGTTCGGTCCGATTCGACCCGTCCCGATTCGATTCGCCGCCGCGGTTATCGATCCGTCGTCCTTTCCCCTGTAGGAGCGGCGTCAGCCGCGACCGCCGCAGCGACGCACGACAGCGCAACTCTCTAAGCCCGGCAGGTCGGGCGCGGAGGGGCGCGCGCCACTGGTCCGGGCTTTCCGGTCGAACGCTCGCGTACACCGCCACGTGTGGTCGTGGCTCGTGACCGGAGGAAGTCCCGTGGGACGCCGTTGCTACAGGGGCGCCTGCTGGTGCCACATCAGGTCGGCCGGGCGCTCGGGCTGCGTGTCATGAGGCCAAGTTTCGGTCGACCGCTCGCGTACACCGCCACGGTGGTCGCGGCTCATGACCGGAGGAATCCCGTGGGACGCCGCTGCGACAAGAAGGGCGCTGCGATTGCGTGCGGCAACAAGGCCTGATGCCCGAGGCGTACGTGCGCGCGCCATGCTCTCCGACTCGGCGAAGCGGACCGTGCGCATCCTGGCGTTGCGCGGGGCGTTGGCGCGCATTCGCGAACAGCGCTTCCCGTCGCGCGAATTCCGCGGCATAATCCTCCGCCTTAGGGCGCCCGTAGCTCAGCTGGATAGAGCACCAGGCTACGAACTTGGGGGTCGGAGGTTCGAATCCTTCCGGGCGCGCCACTTTTCGAACCCGGCAATCGCGAGATTGCCGGGTTTTTCTTTGTCCGTCGCGCCAACGCAGCGTATCGTTGCGCCCGCGGGCGATGCGACCGGCGCGACCCCGAGAGGCAGGCCTGCCGATTCCGGTTCAGCGCGGGAACTCATCATGAACGCCATCGTCGCCATCCATCCTTACCAGGCCCACGGCATGTGGGTGTTCGACGACGCCGCGGTCGGCCTGAGCCAGGAGCCGTTCGTGTCCGGTGCCGACGACATCATCGATCGCATGGTCGCGAGCATCGAAGGTGCGCAGGACGGCTTCACCCTGTTGTTCTCGGCGCAGCCGTTTCCCGGCTTCCAGCTCGAACTGGAATGGCTGCGCGCCGACCTCAGCGGCAACTGGTACCGCAGCGAGTCGATCGGCATGGAAGGCTGGCTGTGCCCGGCGCTGCTGCGTTATTTCGAGGCGCCGCCGCCGAAGCTGTACGCCCAGTTCCGCGCCAAGCGCGGTTGAGCGCGCGCAAGCCGCTTGCCGTAGGAGCGGTGTTCCACGGGAGTCCTTCGGCCATAAGCGGTGACCCACCGCAGCGGTGTACGCAAGCGTGGCCGCCGAAGGCCGGACAATCGGTTGATCCTGGAAATCCGTTCGGCCATCCGACCACCCGGGCTTCGGATGTTTGCGCTTGCGTACACCGCTGCGGCTGTCGCGGCTTACGCCGCTCCTACAAAGGGGGGCGGCGCTGCGTCGGTTGATCCTGGAAATCCGTCCGGCCATCCGGCCATCGGGCTTCGGATGCTTGCGCTTGCGTGCACCGCTGCGGTTGTCGCGGCTTACGCCGCTCCTACAAGGGGGGCGCCGCTGCGTCGGTTGGTCCTGGAAATCCGTCCGGCCATCCGGCAACCGGGCTTCGGATGTTTGCGCTTGCGTACACCGCTTCGGCTGTCGCGGCTTGCGCCGCTCCTACAAGAGGTGGTGGCGTTGGGTGGCTCAGCGCTTGTCGATGAAGCGCAGGCCGACGCCGGGTTCGGTGGCGATGTAGCGCGGCGCGGCGGCGTCGTCGCCGAGTTTGTGGCGCAGCTTGCCGACCAGGATGCGCAGGTAGTGGGTGTCTTCCTGGTGGGTCGGTCCCCACAGTTCGCGCAGCAACTGCGGCTGGGTGACCACGCGCCCGGCGTGCTGGAACAGCAGCGCCAGCAGGGCGTACTCCTTGCGCGCCAGCGTCACCGGTTCGCCGTGCAGATGCACTTCGCGCCGGGCCAGGTCGATGCGCAGGCGGCCGTCGTCGAACACCGGCAGGGCCTCGCCCTGGGCGCCGTGCGCGCGCAACAGGGCGCGTACGCGCGCCATCAGCTCCTGCACGCCGAACGGTTTGGTCACGTAGTCGTTGGCGCCGCCGTCGAGTGCGGCGACCTTCTCCGCCTCGCTGGAGCGCACGGTCAGCAGGATCACCGGCACGCCGGACCATTGGCGCAGTTCGCGCAGCACGTCGTGGCCGTCGCGGTCGGGCAGGCCGAGGTCGAGGATCACCAGGTCGGCGCCGCGCGTGGCCAGGCTTTCCAGGCCGGCGTTGCCGCTGTCCGCCAGTTCCACCGCATGGCCTTGCGCGCGCAGGGCGATGTCGAGGAACTTGCGGATCTGCGGTTCGTCGTCGATCACCAGCACGCGCGCGGGCGCGGCGGCGGAATGGGAGGCGTGGTCCTCGGTCATGGCGCGGGGGCGGGGGCGGCCTTGGGTTCGGGTTCGATGGGCGGCAGGGTAATGCGGATCGTGGTGCCGCGGCGACCCTGGGCGTCGGTCTGGCCGGGCAGGGCGACCACGCTGCCGCCGTGCGCGCCGATCATGCCCTGGCAGATCGCCAGGCCCAGGCCGGTGCCCTGGCGGCCGCGGTCGCCGCGCTCGACGCTGTAGAACATGTCGAAAATCCGCGCCCGCTCGTCCTCGGGAATGCCGGGGCCGCGGTCGCTGACGTCGATGCGCAGCAGCCGGTCGGGGCCGCCGGGTTCGCCGTCGATGCGGCGCGCGTCCACCGTTACCGGCGCGTCGGGCGGGGAGAACTTGACCGCGTTTTCCAACACGTTGAACAGCGCTTGTTCGATCAGCGCCGGATGCACCCAGATCGGCCCCAGGCCGGGTTCGATGCGCAGTTCGAAGCGTGCCGTGGGCTGGTAGCGTTGCAGGCGCGAGACCGCCGAGCCGATCAGTTCGTCGACCCCGATCCAGTCGCGGTTGAGGGCCAGGCCGCCGTGGCCGAGCCGGGTCATGTCGAGCAGGTTCTGGATGTAGCGGTCCAGCCGCTCGCCTTCGATGCGGATCGTATCGAGCAGGGCATGGCGGTCTTCGCGCGGCATCGCCTCGGCGTAGTGATCCAGGCTGCTGGCGGCGCCGATGATCGAGGCCAACGGCGAGCGCAGGTCGTGCGAGACCGAGGACAGCAGGGCCGAGCGCAGGCGCTCGGTCTCGCCGCTGACCCGCGAGTCCTCCAGGTCGGCGACCAGGCGGGTGCGCAGCACCGCCTGGGCGATGTCGTCGGTCATGGCTTCGGCGAGCCGGCGCTGTTCCGGCCCGAGCCGGGTCAACGAGGGCGCGAAACGCAATCCGACCAGGCCGGCGCCCGGCTTGCCGGCGTCGCCGCTCAGCGGCAGCAGCCACCAGTCCGAGCCGGCCAGGGTGTCGGTGTAGCGGCCGGCGGGCTGGCGATGCTTGAGCGCCCAGTCGGCGGCGGCGCGGTCCTTGTCGCTGAGTTCGGGCAGGTCCGGTCCGGCCAGCGGCGCGGCGCCGACGTAGACGAACACCTCGGCGCCGAGCGAGCGCTTGAGCGCGCGCTTGCCGGCGCGCACCACCTGGCCCGCGTCCGCGGCGGTGGCCAGCTCGCGGCCGAGGGTCTGCAGCTCGGTGGCGTGGGCATTGGCCGCGCGCAGCGCCAGCACCTGCATGCGCAGCTTGGACGCCAGGCGTCCGGCGACCAGGGCCGCGACCAGGAACAGGGTCACCGTGGTCACGCCTTGGCTGGCGCCGATCAGCAAGGTGTAGCGCGGTTCGATGAAGAAGAAGTTGTAGGCGAGGAAGCACAGGGCCGAGGCGAGCACGGCCGCGGTCATGCGGGTGCGCGCGGCCACCATCACCACCGCGACGATGAACACCAGCGACAGGTCGTCCAGGCCGATCCAGCGTTCGGCCACCGCGGCCAGCGCGGTCGCCGCGGCGCTGGCGATTACCGCCAAGGCGGCGTCGCTGCGGCTGAGCAGGCCGCGCAGGCGGCTGCCGCTGTCGCGCAGCGAACGGCGCGCGCGGGCGCGCGCCTCGGGGGTGCTGACGATGGTCAGCTCGTAGTGGGCGCCGCGCTGGATCAGCTGCTGGGTCAGGGTGCGGTTGACCATCCGCGCCAGCGGCCGTTCGCGGGTGCGGCCCAGGACTATCGTCGATACGCCGGAGCGTTCGGCATGGTCGAGCAGGGCGTCGACGATGCTGTTGCCGTGCAGGACCACCGCCTCGCCGCCGAGCCGGCGGGCCAGGGCGAAGGCGCGGTCGAGTTCGCCCTGGCGCTGGGCATCGGGCGCGCCGCCGGTCTGCACCGTGACCGCCAGCCAGGGCGCGTCGCGGCGTTCGGCCAGACGCCGGGCCACGCGCACCAGGTATTCGGATTGGCCCAGGCCGTCGACCGCGACCATCACCGCGCGCCGCAAGGGCAGGCCGGGCAGGCCGCGCGCGGTCTGCGCCTCGCGCAGGTCGCTGTCGACCCGGTCGGCGGCGGTCTGCATCGCCAGCTCGCGCAAGGCGGTGAGGTTGGACGGCGAGAAGAACGCCTGCAGCGCGTGCGCGGCCTGCTCGGGCACGTAGACCTTGCCCTGCTGCAGGCGCTCGATCAGCTCGCGCGGCGGCAGGTCGACCAGGACGATGTCGCGCAGGCGGTCGAACAGCGCATCGGGCACGGTTTCGCTGACGCGCACGCCGGTGATCCGGTGGACCACGTCGTTGAGGCTTTCCAGATGCTGGATGTTGACCGTGGTGTAGACGTCGATGCCGGCGTCGAGCAGCTCCAGCACGTCCTGCCAGCGCCGCTCGTGACGGCTGCCCGGGGCGTTGCGATGGGCGAGTTCGTCGATCAGCGCCAACTGCGGGCGGCGCGCCAGCACGGCGTCGAGGTCGAGTTCCTCCAGGGTGCGTCCCTGGTAGTCGATGCGCTTGCGCGGCAGCAGGTCGAGGCCGTCGAGCAGGGCGGCGGTTTCGGCGCGGCCGTGGGTCTCGACCACGCCGACCGCGACATCGCTGCCGCGCCGCTGCAGTTCGCGCGCGCGGCCGAGCATGGCGTAGGTCTTGCCGACGCCGGGCGCGGCGCCGAGAAAGATGGTCAGCCGACCGGCGCCCTGGCGCTGCAGTTCGCCCATCAGGGCATCGGCTTGGGCGCTGCGGGGGTCGCTCATGGGGAGATTGTGCGCCGGGCGAGTGAGGAGTGTGTAGTTGGATGGGGAGCGCGGTTCGGGGCGTTGCTTGGGGCGTGGGAGGCGACAGCAACAGCAACAGCAACAGCAAATCCCCCGCGCCCGCTGCGCGAGCGCCGCCCCCTTTTTCAAAGGGGGCAACGGCCGGGGCGGTGCGCTTCAGATCCCGCAGCAGTCGCCCGAAGCGTTCCCTCCTTTCAATGAGGCAACGGCCGGAGCGGTGCGCTTCAGATCCCGCAGCATCCGCCCGAAGCGTTCCCTCCTTTCAATGAGGCAAAGGCCGGAGCGGCGTGCCTCAAATCCCCCAGCATCCGCCCGAAGCATTCCCTCCGTTTTCATTGAGGCAACGGCAGGAGCGGCGTACTTCAAACCCTGCAGCATCCGCCCGAAGCATTCCCCCCTTTGAAAAAGGGGGGGAGGGGGGATTTGCCTTTGCTCCCTCAGCGCGCCGCCTGCGCCGCATCCAAGGCCAGGTTGAGCTGCAATACGTTGACCCGCGGCTCGCCGAGCAGTCCGAACTGCGGGCCTTCGGTGTGCTGGGCGATCAGCGCATCCATCGCCGACAGGCTGAGTCCGCGCGCCTGGGCCACGCGCATGGCCTGGACCTCGGCCGAGGCCGGGGAGATGTGCGGGTCCAGCCCGCCGCCGGACTGCGTGGCCAGCTCGGCCGGGACTTTCTCCGCCAGCACGCCTTCGCGTGCGGCGATCGTGGCGGTTTCTTCGGCCAGACGCTTGCGCAGGTCCGGATTGCTGCGCGCCTGGTTGCTGCCGGAGGCGGCCATCGGGTCGTACTTGGCCGCCGACGGGCGCGGCTGGAAGTAGCGTGCGTCGACGAAGGGCTGGGCGACCAGGGCCGAGCCGACGGCGCGGCCGTCGCGCTCGACGATCGAACCGGTCGCCTGCGACGGGAACGCGGCGCGGCCGATGGCGGTGCCGACCAGCGAGTAGGCGAAGCCGAAGCCGAGCAGCGAAACCACGGCGAACAGCAGCGGGGCGCGCAGGGAGGCGCGGTCGTCGATGACGTGAAGGGTGGGTTGTGCGTTCATTCGAGTGTTCCTTGATGTTGCGAGGGCGCGGCCCTCACCCCAACCCCTCTCCCGCCAACGGGAGAGGGGCTTGAGGCGTTCAGAACCGGACGACCGCGGCCAGCGCCATGTCGATGAGCTTGATCGCCACGAACGGCAACAACACGCCGCCGAGGCCGTAGACCAGCATGTTCCGGCGCAGAAGGGCCACTGCGGTCGCCGGCTTGAAGCGCACCCCGGCCAGGGCCAACGGGATCAGCGCCGGGATGATGACGGCGTTGAAGATCAGCGCCGCCAGCACCGCGTTGGTCGGGCTGGACAGCTGCATGACGTTGAGCGCGGCCATTTGCGGGATGGCGGCGGCGAACAGCGCCGGCAGGATGGCGAAGTACTTGGACACGTCGTTGGCCAGCGAGAACGTGGTCAGCGCACCGCGGGTGATCAACTGCTGCTTGCCGACCTCGACCACCGCCAGCAACTTGGCCGGGTCCGAATCCAGGTCGACCATGTTGCCGGCTTCCTTGGCGGCCTGGGTGCCGGAGTTCATCGCCAGGCCGACGTCGGCCTGGGCCAGCGCCGGGGCGTCGTTGGTGCCGTCGCCGACCATCGCCACCAGCCGGCCGCCGGCCTGCTCGGCGCGGATCCGCGCCAGCTTGTCCTCGGGCCGGGCTTCGGCGATGTAGTCGTCGACGCCGGCTTCGGCGGCGATCGCCGCGGCGGTGAGCGGGTTGTCGCCGGTGATCATCACCGTGCGCACGCCCATCGCCCGCAGCCGGGCGAAGCGCTCCTTGACCCCGTGCTTGACCACGTCCGACAGCTCGACCACGCCGAGCACGTAGCGGCCCTCGGCGACCACCAGCGGGGTGGCGCCGCCGCGCGCGACCTGCTCGATGCGCGCCGCCAGTTCGGGGGTGACTTCGCCGCCGAGCGAGCGCACATGGTTGCCGATCGCATCGCCTGCGCCCTTGCGGATCGAGCGTGCGCCGCCCTCGTAGTCCTGCGGCAGGTCGACGCCGGACATGCGGGTCTGCGCGGTGAACTGGAGGTAGTCGGCGCGCTCGGGTTCTGGCACCGCGCTGTGTTGCTCGCGCGCCAGGCGCACGATCGACTTGCCTTCCGGGGTCGGGTCGGCGAGCGAGGCCAGCAGGGCGGCGTCGCGCAACTGCGAACGCTCGATGCCGGCCAGCGGATGGAAGGCGGTGGCCTGGCGGTCGCCGTGGGTGATGGTGCCGGTCTTGTCGAGCAGCAGCACGTCGACGTCGCCGGCCACTTCCACCGCTTTGCCGGACTTCGCCAGCACGTTGGCCGACAGCGCGCGGTTCATGCCGGCGATGCCGATCGCCGGCAGCAGGCCGCCGATGGTGGTCGGAATCAGGCACACCAGCAGCGCGATCAGCAGCAGCGGGTCGAGCTTGGCGCCGACGAAGCCGGCGAACAGCGGCAGGGTCGCGACCACGATCAGGAAGGTCAGGGTCATCGCCGCCAGCAGCATGGTCAGAGCGATTTCGTTCGGGGTCTTCTGCCGGTTGGCGCCCTCGACCAGGGCGATCATGCGGTCGAGGAAGCTGTGGCCGGGCTCGGCGCTGACCTCGATCACGATCTCGTCGGACAGCACCTTGGTGCCGCCGATGACGCCGGAACGGTCGGTGCCCGCCTCGCGCAGCACCGGCGCGGACTCGCCGGTGACCGCCGATTCGTTGATCGTAGCCAGGCCCCTCACGATCTCGCCGTCGGCCGGGATCAGCTCGCCGGCCGAGACGATCACCCGGTCGCCGGGCTTGAGCGTCGACGCCGCCACCCGGCTTTCGTTGCGGCCGACGGTGTCGAGCTTGCGCGCGACCAGGTCGCGCCGCGCCGCACGCAGCGAAGCGGCCTGGCCGCGGCCGCGCGCTTCGGCGACGGCTTCGGCGAAGTTGGCGAACAGCACGGTCACGAACAGGATCGCGGTGACCGCGGCGCCGAAGACGAGGTGGCCCGGGACGAAGATCGTGATCAGCGCCGACAGCACGGTGCCGAGCAGCACCACCGCCATGATCGGACTGCGGATCGCATGTTGCGGGGAGAGTTTGACGAAGGATTCGAGCATCGCTGCGCGCAGGCCGGCGGCGTCTAGACCGGCGACCGCACTCTGGCGGCGCTGTGCTCCGAGATGGACTTGTTCGTTCATAAGGCTTTTCCTCACAGAGCCTTGCTCGCCAGGGTCAGGTGATCGGCGATCGGGCCGAGCACCAACGCGGGCATGAATTGCAGGACGGTCAAGATCACGATCACCGCGATCAGGGTCAGGGCGAAAGTCGGCGTCTCCGCGTGCAGGGTGCCGGTGCTTTCCGGCGCCACGCGCTTGCGCGCCAACAGGCCGGCGACCGCGAGCGGCACGATCAGCGCCGGGTATCGGCCCAATGCCAGGACGGCCGAGCAGCTGAGATTCCACCAGTACGTCGCGTCGCCGAGACCTTCGAAGCCCGAACCGTTGTTGGCGAAGGCCGAGGTGTACTCGTAGAAGACCTGGCTGATGCCGTGGAAGCCCGGATTGGAATTGCCGGTGATCGCGGGGAAGGCCAGGGCGACGGCGCTGAAGCCCAGCACCACCATCGGCTGCAACAGGATCAGCAGCGCCAGCAGGCGCACTTCCGGCGCTTCGATCTTGCGTCCGAACAACTCCGGCGTACGCCCGGTCATCAGTCCGGCCAGGAACACCGACAGCAGCAGATAGACCAGGAACTGCTGCAGGCCGCAGCCGATGCCGCCCCAGATGGCGTTGATCAGCATGTTGACCATCGCCACGCCGCCGGTCAGCGGCGCCAGCGAGTCGTGCATCGCGTTGACCGAGCCGTTGCTGCTCTGCGTGGTCAGCGCCGACCACAAGGCCGAGCCATCGGCGCCGAAGCGGGTTTCCTTGCCTTCCATCAGCGCCGCGTCGGCGCTGGTCGAGGAATACGCCTCCGACCCTACCGACAGGCCGGTCGACACCACCGACATCAGCAGCATGCTGCCGAACACCAGCGCGGTGAGTTTGCGCCGGCCGGTGAACGGACCGACCATGAAGGTCACCGCGACCGGGATCAGGATCAGCGCCAGCACCTCCAGCAGGTTCGACAGCGGGGTCGGGTTCTCCAGCGCGACGGTGCTGTTGGGGCCGTACCAGCCGCCGCCGTTGGTGCCCAGTTGCTTGGCCGCGACCATAGGCGCGACCGGGCCCACGGGAATCTTCTGTTGCTTCAGCTCCGCGCTCTGGTCGAGCGGCGAAACCGTCGCACCGCCCTGCAGCGTCGACGGCACGCCTTGCCAGGTCAGCAAGGCCGCCCACAGCAGGCACAGCGGAATCATGAAGCGCAGGGTGGCGCGGGTGACGTCGACCCAGTAGTTGCCGAGGTCGCGGGTCTCGCCCTCGCGCGTCGCCGCGCCAGGGTCGGCCAGGGCCTGACGGCCGCCGAACAGGCCGCGCAGGGTGGCGACCACGATCGCCAGGCCCATCATCGGAGTGACGACTTGCAGGCCGACGATGCCGACCATCTGCGACAGATAGCTCAGCTGGGCCTGGCCCGAGTAGTGCTGCTGGTTGGTATTGGTGAGGAAGGACACCATGGTGTGCAGCGCGGTGTCCCAACGCAGGTTGGGCACGCCGTCGGGGTTGAGCGGCAGCCAGGCCTGGGTCATGAACAACGCCCATACCAACACGGCGAGCACCGCATTGCTGAGAGCGAACGCCAACGCGTAGCCGCGCCAGCTCATGCCGCGCGCCGGGTCGGTGCCGACGGCGCGGTAGATCGCGCGTTCGATCGGCGCGAACAGGACGTCCAGGCGCGAGCGGTCGCCGCGCATGACGCGCGCCAGGTACAGGCCTAACGGCCAACCCAGGCCGACGGCTAGCGCGAATACGAGAAAGATTTCGATCATGACGAACACCGGACGGTGATGAGGCCGCTGCGGCGCGTCCGGCGCGGCAACGGCCTGGCGCGCGTCCGCTCAGAGCGCGGACGCGCGTCGGTAGAGTGGAACCGCGCCGCGTTCCCTGCGGTGCGGGCGCGCGCTCAGAAGTCCTCGGGGCGCAGCACGACGTAGAGCAGATAGGCGCCGGCCACCAGGACCGAGATCGCGCACAGCATCGAGAGCCAACCGGGCATGTCGTGTCTCCTTCAGAAGGTCGCCTGGACCGCCGCTTCGATGCGCGAGCCGGCCAGGGAATCGCCGAAGATCCGTTCGGCGTTGCGGTCGGTGGCGTGGGCGGTCAGGCGCAGTTCGAGGTTCGCGTTGGACGCCGTCTTCACCGCCCAGATCGCGCTGAGCTGACCATGGCTGTAGCTGCGGTCGTAGACGTCGTCGAGGAAGTAGTGGCCGACCGCCGCTTCGAAGCGCACCGCATCGTTGACCGGGAAGCGCGTGCCGACCTGCGAGTACAGGCCGCGTTCCTTGCTGCCCAGGGCTTGGTTGGAATAGGCCAGCGACAGCCAGTAGTTGTCGCGCCAGGTGACCGTGCCGTTGAGCTCGGTCCAGTTCAGATCGACCGTGGTCGACGGATAACGGTAGTGCAGGACGTTCACGTCCAGGCCCCAGTGGTCGGCGACCTTGCCGGCCCAGCCGACGGTGAAATCGAACTCGCTGCTGGCATGGGTGTCCGGCGCGAACTCGACGTTGGAGCCCCACACCGAGGCATAGACGCCGCTGCTGTGGGCGATCTTGAAGCCAGCCTGCACGGCCGGGTCGCCCTGGGTCTGCGAGCTGCCGCGCCAGACATAGTCGCTGGTCAGCGCGGCCGAGCCGCTGAGGCTGACGGCCGGGGATTCTGCGGCGTGGGCGTTCGCGCCCAGGGCGAGCAAGCCGAGGCCGGCGCAGGCGGCCAGCAGCAACGGCGCGGCGGCTTCGCGGCGGCGGAACGGGTGATGCGAGGACGGCATGGAAGTATCCGAAGACTGCGTAAGAGGCCGGTTCGGCCACGCGCTCATTCTCGGAAAGGCGGGCGTAAAGCCGCTATTTCGCGACCGCCGTCGCGGCGTAAATTCGCCGTAAACAATCGACGGCGCGGCGTAAAGCGCGGTCGCGGGACGTGCAGGAAGATCAGAGCCCGCTGCCGCCGATCGGGGCTCGAAACCATCGCCTGTGGGAGCGGCGTCTCACGGGGATTTCCTCCGGTCACAAGCTGCGACGACCGAAGCGGTGGAGCTGCGCGCTGCTGCCCGCAGCGGCGTACTCGCCACCCCACATAACAAAGCCCGGTTGTCCGGGCTTCGGCGATGGCACTGAGCTACCTCGCTTCGGTGGTCGCGGCTGACGCCACTCCTACAGTGGATCGTCGCGCAGCAAGGCGGCGACCACCGCCTCGGGCTGTTTCATCCAGGCGAAGTGATCGGCGCGCGCGCCCAAGGCGGCTGCGTCCATGTCGGTCGATGCGATTTGCGCCAGCGGCAATTTCGACAACAGGAAATCCTGCGAGGCGCGCGGCACCAGCCAGTCGTCGGTCAGGCGCACGCTGCGGGCCTGGATCGCGACCTGGGCCATGCCGGCTTCCAGGTCTTCGCCGACGCCGCGGGCGGCGTAGCGGCCGCTGAGCCCGGTGCGGGCCCAGTCGCGGATCAGGCTGCGCGCCTCGTTGCCGCCGAAGCCGACCCGGCGGCCCGGCAAAACGCCGTTGACCCGGGCCAGCCAGGGCAGAAACCGGTACACCCAGGACAGGCCGATCTTGCGCGGCATCGGCCACGCGCGCCAGTACGGCGCGCCGCTGGCGACCAGCCACAAGGCCTGCGGAACGGCCTGACCGTGCAAGGCCATCAAACCCAGGCGCACGCAGGCCAGTTGCCCGCCGAGGCTGTGGCCGCCGATCGCGCGCGGCACTCCCGGCAGCGCGGCCGCCGCGGCCGCTTCGCTGAGCGGCAGATCGTCGAGCAGGACTTCGCGATAGCCCCAGTCCACGCTGCGACTGGCGCGCAGGCTGCTGCTGCCGTTGCCGCGCCACTCGTGCACGAACACCGCCACGCCGCGTGCGGCCAGCGCCTCGGCAAAGGGCAGGTAGTGGCGCGCGGCGACGCCGAGCGCGGGCAGCCACAGCAGGCTGCGGCGCGGTTGGGCCGGAATCCGGCTCAGCAGCGCCCAACGATGGCCGTCGCCGGCGCGCAGCGCGATCTGGTCGTGATCGGGGGGCTTACTGTCGGCCATGCGCGGCGGCTCCGAAGTGATCCAGCACCAGCACCTCGCCGCGGCCGGGCCGATAACCGCCGCGCAGCGCCGCATGCACGTAGTCGGCGGCGGCCGCGCTGGCCTGTTCCAGCGACAAGCCGCGGCACAGGTTCGCCGCCACCGCCGAGGCCAGGGTGCAGCCGGTGCCGTGCGCCTCCACCGACAAGCGCGGATGGGCGATCTCGCGCACGCCGCCGGCGTGCGCGAACAGGTCGACCACGTCGCCGTCGTCGGCCAGATGGCCGCCCTTGAGCAGCACCGCGCGCGCGCCGATCGCGAACAAGGCGTCGACCGCGGCGCGCATGCCGTCGCGGTCGGCGATCGGCCGGCCGAGCAGCAGCTCGGCCTCGGGCAGGTTGGGCGTGACCAGGCTCGCCAGCGGCAGCAGGCGGCCGCGCAGCGCTTCGAGGGCCTCGGGTTCGAGCAGGCGCGCGCCGGAGGTCGCGACCATGACCGGGTCCAGCACGATCCGGGCCGGGCGGTAATGCTCCAGCGCGTCGGCGACGGCGTGGATCACCGCGGCGTTGGCGAGCATGCCGAGCTTGACCGCGCCGATCGCGAAGTCGTCGAAACAGGCGTCGATCTGCGCGCGCAGGAAGCCGGTGTCGGGCACGTGCACCGCGCTCACGCCGCGGGTGTGTTGCGCGGTCAGCGCGGCCAGTGCGCTGAGCCCGTGCACGCGGTGTGCGGCGAAGGTCTTGAGATCGGCCTGGATGCCGGCGCCGCCGCCGGAGTCGGAGCCGGCGATGGTCAGGGCGGAAACGGGGCGTTGGGTCATCGGGTGCGGTCGGGCGGGCGGACGGAATGCGGCGGCCGGTAGCGCCTAGCGGCCGCCGTCCCATCTTATCGGCCCGGGCGGCCGCCGTGCTTGCTAACCGTTGCCGTCCGCGGAGGCTTTGGCCATCAGCGAAATGGTCGCGACCAGCTGTTTGCGCAGGGCGAACGGCAGCCGGCGCAGGGCGCTGAGGCATTCCTCCTCGATGTCGTCCTGGGCGTAATCGGCCGGGCGCAGCGCCGGGGTCCAGGCGCCGTCGTCCGGGCGAACCTGGCCGCGCCCGGTGCCCAGCCACTCCAGGCACACGCCGGTGACCTTGGCGATCGACAGCAGATGATGCATGGAAGGGCGACTGCCCGAAGGCCGTTCCCATTGCGCCACCGCGCTGCGTTGCACGCCGACTGCGGTGGCCAGGGCCAGTTGCGAAGTGCGCGACAGGGCGCGCGCGCGTCTGATGCGTTCAGGCAATGCCGACATCCCGGACTCTCCTGAAAGGCTAACGGCGATCTTGCACGGGGTTCGCTAACACGACAGCGAAACTGGTCGCTATTAGTCCAGTTTCCCTAACCGTTCGCCTGCGGAGTGGGTTGCCAGTCACAACCACATTTTCCTGGGCCGCAAGCCGACGTTCGCGCCTGGAAAACACAACGTCCAACGTTAGCGAAAGCGGACATTGCCGGCGCATCGGTCGATGCACTATCCATGCAGCGCGCGCAAGCGCTGGCCCCGGACCAAGGGGCGCCATCCGTGTCCTCGCCGCGCCGCAAGGCGCTCGTCTCTCTCTGAAGGAAGGGCGGTTACGATGATTACGAAAGGGAAATTACTGGTCGGGCTGTTGGTAGTGGGGCTGCCGGCGGCAGCCTTCGGGGTCAACTGGGCGGTCAACTACGACAGCGGACTGGCGCCGGAGAGCATGCGCGCCGAACTCGGGCAGGACATCGTTGAGCGCTGGCAGCCTTACGTCGACAAGACGTACGGCGCTTCGGCGAGCGGCTGGGGCGAGCGGATGCGGACCACGTTCGCCAATGCCGATATCGCCAATCTGGAGCGGGCGGCCAGCGCTGTTGACTTTCGCCAAATGAACGAAGCGCTACTGGGCTCCGCGGGGTCGGTCGAGGTGGTCGGCGGCGCACCGACGGCCATCGGCGAGATCGGCACCAAGGCGATCGGCAGCCCGGGTTCGGATTTGGTCTACACCCCGTTGACGCCGTGCCGGATCGTCGACACCCGCCTGCGCGGCGGTCCTATGGCCGCGAACAGCACGCGCAGCTTCCTGGCGTTCACGGCAACCGATTTCGTCGATCAGGGCGGCGACGCCAGCAACTGCAACATCCCCGCCAACGTGTCGGCGATTACGGTCAAGCTGGCCTCGGTCGATCCGTTGCAGGGCGGCTGGTTCACCGCCTATCCCTCCGACGTGGCCCGCCCGGTGGCGGCTTCGTTGAACTACAACGGCGGCGGCGTGTACTCCAACGAATCGCACGTGAAGCTGTGCCGCCCCGGCTGCCCCACTCAGTTCAGTCTGTACTCGAGCGCGCAGGCGAACGTGGTCGTGGACGTGACCGGCTATTTCAAGGAGCCGGCCGCCACCGCCCTGGACTGCACCTACGCCCAGCAGACCGGCGTGCTGGATCTGCTCGGCGGCCTGCAGACCCGCACGATCGACTGCCCGACCAACTACACCGCGACCAGCGGTTCGTGCACCGGTCCGCTCGGGCTGACGGTCAGCAGTTCGGACCCGAACGTGGTCAACGGCCAGCTGACCGGCTGGAAGTGCGAACTGGTCGGTTCGGTGCTCAGCGCGATCGCTTACAGGACCACGGCCACCTGCTGCCGCATCCCGGGCAGCTGAGTCTTTCCGGCCGCCCGCGCAAACCAACGAGCCGGCGCATGCGCCGGCTCGTCGGTTTCAGCGGCGGACTGCCGGGACCGTCCCGGCGTCGCGCCCGCCTACAGCACTTCCGAGGCGTAGTCGGCCAGGCGCGAGCGTTCGCCGCGGCGCAGGGTGACGTGGGCGCTGTGCGCCCAGCCCTTGAAGCGGTCGACCGCGTAGGTCAGGCCCGAGGTGGTCTCGGTCAGGTACGGCGTGTCGATCTGCTCGACGTTGCCCAGGCAGACGATCTTGGTGCCCGGGCCGGCGCGGGTGATCAAGGTCTTCATCTGCTTCGGGGTCAGGTTCTGCGCTTCGTCGAGGATCAGCCAGCGGCTGAGGAAGGTGCGGCCGCGCATGAAGTTCATCGAGCGGATCTTGATCCGCGAGGCGAGCAGGTCGTTGGTCGCCGCGCGGCCCCAGGCGCCGCCTTCCTGGTTGTGGGTCAGCACTTCCAGGTTGTCGGTCAGCGCGCCCATCCACGGGGTCATCTTTTCCTCCTCGGTGCCGGGCAGGAAGCCGATGTCCTCGCCGACGCTGACCGTGGCGCGGGTCATGATGATCTCGCGGTAGCGCTGCTGATCCATGGTCTGGGCCAGGCCGGCGGCCAGGGCCAGCAGGGTCTTGCCGGTGCCGGCGGTGCCGAGCAGGGTGACGAAATCGATCTCCGGGTCCATCAGCGCGTTGAGGGCGAAGTTCTGCTCGCGGTTGCGCGCGATGATGCCCCACACCGCATGCTGGTTGTGGCGGTAGTCGTCGACGATCTGCAGGGTGACGCGCTCTTCGCCGACCTTGACCACCTTGAGCTCGGATTCGTCGTCGCCGGGCAGGTACAGGAACTGGTTCGGGTACCAGTCGTCGTCCGGCGCGCGGCTGAGTTCGTAGTAGGTGCGGCCTTTCTCGGTCCAGGACTTGAGGTCCTTGCCGTGGCGCTGCCAGAAGTCCTCCGGCAGCGCGGTCGCGCCGGTGTAGAGCAGGCTGAAGTCGTCGAGGGCGCGGTCGTTCTCGTAGTCCTCCGACACGATGCCGGCGATCGAGGCCTTGATCCGCAGGTTGATGTCCTTGGACACCAGCACCACCGGCACCTCGGGCTCGGCCTCCTTCAGCGCCAGGATCGAACCCAGGATGTGGTTGTCCGGGATGACCGCGCCGAAGCGCTTGCCGGCATCGAACGCGCTGGTCTGGAAGCGCAGCTTGCCGATGCTCTGCGCGCCGCGCAGCTGCAGCCCCTGCGGGCGGTTGAGGGTGATGCCCGAGGCGATCTTGGCGGTGCCTTCGGCTTCGATCAGCTCGTTGAGGAAGCGGCTGACCTGGCGCGCGTTGCGGCTGGCTTCCGAGGTGCCCTTCTTGCCGTTGTCGAGCTCCTCGATGACCTGCATCGGCAGGTATACGTCGTGCTCCTCGAACTTGAACAGCGCGGTGGGATCGTGCATCAGCACGTTGGTATCCAGCACGTAGATGCGCTTGCTTCTGGTCATTTAGCGGTCTCGTCGGAGAAGAGCGTGGAAAGCGGGGCGGAACGCGGTGCCGGGACGCGGCGCAGGCCGCGCGCGGACGGCGCCCACGGTCGCGCCGCCGTGGCCCGCGGGGCGGGACGGCTGGCGAGCGTGGACGGGGAGGGCCTCACTGGGCGTGGTGCTCCTAGGCGGAGTGTTCCTTGAGCGAATCGAGTACGGCCTGGGCATGGCCGGCGACTTTCACCGGACGCCATGACGCCACGATGACGCCTTTCGGGTCGATCAGGAAGGTGCTGCGCTCGATGCCCATGTACTTGCGGCCGTACAGGTTCTTTTCCTTGATCACGCCGAAGGCGTTGCACAGCGACTCGTCGGCGTCGCTGACCAGGTCGAACTTGAAGCCCTGCTTGGCGCAGAAGTTCTGGTGCGAGCGGATCGAGTCGCGCGACACGCCCAGCACGGTCGCGCCGAGCTTCTTGAACTTGGGCAGCGCGGCGTTGAAGTCCAGGCCTTCGGTGGTACAGCCCGGGGTGCTGTCCTTGGGATAGAAGTACAGCACCAGCCATTGCCCGGCGTAGTCGGCGAGGCGGACGGTTTCGCCGCTGGACAGGGCCAGCTGCAGCGCGGGCGCTTTCTTGCCGTATGCGTGGTCGCCGGTGTCGAGCATGGTCAGAACTTCATCGGGTCCATGATGGCGTCGAGGTTCAGATGGTCGCAGAACTCGAGGAAATCGTCGCGCAAGGCGGCGATGTGCATGCTCGACGGCACGCCGATGGTGATCTGCGCCGAGAACATGTCCGCGCCGGTCTGCATCGCGCGGTAGCGCGAGCAGTGCAGGCTTTCGATGGTGATGCCCTGGCGGTCGAAGAAATCGGCCAGCTGGAACAGGATGCCGGGCTTGTCGGCGGCGACGACTTCGACCACGTAGGGCAGCAGGCTGGACTGGACCTGCTTGGCGCCGGTGCGGTACCACACCAGCTTCAGGCCTTCCTCGCGCTCCAGCCGCGCCAGCATCGCTTCGAGCTTGGCGACCGCGTCCCAGGAGCCCACCGCCAGCGCCGTCACCGAGACGTCGCGGCCGACCGTGGACAGGCGCGCGTCGACCAGGTTGCAGCCCGAATCGGCGATCCGGCGCGTCACCGACAGCAGCGGCGACTCCGGATGCGTCGTATAGGCGTTGATCAGGAGGTGGTTTTCGTTCGGCGACGGCCGGGAAGCGGAATCGGTCAAGGCGGCGCCTGCAAGGGAGCGGAAGGCTCGGAAATGAACGGCGGCCCGGGCTCGGGTCGCGGCTATAAGGCAGCATACTTGCCCCCGCTTTCGGGCCGCAAGTAACATCGCCCCGTACTTGGCGGCACCGCGCACGTTTTTCCAGGCCCGGACGCTCCGCCCGGAACACTGGCCCGGCGGTCCGCAGCCCGACGGCGCGGACGCCCTCAACACGATCATTGGTAGGTTTTCTCTTGCGACTTTCCGGCAGCATCACCGCGCTGGCGACGCCGTTCACCGCGGCCGGCGAACTCGACCTGGACGCCTGGCACAAAATGCTGGCGGCGCAGTTGCAAGGCGGCACCCAGGCGCTGGTCGTGGCCGGCTCGACCGGCGAGGCCGCGGCGCTGTACGACGCCGAATACGACACCCTGCTGCGGACCGCGGTCGAAGCGGTCGCCGGGCGCGTTCCGGTGCTGGCCGGCACCGGCCTGTCCAACACCGCCAAAACCATCGAACTGACCCGTCGCGCCGCCGCGCTCGGCGCCGACGCCGCGCTGGTGGTGACGCCGCCCTATGTGCGTCCGACCCAGGCCGGCCTGATCGCCCACTACCGCGCGATCGCCGACGACGGCGCCTTGCCGCTGGTGCTGTACAACGTGCCGGGCCGCACCGGCGGCGATCTGCTGCCGCAGACCGTGGCCGCCCTGGTCGACCATCCGCGCATCGTCGGCATCAAGGAAGCGGTGGCCGAAGGCGCGCGCATGGACGCCCTGCTGGCGTTCAAGTCGGAAGGCTTCGCCGTGCTCAGCGGCGACGATCCGACCGCGTGCCGGGCCATGCTCGCCGGCGCCGACGGCATCGTCTCGGTCGGCTCCAATGTGCTGCCGGCGGCGTTCCGCCGTCTCGCCGACCTGGCCCGCGCCGGCCGCCGCGACCAGGCCGAAGCCTGGGACGCGCGCCTGCGTCCGGCCTACGACTTTCTCGGCGTCGAGCCCAACCCGATCCCGGTCAAGGCGCTGCTGGCCGCGCAAGGCCTGGGCCACGGGCTGCGCCTGCCGCTGCAATCGCTGTCGCCGGCGCACGACGAGGCGGCGCGCCGCATCGCCGCGCTGGTAATCGAACTCGAACACGCCGGTCGCGAACCGATCGCGGCCTGACCCTTTTCAGCAGGAGATGCTCATGCGTTGCAACCCCAATCTGTCCCGTGCGCTGGTCGCCGGTCTGCTGCTGGCGGTGGTCGCCAGTTCGGGCTGCAGCTGGTTCCGCAAGGGCAACAAGCTGTATGCCGAAGCGCCGGAAAACCGTCCGCTGGAAGTGCCGCCGGACCTCGACCAGCCGCGTACCGACGGCGCCATGGCGGTGCCGGCCGGTTCGGTGACCGCGTCGGGCCTGGCCGCCTCGCGCCCGACCCAGGCCGCCCCGGGCACCCCGGCCTCGGCGGCGAACGGCTTCACCGTCAGCGGCAACCGCGACGACATCTTCAACAAGGTCGGCGACGCGCTGGGCAAGGTCGAAGGCCTGAGCATCGCCAGCCGCGCGCAGCTGCTCGGCGCCTACGACGTCAACTACCAGGGCAGCAACTTCCTGGTCCGGGTCAGCGCGGTGGAAGCCGGCGCCTACGTCTCGGCGGTCGACCCGCGCGGCCTGCCGGCCGCCGGCGAAGCGCCGGCGCAGCTGATCGCCAGCCTCAAGGGCACGCTCGGCGGCCGTTGATCGCCAGCGTCGCTTGCGACACGGGACGGGCGCCGCGAGGCGCCCGTTTTCGTTGCGGGGGCCAGCGCGAAACCGGCCGGGCGCGCTGCTCCGAACAGGAGCGGCCGCTTCCTGTAGGAGCGGCGTAAGCCGCGACAGCCGAAGCGGTTCGCGCGAGCGCAGGCCGCCGAAGCCCGGATAAGCGGTTCTTGCGCCGACCCGGGATGCCCGATCGGCCGGGCTGCGGAAACCGGCGCGGTATCGCGTCGCTGCGGCTGTCGCGGCTCACGCCGCTCCTACAGAGCCGCGCCGACTGCGGGCGCGGTGAGCCGCGACCATCGCGCCAGGCGACGCTCAGCGCTCGCCGGGCAGGGCGCGGGCCAGGCCTTCGTGCAGCAGCAGGCGGGTGGTCGCGGCGCGTTGCGCCAACGGCATCTGCGCCAGCGCGTCGAGCACCCAGCCGAAGGCGCGGCAGCGCGCCTGGCGCGCTTCGGGCGCCTGACCTTCGGCGCCGAGTTGGGTGGCGAAATCCTCGTGCAGCAGCGCAGCGGTGACCCCGGCCCGCTTGAGCGCCTGCTTGGCCGCGCCGGCGTCGTAGGCCTGCGGCGGGTTCTGCAGGCCGCCCAGGGCGATGCGCAGCAAGGCGTCGAGGAAGCGCTGCCGGCTGTCCTCGCCCAGGCGCTGCGCGGCCCGGGTCAGGGCCTCGGGGCTGCGGTCGGCCTGCGGGTCGAACAGGCCGCACAGCACCGCGGCTTCGTCCGGCGCGCGCGCGGCGCGGTGCAGAGCCTGGAACAGGCTGTCCAGGTCCGAATCGGCGGCGCGGGTCAGCAGGTCGGCGCCGCCGCTGCGCAGCGCATTCGGGTCCAGCCGCGACAGGTCCAGCTCGCCCAGGCCCAGGCCACCCAAGTCCAGCGAGCCCAAGTCCAGCGAGTCGCGGTCCCGGGCGGGGCGCGGCTGATGAGGTTCCGCGGCGGGCCGGGACTGGCCGGCGGCGGCCGGGACCAGGCTCAGGGCGAGCAGCAGTGCGGGCAGGGCCTGCGCGGTACGGTGGGGGCTGGGCACGGCGACGGTCTCGGGCAGCGCGGTCGGCCCGAGTCTAGGCAGCGGTCGATGAACGCCCGCAGGCGGCCCGGCCGCCCGGCCGGTTCAGCGCTCGAGCAGGTCGAGCTTGCCGGTCTTGCCTTCCCAATCCTTGGCGTCGGGCAGGCTGTCCTTGCGCGTGGTGATCACCGGCCAGGCCTGGGCCAGCTCGGCGTTGAGGGCGACGAAGGCCTCCTGGCCGGCGGGCACGTCGTCCTCGGGGTAGATCGCGTTGATCGGGCATTCCGGCTCGCACAGGGTGCAATCGATGCACTCGTCCGGGTCGATCACCAGGAAATTCGGGCCTTCATGGAAGCAGTCGACCGGGCACACCTCGACGCAATCGGTGTACTTGCATTTGATGCAGTTCTCGGTGACGACGAAGGGCATGAGCGAAATCCTGGGGTCTGGGCCGTGCCGGCGGGTCGGCGGCGATAGTGTAGCCATCGCCGCGCAACGACCCAAGGCGCGGCTTGGCGGATGCGTGACGGGCGCCGCGGGCGCGCAACGCGACGGCGTCGCCATCGCCCGCGGATAAGAAAAAGCCCGCGCAGGCGCGGGCTTTTTCGGCGACCGGGTCGCTGGTTTGGCGCTCCCTACGGGATTCGAACCCGTGTTTTAGCCTTGAGAGGGCCACGTCCTAGGCCTCTAGACGAAGGGAGCAGGGGATTACGACGCTGGCGGGGAGCGGGCTCCTCGTCAGACCGCAGGGACTCTCAATCCGGTGCGGCCTGCTAGTATATGCGCCGCCGTTGCCGCGGGCAACGGCCATCCCGAATTCCTTTACAGGCGGCGCGCCCGCTCGATGCAAGCCGATAACTCCTCATTCCAACCTACGCTGCGGGTGATCCCGCGCGACCAGCACAACGTCTCGCGCAAGGAGATCAGCCCCAACGCGTTGCGGGTGCTGTACCGGCTGCGCGACAGCGGCTTCGGCGCCTACCTGGTCGGCGGCGCGGTGCGCGACATCCTGGTCGGCGGCCATCCCAAAGACTTCGACGTCGCCACCGACGCCACGCCCGAACAGGTCAAGGGGCTGTTCCGCAACTGCCGCCTGATCGGGCGCCGGTTCCGCCTGGCCCATGTGGTCTACGGCCGCGAGATCATCGAGGTGGCGACGTTCCGCGCCAACAGCGACGACGGCAGCGGCGACCGCGAGACCGACACCGGCGGCCGCCTGGTCCGCGACAACGTCTACGGCAGCATCGAAGACGACGCGGTGCGCCGCGACTTCACCGCCAACGCACTGTATTACGCGGTCGAGGACTTCTCGGTGCGCGACTACGTCGGCGGCTTCGAGGACGTGCAGAACCGCCTGATGCGCCTGATCGGCGATCCGGAGACCCGCTACCGCGAAGATCCGGTGCGGATGCTGCGCGCGGTACGGCTGGCGGCCAAGCTCGGTTTCGAGATCGAGCGCGACACCGCCGAGCCGATTCCGCGCCTGGCGCCGTTGCTGGCCGACGCCGCGCCGGCGCGTTTGTTCGAGGAATGCCTGAAGCTGTTCCTGTCCGGCCACGCGGTCGAGAGCTTCCTCGGCCTGGAGCGTTACGGCCTGCTCGGCGCGTTGCTGCCGGAGAGCGCCGCCGCGCTGCGTTCCAACCGCAGCGGCGCGTTGCGGCGGATGGTGCTGGAAGGGCTGAAGGGCACCGACGCGCGCGTCGCCGCCGACGAGCCGGTGTCGCCGGCGTTCCTGTTCGCCCTGCTGCTGTGGCCGGCTTACTGCCGCGCGCTGATGGCGCTGCAGGCGCAGGGCGTGCACACCGCCGAAGCGCAGCGCCGCGCCGCCGACCGGGTCACCCTGCACCAGTTGTCGACGATCGCCCTGCCGCGCCGCTTCTCGCTGCCGATGCAGGAGATCTGGCTGCTGCAGTCGCGTTTCCAGCAGCGCCAGCGCAAGCGCGTGTTCCGGTTGCTGTCGCATCCGCGCTTCCGCGCCGCGTTCGATTTCCTCAGCCTGCGCCAGGCGGCCTCGCCCGAGCACACCGCCGACGTCGAATTCTGGCGCGAAGCGCAGCTGCACCCGAACGAGACCCTGGCGCAGCAGCAGGACGCCGCCGCGCACGGCGACGAGGACGAAAGCGGCGAAGGCCGCGCCCCGCGCAAGCGCCGTCGCCGCCGTCGCGGCGCGCCGGTGGAGGAATAAGAGCGAGGAGTGAGCGTAGAGGAGCGAGGAGCGAGCGAAATCGCGAATTCCGGCTCTTGCCTTGCTCACTCCTCACTTCTCTTCGCTCACTCCTTCTGTCCATGCATACCGTCTACATCGGCCTCGGCAGCAACCTCGGCGACAGCGCCGCGGTGCTGCGCGCGGCGCTGCGCGCGCTGGAGCGCCTGCCGGACAGCCGGCTGCTGCGCGCCTCGAAGCTGTACCGCACCCCGGCCTGGGGACGCACCGACCAACCGGACTTCCTCAATGCGGTCGCGGCGCTGCAGACCGGCCTGCCGGCGCCCCGGCTGCTGGCGGCGATGCTGGAAATCGAGCGCGACGCCGGGCGTTCGCGCCTGGCCGACCGCAGCGACCGCTGGGGCCCGCGCACCCTGGACCTGGACCTGCTGCTGTACGGCGAGGCCACGATCGACGCGCCCGGCCTGCACGTGCCGCATCCGCACCTGCACGAACGCGCCTTCGCCCTGGTGCCGTTGCTGGAGATCGCGCCGGAGGCGCGTATCCCCGACGCCGGCGCGGCGCGCGACTGCCTGGCGCGGCTCGGCGCCTCCGACATACGCGCCGTCGACATACGCGCGTTGCCGGCGGACAATCTTTGACCGCCGCCGCGCGGCGTATGGACTGAGCGGACCCGGCGGACGGGCGAGGGCGCGGCGGTACCGCGCTTGGCCGCGGGTTTGCCGCCGCCGGTCGAGCCGGCTGTGTTGCGCCAGCGGAGGCCGCGGCCGCGCGGCAACCTGTTAAGTTATGGCGCCACCCCACAGACGTCCGTCGCCACCGGACGAGTCGCCCATGTACACCTCGGCTTCCACCGACAAGCCGGCCGCCAAGGCCTGGACCGTGCCCATGCTCGCCGACGCCAAGCGCGACGGCCGCAAGCTGGTGATGTTGACCGCCTACGACACCAGCTTCGCCCGCACCATGGACGCGGTGGTCGACCTGGTCCTGGTCGGCGATTCGCTGGGCATGGTCGCGCAGGGCCATAACAGCACCTTGCCGGTGACCGTCGCCGACATGGCCTACCACACCGCCTGCGTCGCCCGCGGCCTGAGCAAGGCGCTGCTGATCGCCGACCTGCCGTTCCAGTCCGACGCCACCCCCGAACGCGCGCTGGACGCCGCCACCCGCCTGCTCCAGGCCGGCGCGGCGATGGTCAAGATCGAGGGCGCGGCGCACAAGCTGGAAGTGATCCGTTTCCTGGTCGAGCGCGAGATTCCGGTCTGCGGCCACCTCGGCCTGACCCCGCAGTCGGTGTTGCGCCTGGGCGGCTACAAGGTCCAGGGCCGCGACGAAGCCGCCGCCGCGCGCCTGCGCGAAGACGCGCGCGCGGTCGAGGAGGCCGGCGCGCAACTGCTGGTGCTGGAATGCGTGCCGACCCCGGTCGCCGCCGCGATCAGCGCCGACCTGCGCATCGCCACCATCGGCATCGGCGCCGGCCCGCAGTGCGACGGCCAGGTGCTGGTGCTGCACGACCTGCTCGGGGTCAATTCCGGCCATCGCCGGCCCAAGTTCGTCAAGGATTTCCTCGCCGAAGGCGGTTCGGTCGCTGGCGCGTTCTCGGCCTACGCCGAGGCGGTGCGCAGCGGCGCCTTCCCCGACGCCGCCCATTCCTACGACTGAGCCGCATCCGCGGCTCGCTCCGGACGTCATCGCGCAGGGATTCGCGCTCCGCCCCGGCGGATATTTCTTCGAGTACCTCATGCTGACTGTCGATCAACTCGGCGCCCTGCGCGCCACCCTCGGCGCCTGGCGCATGGCCGGCCAGCGCGTCGCCTTCGTGCCGACCATGGGCAATCTCCACGAAGGCCATCATTCGCTGATCCGGCTCGCGCGCGAGCGCGCCGACCGGGTCGTGGCCAGCGTGTTCGTCAATCCGACCCAGTTCGGCCCCAACGAAGACTACGGCCGCTACCCGCGCACGCCCGAAGCCGACGCCGACGGCCTGCGCGCCGCCGGCTGCGACCTGCTGTGGCGGCCGACGGTCGAGACCATGTACCCGTTCGGGGTCGAGCACACCGTGCAGGTGCGGGTGCCGCAGGTCACCGACACCCTGGAAGGCGCGCATCGGCCGGGCCATTTCGACGGCGTGGCGACGGTGGTCGCGCGGCTGTTCAACCAGGTCCGCCCCGACGTCGCCGTGTTCGGGCGCAAGGACTACCAGCAACTGGCGGTGATTCGCTACCTGGTCCGCGACCTGGCGTTCCCGATCGAGATCGTCGGCGCCGACACTCGGCGCGAGGCCGACGGCCTGGCGCTGAGTTCGCGCAACCAGTACCTGTCCGAAGCCGAACGCCCGCGCGCGGTCGAGATCCACCGCTGCCTGCAGTGGATGCGCCAGGCCGCCCAGGCCGGCGAGCCGCGCGCGGCGATCGAGGCCGAAGCCGGCGAACGCCTGCGCGCGGCCGGGTTCGAGGTCGATTACGCGGTGCTGCGCCGGCCCGACCTGAGCCTGCCCGAGCAGGACCCGGGCGAACCGGCGCGGGTGGCCCTGATCGCCGCCCGGCTGGGCCGCACCCGGCTGATCGACAACCTCGAATTCGAGGCCTGAACAGGACGGCAGGCGGCCCGGGAGACGGCGCCGGCGGGCCGGCCGGGGCCCGGGCTGAACGGGAAATCTCCGTTCCGCCGGCGAGGCCCCGGGGCCATGTTGCAGCGCGCCATGCGCTGCTAGACTTCTGGCCTTTCGCGCCCGCGCGTCTGCGGACGGAGTAACGACCATGCAACTGAATCTGCTCAAGGCCAAGATCCACCGCGCCACCGTCACCCACGCCGAGCTGCATTACGAAGGCTCCTGCGCGATCGACGGCCGCCTGCTGGACATCTCCGGCATCCGCGAATACGAGATGGTCCACATCTACAACATCAACAGCGGCCACCGCTTCTCCACCTACGCCATCCGCGGCGAAGAGGGCAGCGGGGTGATCTCGGTCAACGGCGCGGCCGCGCACAAGGCCCAGCCGGGCGACCTGGTGATCATCTGCGCCTACGGGATCTGCGACGAGGCCGAGGCGGCCAAGTACAAGCCGACCCTGGTGTACGTGGACCGGCACAACCAGCTGACCCATACCAACCACTCGATGCCGGCACAGGCCGCCGCCTGACCGACCGGCCCCAAGAGAGCCCTCGCACACGATGAGCGATGACGTCCGACTCCACGAGCTACGCGCCGAGGTCGGGCGCGTCGGCATCACCCCGCTGGCGCAGCTGATCGCCGCCGATCCGTCCCGCGCCGCGGATTTCGCTCTCCAGGTCGGGCCGGTCTACGCCAGCTTCGCCCGCCAGCGCTACGATCGCGCCGCGCTGGATTGGCTGTTCCGCGCCGCCGCGGCGGCGCACAGCGAGCAGCGCCTGCGGGCGCTGTTCGACGGCGAAACCGTCAACCTCACCGAGGGCCGCGCGGCCCTGCACACCGCCCTGCGCGGCGACCTGTCGGCCAGCGAAACCGCCCGCGCCGCGCACCGCCAGGCGCTGGAAGCGCGCCGGCGCATGCGCGCGACGATCCAGGCGCTGAGCGCCAGCGAGGTCACCGACATCGTCAGCGTCGGCATCGGCGGTTCCGACCTCGGCCCGCGCCTGGCGGTGGACGCGCTCAGCGGCGCCAGCCCGGGCCGGTTCCGGGTCCACTTCCTGTCCAACGTCGACGGCCACGCCGCCCAGCGCCTGCTGGCCGGGCTGGACCCCAAGCGCACCGCCGCGCTGCTGATCTCCAAGACCTTCGGCACCCAGGAAACCCTGCTCAACGGCGCGATCCTGCGCGATTGGCTCGGCGACGCCTCGCGCCTGTACGCGATCAGCGCCAACGTCGAGCGCGCCGGCGCCGCGTTCGGCATCCCGCCGGAGCGGCTGCTGCCGATGTGGGACTGGGTCGGCGGCCGCTATTCGCTGTGGTCGGCGGTCGGCCTGCCGATCGCGCTGGCGATCGGCATGGACGCGTTCGAAGACTTCCTCGCCGGCGCCGCGCTGATGGACGCGCACGTGCTGGAAACTCCGCTGCCGCGCAACCTGGCCGCCTGGCACGCGCTGACCTCGGTGTGGAACCGCAACGGCTTGGGCTACGCCACCCAGGCGGTGCTGGCCTACGACGACCGGCTCAAGCTGCTGTCGAACTACCTGCAACAGCTGGTGATGGAGAGCCTGGGCAAGTCGGTGCGCCTGGACGGCTCGGCCGTGGCCGGCGATACCGTGCCGGTGTGGTGGGGCGGGGTCGGCACCGACACCCAGCACAGCTTCTTCCAGGCCCTGCACCAGGGCACGTCGATCGTGCCGGCCGATTTCATCGGCGTGGTCCGCGCCGACGCGCCGTACCCGCAGAACCATCGCGCCCTGCACGCCAACCTGCTGGCCCAGACCGAGGCCTTCGCCAACGGCCAGGCCAGTGACGACCCGCACCGCGCCTACGCCGGCGGCCGTCCGAGCACGACGATCCTGCTCGACGCGCTGACCCCGCAGTCGCTGGGCGCGCTGCTGGCGATGTACGAGCACAGCGTCTATCTGCAGTCGGTGTTCTGGGGCATCAACGCCTTCGACCAGTTCGGCGTCGAACTCGGCAAGCAGGTCGCCAGCAAGCTGCTGCCGGCGCTGGCCGGCGAAGCGCAGGCCGACGACCCGGTGACCCGCGAGCTGTTGCGCAAGCTGCGCGGCTGAGCGGAACAACGGCGCTTCGGCGCCGTTGTTCGTTTCCGTGTAGGAGCGGCGCGAGCCGCGACCGCACTGCTTCGGTCTCGCGACGTCTGTCGTTCGAGGCCTCAAGAGCAAGGCTTCCGCCCGCAAGCGGGCGGGTAACTTTCTTTTGGCGCCCCAAAAGTCCCACGGGATTTCCTTCGGTCAAAAGTCACCAAAGAAAAGCGCAGCGCGCGAAGCTCCCCTGCGAGTTCGATGCTTGCGCCGGGATTTTTCGATAAGACATCCCTGTCTTATCGAGTCGTGCTCTTTAACGGCGGGGCGCACGTCCTGTGCGCCGCCCTCCGGGTCTAGGGTTGCTCTCGCGAGTGCGATGCTATGCCAAGTGCTTGGAGCAACAACAATAACGTTGGTGCTGAGCAGCGCCGCGACTCAAGCAGCGCCGTGCCGCGCCAGCGCCCACTCGACGTGCTCGCGCACCAGCGCGCTGGGATGCTCGCGGCGCGAGCGCAGCGCGGCGATCGTCTCCGGCGTCGTCGGCGCGTTGCCTAGCGCGACGGCGATATTGCGCAGCCAGCGCTCGTGGCCGCTGCGGCGGATCGCCGAGCCTTCGGTGCGGCGCAGGAACTCGTCCTCGTCCCAGGCGAACAACTGCGCCAGGCTGGCGCTGTCGAGCCCGTTGCGGGCGCGGAAGTCCGGCTCGTCGTTGCGCTTGGCGAACTTGTTCCAGGGGCAGACCAGTTGGCAGTCGTCGCAGCCGAAGATGCGGTTGCCGATCGCCGGGCGCAGTTCCTCGGGAATCGCGCCGTCGTGCTCGATGGTCAGGTAGGCGATGCAGCGGCGCGCGTCGAGCCGGTGCGGGGCGACGATGGCCTGGGTCGGGCAGATGTCGATGCAGCGGGTGCAGGTGCCGCAGTGGGCGCTGGCCGGCGCGTCGATCGGCAAGGGCAGGTCGACGTAGATCTCGCCGAGGAAGAACCACGAGCCGCCGTCCTTGTCGATCAGGCAGGTGTGCTTGCCGATCCAGCCCAGCCCGGCGTTGCGCGCCAGCGCGCGCTCCAGCACCGGCGCCGAATCGACGAACACCCGGTGGCCGAACGGGCCGACCACCTCGGCGATGCGGTCGGCCAGGCGCTGCAGGCGCTGGCGCATCAACTTGTGGTAGTCGCGGCCGAGCGCGTAACGGGCGACGTAGGCGCGTTCGCGGTCGGCCAGGGTCGCCCAGGCGTCCTCGTCGTCGCGGCGGCCGTAGTCCAGGCCGACCGAGATCACCCGCACGGTGCCGGGCAGCAGCCGGTCCGGCCGGCCGCGCAGCTCGCCGTGGCGCGCCATCCAGTCCATCGAGCCGTGCAGGCCCTGTTCCAGCCAGTCGAGCAGGTAGGCCTCGTCGTCGCCCAGTTCGATCCCGGCGATGCCGCAACGCTGGAAGCCGAATTCGCCCGCCAGCGCGCGGATGCGCGCGGCCAGCGCCCCGTAGTCGGGAGGCGTGCCGTCGGGAGGCACGCCGTCGGGCGGCGCCGTCGGGGCGGCGAGGGGCGAAGCGGAACGGGCGTCGGGCTGGCTCACGATCCCACAAGTATAGAATCCGGGCATGTCGCCCAACGACGAAATCGCCGACGAAACCGCTCCTGCGCCCGGATCGGCGCTGTACGACGCCGTCGCGCTGCGCGCGATCGAGGCCCGCGCGGCGGCCGAACTGGGCGAGGCCTATGCGCTGATGCAGCGCGCCGGCGCCGCGGCCTGGAGCGAGTTGCTGAACCGGTGGACGCGCGCATTCCGCCTGCTGGTGGTGTGCGGCCCCGGCAACAACGGCGGCGACGGCTACGTGCTGGCGACCCTGGCCCGACAAAGCGGCCGCGACGTCGCCGTGCTGCGCCTGCCCGAGCACGCGCCGCGCAGCGCCTTGGCGCGCCGCGCCGCGGCCGAGTACGCGCAGGCCGGCGGCGCCGCGCTCGAGTTCGACGGCGCGCTGCCGGCGGCGGACGTGGTGGTCGATGCCTTGTTCGGCATCGGCCTGTCGCGCGCGCCGGACGCGGCGTCGGCGGCGCTGATCGCGGCGATCAACGCGCACCCGGCGCCGGTGCTGGCGCTGGACGCGCCGAGCGGCGTCGACGCCGACAGCGGCCGCGCCCATGCCGCGGCGGTGAATGCGCAGCGTACCCTGGAGTTCATCGCGCCCAAGGCCGGCTTGCGCAGCGGCGCCGCGCTCGATCACACCGGAGCCTTGGCCTTGGCGTCGTTGCAACTGGCGCCGGAGCGCTACGGCATCGAGGCCGTGGCCGAAGCGCTGGCCGCCGACGACCTGGGCCGCTGGCTGCGTCCGCGCCGCCGCGACAGCCACAAGGGCCGCAACGGCCGGGTGCTGTGCGTCGGCGGCGACCACGGCCACGGCGGCGCCCTGCTGCTGTGCGCGCAGGCGGCGTTGCGCAGCGGCGCGGGCCTGCTCGATGCGGCGACGCGCGCGGCGCACGTCGCGCCGATGCTGGCGCGCCTGCCCGAAGCGATGCCGCGTGCGGTCGACGACAGCAACGCTCTGAACGGCAGCGCTCTGAACGGTGCCGAGCTGGACGCCGCGCTCGATGCGGCCGACGCGGTCGCGATCGGGCCCGGCCTGGGCCAACAGGCCTGGGGCCGCGCGCTGTACGCGCGCGTCCTGGCTTGCGCCAAGCCGCGCCTGTTCGATGCCGATGCGCTCAACCTGCTCGCCGCGCAGCCGCAGCCGCTGCCGGCCGACTGCGTGCTGACTCCGCATCCGGGCGAGGCCGCGCGCCTGCTCGGTTGCGATACCGCGCACGTGCAGGACGACCGTTTCGCCGCGGTGAGCGCGCTCGCCGAACGCTACGGTTGCGCGGTGGTATTGAAGGGCGCCGGCAGCCTGGTCGCGGCGCCGCGACGGCGCACGCGCGTGATCGGCGCCGGCAACCCGGGCATGGCGGTCGGCGGCATGGGCGATGTGCTCAGCGGCGTGGTCGCGGCCTTGCTCGCGCAAGGCCTGGACGGATTCGATGCGGCCTCGTGCGGCGCCTTGCTGCACGCCGTCGCCGGCGACCAAGCCGCGCGCGACGGCGGCGAGCGCGGTTTGTTGCCGAGCGATCTGATGCCGTGGCTGCGGCGCTGCGCCAATCCGCGCGGCGCGGCTTAGAATCGCGCGATGACCGCAGCGCGCACGACCCTTACGCTCGCCGACGCCGACGCTACCGACGCGCTCGGCGCCGCGCTCGCGCGCACCCGGCCGCAAGCCGAGGGCGCGGTGTTGCGCGTGCACCTGCACGGCGATCTCGGCGCGGGCAAATCGACCCTGGCGCGCGCGCTGTTGCGCGCGCTCGGCGTGCGCGGCGCGATCCGCAGTCCGACCTACACCCTGGTCGAGCGTTATCCCTTGGCCGGCGGGCGCGAAGCCTGGCATCTGGATCTGTATCGGATCGGCGACGCCGGCGAGCTGGAGTTCCTCGGCCTGGACGGCGGCGAGGCCGAGCTGTGGCTGGTCGAATGGCCGGAGCGCGGCCGCGGCTGGCTGCCGCCGGCCGACCTGCGCATCGACCTGGCCGTGGCCGACGGCGGCGCCGGGCGCCGCGCCGAATTGGCGGCCGATTCGGCGGGCGGAGCGGCCTGGCTGGCCGACCTGGCGGCGGACACCGGTCCCCAGGGGCTTGCGGCCGACTCCTGAACGATTCCCTAGGAAGTGCCCCCAGGTACCGGATTTGCAAGGAAAAAATACTTGCAATTGTGATTTCCCGGTGCTTGACTTATGCCCATGCGAGTCAAAGGGGCCACCGTCCAGAAGTTCCTGCTCGGTCTAGCGCTGCTGGCGGCGCTGGCCTGGAATCTCGCACATGCGAGCGAAATCAAGGGCTTGGAGCTGCGTAATGGCGCCACCGGCACTCGTGCCGAGATCGCTCTCGACGGCGCCGGCCAGTACAAGGTGCTCAGCCTGAAGGGTCCCGACCGGTTGGTGGTCGACCTGCCGGCCTCGCGCCTGGGCAAAAACTTCAAGCTTCCTGCCGCTGCCGGCATCGTCAAGGCGGTGCGCACCGGCGAGCCGCAGCCCGGCACCGCACGCATCGTGTTCGACCTCGCCCAGCCGGTGGCGACGCTGAAGCCGCGCATCGAGCAGGGCGCCGGCGGTTCGCGCCTGGTGCTGGAATGGCCGGGCGACGGCAACGAAACCGCCGCTGCCGCGCCGAAGCAGGCCGCCGCGCCCGCGCCGGCGCTGCCCAAGCCCACGGCGCCGCCGCCGGTTGCGGCCGCTCCCGCCCAGACCGTGGCGTCCGCGCCTGCGTCCGCGGCCGGCGAGCCCGACCCCGCGCTGGCCTCGAATGCGGCCACCAGCAAGCTGATTTCCGAACTCGCCGCGCGCGGTGCCGCGGCGCCGGGCGCGCCTGCGCAGAATCCCGCCAACCCGCCGGCCGCTGCTGCGGCGGCGTTGCCGGCGGCGAATCCGGCCGGCGCAACGCCCAACCTCGCGGCCGCGCCGCCGCCGCCGACGCCCGCCCAACGCGCCGCCACCCAGGCGGTGTTCGAGCAGGCCGCACAGGCGCCGGTGCCGGGCGCGGTTGCGACCGGGGTACCGACCCGCATCGCCACCGGCGTTCCGACCCGCGTCGCCACCGGCGTGCCCGCGCCGATGCCGTCGGCCGCGACCGTCGCGCCGCCGGCGAATCTGCCCCCGGCCGAGGCCGTGCCGCCGCCCGGCGCGGTCAAGACGCTCAAGGACGTGATGCGCGGCCGCGGCATGCGTCCGCTGATCATCGCCATCGATCCCGGCCACGGCGGCCAGGATCCCGGCGCGATCGGCCTGGCCGGCAAGCGCGAAAAGGACGTGACCTTGGCGATCGGCCGCGAACTGGCGCGCCAGATCAACGCCACGCCGGGGCTGAAGGCCTACATGACCCGCGACACCGACGTGTTCATTCCGCTGCCGCGCCGGGCCCAGCTGGCGCGCCACGCCAAGGCGGACATGTTCATCTCGATCCACGCCGATGCCGCCGAGAACCGCTCGGCGAACGGCTCCTCGGTCTATGTGCTGTCGCTGAAAGGCGCGTCCTCGCAGCGCGCGCGCTGGCTGGCGGACAAGGAAAACGCCTCCGACCTGATCGGCGGCTCGCGCCTGCCGCAATCCGACAACACCCTGACCTCGGTGCTGCTCGACCTGACCCAGAGCGGTCACATGAAGGCCTCCGAAGACGCCGCCGGGCACGTGCTCGACGGCCTGCGCCAGATCGGCCGCAACCACAAGCCGAACATCGAGCGCGCCAACTTCGCCGTGCTGCGCACCTCGGACATGCCGGCGATGCTGGTCGAGACCAACTTCATTTCCAACCCGGAAGAAGAGCGCCGCCTGACCGACCCGGCGCACCAGCGCGCGCTGGCGCGAGCGGTGCTGGAAGGGGTCAATACCTATTTCACCCGCCAGCCGCCGCCGGGCACGATGTACGCCGCGCGCGCGGAAGCGCAGCAGGGCGGGTTCGGCGGGGGCGGCAGCCCCTGAGCTGGGCGACATCGACGGTACTCGCGCGGCCCCGAGCGATCGGGGCCGCGGTCGTTTTGGGCGCTGGGGTGGCGAGGGCAAGAGCGGTGGGGGGCGAGGCTGGGCAAAGCAAAGCAAGGCAAAGCAAAGCAAAGGCAAATCCCCCCTGGCCCCCCTTTTTCAAAGGGGGGGAATCGGTTCAAGGGGCGGTTCAAGGGGCGCGGTTCAGGGGGATCCGGTTCAAGTTGGGCAGTGCTGAGGGAGAGCCGGTGCTGAGGGGCGGCGCTGAGGGATGCGGTGCATAGGGCCCAGACAGCGGCGCATAGGGCGCAGACGGAGCTGTTGCCCCCTTTGGCAAAGGGGGCGGCGGCCGCGCAGCGGACGCGGGGGATTTGCTTTTGCCGTTGCTGTTGCTTCGCCCGCGATACCCGCAGTCCGGCCCGGTCCGGCGCCTGCGGCGCAAGCTGCGGATCGCGAAGCCGCGCCGGCAGCGGCTATCATCGTTTCCCATTCCCCCGCCGGTGCCCGCGCACCGAACGCCGCCCGTGAGCATCCGCCAACTGCCCGACACCCTGATCAACCAGATCGCCGCCGGCGAAGTGGTCGAACGGCCCGCGTCCGTGGTCAAGGAACTGGTCGAGAACGCGCTCGACGCCGGCGCGCGCCGGGTCGACATCGACCTGGAAGAGGGCGGGGTACGGCTGATCCGGATCCGCGACGACGGCGCCGGGATCGCCGCCGACGAACTGCCGCTGGCGGTGTCGCGCCACGCCACCAGCAAGATCGCGTCGCTCGACGACCTGGAAGGCGTGACCACCCTGGGCTTCCGCGGCGAGGCCTTGCCCTCGATCGCCTCGGTCAGCCGCTTCGCCTTGTCCTCGCGCCGGATCGGCGAGGACCGCGGCGCGGTGCTGGAGATCGACGGCGGCCGGGTCGGCGAGGTCGCGCCCAAGCCGCATCCGCAAGGCACCACGGTCGAAGTGCGCGACCTGTTCTTCAACGTGCCGGCGCGGCGCAAGTTCCTCAAGGCCGAGCGCACCGAGCTGGGCCACATCGAAGAATGGCTGCGCCAGTTGGCCCTGGCCCGGCCCGACGTCGAACTGCGCGTGTCGCACAACGGCAAGCCGACCCGGCGCTGGAAAGGCGAGGGCGACCTGGTCGAGGTCGGGCTGTCGGACCTGCGCATCGGCGAGGCGCTGGGCGAGGAATTCGCCCGCAACGCCCTGCGCGTCGACCACAGCGGCGCCGGCCTGCGCCTGCACGGCTGGATCGCCCAGCCGTCCTACAACCGCGCCAGCGCCGACCAGCAGTATTTCTACGTCAACGGCCGCGCGGTGCGCGACCGCAGCGTGGCCCATGCGGTCAAGCAGGCCTATGCCGACGTGCTGTTCCACGGCCGCCAGCCGGCCTACGTGCTGTTCCTGGAACTGGACCCGCGCCGGGTCGACGTCAACGTGCATCCGGCCAAGCACGAGGTGCGCTTCCGCGACGCGCGCCTGATCCACGATTTCGTCTACCGCACGCTCAACGACGCGCTGGCCGAGACCCGCGCCGGCACCCTGCCGTCGGCGCAGGTGCCGGGCGCCGACGGTTTCGCCGCGCCCGATGGCGGCGCCTCCGCCGCGGCGACTGCGGCCAATGCCTACCAATGGCGTTCGACCGCGCCGCTGGGCCTGCAGCAGGTCGCCGAAACCCGCGCCGGCTATGCCGCGCTGTACGGCGGCGGTGGCTTGGGCGGCTCGGGCTACGGCGGCGGTTCGCTCGCCGGCAGCGGCAGCGCCTATGCGTCGCCGGCGCCCGGCCTGCCGATCGGCGCGCCGGCCTTGCCGAGCAGCGACGACGCCAGTCTGCCGCCGCTGGGTTATGCGATCGCCCAGTTGCACGGCATCTACGTGCTGGCCGAAAGCGCCGAAGGCCTGATCGTGGTCGACATGCACGCCGCGCACGAGCGGATCGGCTACGAGAAACTCAAGAGCGCGCACGACGGCGAAGGCCTGCGCACCCAGCCGCTGCTGGTGCCGGCGACGCTGGCGGTGTCCGAGCGCGAGGCCGAGGTCGCCGAGCGCGAAGAAGCGACCCTGGTCCAACTGGGCTTCGAAGTCACCCGCAGCGGTCCGCAGTCGCTGACCCTGCGCGCGGTGCCGGCCTTGCTCGCCCACGGCGACGTCGAGGCGCTGCTGCGCGACGTGCTGGCCGACCTGCGCGAGCACGGCGAATCGCGCCGGGTCGCGGCGGCGCGCGACGAACTGCTCTCGACCATGGCCTGCCACGGCGCGGTGCGGGCCAACCGCCGTCTCACTTTGCCGGAAATGAACGCCTTGCTGCGCGAGATGGAGGCGACCGAACGCTCCGGCCAATGCAATCATGGCCGCCCGACCTGGGCGCGCTTCAGCCTGCCCGAAATCGACCGCTGGTTCCTGCGAGGGCGTTGATGATGTTGTTTGCGCGCAAGCCGTTGTCCGCTTCGTCCCGGCCCGCCGTGCTGGCGCTGCTGCTGTTGCCGGCGCTGGCCGCCTGCGACTCGACCGAGCGACAGGCCGCGCGCCAGCGCGAGGCCGAGCGCGTCGCCGCGGCCAATCAGGCCTTCGACCGCGACCAGCAACTGTGGCGCGAGCAACGCAAGAGCGAACTGCTCAAGCCCGACGGCTGGGCCAGCCTGATCGGCCTGCACCCGATCGAGCCGGGCTCGCATTACCTGGGCAGCGATCCCGACAACGGCATCCGCCTGAGCGCGGGGCCGGCGCATTTCGGCCTGCTCTCGCTCGCCAACGGCCGTCTGCGCTTCATTCCCGAACGCGGCGCGCCGCTGACCTTCAACGACCAGCCGATCAAGGGCGCGGTGACCCTGCTCGCCGACGATTACCCGGCCGGGCCGACCCGGATCGGTTTCGACGAGGGCCAGGGCGGCTTGACCGTGATCAAGCGCGGCGAGCGCTATTTCCTGCGCGTGCGCCACTCGCAGGCGCCGACCCTGACCGGCTTCAAGGGCATCGACTACTGGCCGGCGCAGCAGGACTGGAAACTCAGCGCCAAGTTCGTCGCCCATCCGGCCGGCAAGACCTTGGAGATCGCCAACATCATCGGCACGATCGAGCCGACCCCGAACCCGGGCGCGATCGAGTTCCAGCGCGACGGCCGCAGCTACCGCATCGAAGCCCTGGACCAGGGCGGCGAGCAGTTGCTGCTGGTGTTCGCCGACCGCACCAGCGGCCACACCAGCTACAGCGCCGGGCGCTTCCTGGAAGTGGCCCGGCCCAATCTGCAGGGCGGGGTAGTGGTCGATTTCAACAAGGCCTACAACCCGCCGTGCGCGTTCACCGCGTACGCGACCTGCCCGTTGCCGCCGCAGGAAAACCGGCTCGATCTGGAGATCGCCGCCGGCGAGAAGACCTACAAGCCGGCGGCGCCGGCCCACGCCTCCTAACGCCTCTCCGGACTCTGCGCATGCGGTTGTTGAAGCTGTTCCTCGCCCCTCTGACCGCCGCGGTGCTGCTGAGCGCGCCGCTGACCTCGGCCACCACCGTCGCCGCCCAGGCCGCCGCGGCCGCGCCGAAGGCGCCGCCGGTGCCGCTGCTGTGGAAGGTCTCCGACGCCGACAACGCGGTCTACCTGCTGGGCTCGTTCCACCTGCTGCGTCCGGACGATTACCCGCTCGCGGCCGACGTCGACCAGGCTTTCGCCGATTCGGCCAAGCTGGTGTTCGAAGTGCCGCCGGAGCAGATGTTCGACCCGAGCGTGGCGCAGCGCTTCATGGCCCGCGCGCGCTTCGACGACGGCCGCAGCCTGAGCCAGGTGCTGCCGGCCGACCTGCGCGAGAAGCTCAACCGGGTGCTGGCCAAGAACGGCGCCTCGCTGGCCCAGCTCGATCCGCTGGAGCCGTGGTTCGTCAATCTGTCGCTGGTGCTGGGCGTGTCGCAGTCGCTGGGCTTCAGCCCGCAGCTGGGCCTGGACCAGTACCTGATGCGCCAGGCCGCTGCGGCCGAGAAACCGACCGCCGGCCTGGAAAGCATGGACGCGCAGCTGCAGGCGATGGACTCCGGGCCGTTGCCGGAGCAGATCAAGGCGCTGCGCGAGTTCGTCGACCAGCCCGAAGAGGTGCCGGGCATGCTCGAAGAGATGCACACCGCCTGGCGCGGCGCCGACCTGGCGACGCTGGACGCGAAGGCGCGGGTGGAGATGCGCGACAAGACCCCGGAGACCTACCGGATCGTCAACGTCGAGCGCAATCAGGCCTGGCTGCCGCAGCTGCAGAAAATGCTCGACGAGTCGCGCCAGGGCAACACCCTGGTGGTGGTCGGTTCCCTGCACCTGCTCGGCGACGACGGCCTGATCGAGTTGCTGCGCGGCAAGGGTTACAAGATCGAGCGCGTCTGCGGCGCCTGCGCCGCCGGCACGGCGGATTTGCCGGCGCCGGTTGCGGCGCCGGAGCCGGCTGCGGGCGAGAAGCCGGCCGGCGGCAAGGCCAAGGGACGCGCAGAAAACTCAAGGCCTTCGTAGCCGATCGAAGCTCGAACCTTTCGCCTGTAGGAGCGGCGCAAGCCGCGACCAAGAGACGCGCAGAGAACTCAGGGCCTTCGTAGCCGATCGAAGCCCGAACCCTTCGCCTGTAGGAGCGGCGTGAGCCGCGACCGCGCTGCCTCGGCCTCGCGCCGTTTGACGCTCGAAGGCCTCTAAAGCTTCAAAGTCCAAAGCTAAAAAGCTCAAAGCTCAAAGCAAAGCTTCCGTCCGCAAGCGGCCGGGTCACTTTCTTTGTCCAAGGCGACAAAGAAAGTAACCAAAGAAAACGCCATTCCTGTTTCGAATCAAAAGCCACTATCGGACGGTGTTTTCGCGGGGCTGCTCCGCACAGGCCATCCCTGGCCTGGCTGCGCACGGCCCGCATCCATGCGGGCCGCCCTCCGGGGCTTCAGGGCGTTCTCGCGAGTTCGAAGCGGCGCCAAGCTCTTTACGGCAACGGCAACGGCAACGTGCCGCTTCTACAGAGCAGGCACCATCACGATGCAATCCACCGGGCAGGCCGGTACGCATAGCTCGCAGCCGGTGCATAGCGGCTCGATCACCGTGTGCATGTGCTTGGACGCGCCGACGATGGCGTCCACCGGGCAGGCCTGGATGCATTTGGTGCAGCCGATGCAGTCGGCTTCGACCACCAGCGCCACGATCGGCGGTTTGTGCTCGCCGCGGCTGCGGTCGTAGGGCTGCGCGGGCACGCCGAGCAGGCGCGCCAGCGCGCGCGCGCCGGCGTCGCCGCCGGGCGGGCAATGATCGACGCCGGCCTCGCCGCGCGCCATCGCCTCGGCATACGGCCGGCAACCGGCGTAACCGCATTGCCCGCATTGGGTCTGCGGCAGCAGCCGGTCCAGCCGTTCGGCCAGCTCAGGGGTTCGCGATTCGTGATTAGAGATGGGCATGAGCTTGTCCAGCGCAGCGTCTCAACGCGCTTTTACGAATCCCCAATCCCGAATCCCCAATCCCGGCTCAACGCACCGGCATGCCCGGCAGCGCGCCGCCGTCGGCGTCGAGCAGGAACAGATCGCCGCCGTCGAAGCCGGCCGAGAGGATCATGCCCTCGCTGAGGCCGAAGCGCATCTTGCGCGGGGCGAGGTTGGCGATGAACACCACGCTGCGGCCGACCAGCTTGTCCGGCTCGGCGTAGGAGCCGCGGATGCCGGAGAAGATCTGGCGCTGGCCGAGGTCGCCGGCGTCGAGCTGGAAGCGCAGCAGCTTGTCGGAGCCTTCGACGAACTCGCAGGCCAGCACCTTGCCCACGCGCAGGTCGAGCTTGGCGAAGTCGTCGATGGCGATGGTCGCGCCGGCCTCGCTCTTGGCGGCGGGGGCCGGCGCGGCGGCGGCCTGCGGCGCCGGCTTCGCGGCGGCGGGCTCGGCCTTGGCGGCGGGGGCGAGGGATTCCTTGCTGGCTTCGATCATGGTGTCAATCAACTTGGTATCGATACGGACGAACAGCGGCGCGTAGGCGCCGATGGTGTGGGCGAGCAGCGGCGCGTCGAGGTCCTGCCAGCGCGCCACCGGCGCGGCCAGGAAGGCTTCGGTCTGCGCGGCCACCCGCGGCAGCGCCGGCTTGAGCGCGCCGGCGAGCACCCGGAACAGGTTCAGGCCTTGGGTGCACACCGCCTGCAACTGCGCCTCCATGCCGTCCTGCTTGGCCAGCACCCAGGGCTTGTGCTCGTCGATGTATTTGTTGGCCTCGTCGGCCAGGGCCATGGTCAGGCGCAGCGCGGTCGCGGCCTCGTTGCGCTCGTAGGCCTGGGCGATCGGCCCCAACTGGGCGACGAAGCGCTGGTACATGGCCGGGTCGGGCAGGGCGTCGGCCAGGCGGCCGTCGAAGCGCTTTTCGATGAAGCCGGCGCAGCGGCTGGCGAGGTTGACGAACTTGCCGACCACGTCGGAGTTCACCCGGGCGACGAAGTCGGCCAGGTTGAGGTCGATGTCCTCCACCCCGCCGCTGGTCTTGGTGGCGAAGTAGTAGCGCAGCGCTTCCGGATCCAGGCCGACGTCGAGGTAGGTGCGGGCCTGGATGAAGGTGCCGCGCGACTTCGACATCTTCTCGCTGTTGACCATCAGATAGCCGTTGACGTGCAGCCGGGTCGGCGAGCGGAAGCCGGCGCCGTGCAGCACCGCCGGCCAGAACAGGCCGTGGAAGGTGACGATGTCCTTGCCGATGAAATGGTGCAGCTCGACGCCGCTGTCGCGCGCCAGGTAGGACCAGAAATCCAGGCCTTCGCGTTCGCACAGGGCCTGGAAGCTGCTCAGGTAGCCGATCGGCGCGTCCAGCCAGACGTACAGGAACTTGCCCGGGTGGCCGGGGATCTCGAAGCCGAAGTAGGGCGAGTCGCGGGAGATGTCCCAGGCGCGCAGGCCGCCTTCCGCGTCCAGCCACTCCGACAGCTTGGCCTTGATCCCGGGCGTGGCGACGTCGCCGGCCAGCCACTCGCGCAGGAAGGCCTCGAAGTGGCCGACCTCGAAGAAGAAGTGCTCGGACTCGCGCAGTTCCGGGGTCGCGCCGCTGACCACCGAGCGCGGTTCCTTGAGCTCGGTCGGGGCATAGGTGGCGCCGCAGTTCTCGCAGTTGTCGCCGTACTGGTCCGCGGTGCCGCAGTTCGGGCAGATGCCCTTGACGTAGCGGTCGGGCAGGAACATGCCCTTGACCGGGTCGTACAACTGCTCGACCGAACGCCGGGAGATGTGGCCGTTGTTGTCCAGCCGCGCGTAGAAGCCTTCGGTCAGGCTGCGGTTGCGCGCCGAATGGGTCGAGTCGTAGTGATCGAAGTGCACGCCGAAATCGCGGAAATCGCGCTCGTGGCGGACCTGGATCTGGGCGATGTAGGCCTCCGGCGTCTGTCCGGCCTTCTCGGCGCCGAGCATGATCGGGGTGCCGTGGGTGTCGTCGGCGCAGACGTAATGCACCGTGTTCCCGCTCATCCGCTGCGCGCGCACCCAGATGTCGGCCTGCATGTACCCGACCAGGTGGCCGAGGTGCAGGTCGCCGTTGGCGTAGGGCAGGGCGTTGGAGACGAGGATTTCGCGGGACATGGGCGAGGTGGGCGTGGACGGTCGTGAATTATGGCATGGGCCCGGGGACGGCCCCGGGAGCGGGCGGCGCAGCGAGACCTTCGATCGTCGCTGACAGGCGAAACGCGTCACCGAGACCTGTGTGCAGGAACAAACCCGGCCAAGGCCGGAACATTCTCGAATGGAAACCCGGCCAAGGCCGGGTTTCGCCCCAAAAAGAAACCCGGCCGAGGCCGGGCTTCCGTAGACGACGGGCCGGCCGGGATTACTCGTGGCGCATCCAGGTCTGGGTGCGGCCGAGCAGCGAGAAGCCCATGAAGCCGCGCACGTCCAGCTTCTTGCCGCCGTCGGTCGGGGTCACCTTGACCGAATAGACCTTGCCGGTGGCCGGGTCGAGGATCTGGCCGCCTTCCCAGGTGCCGCCCTTCTTGCGGATGCCCCACAGGATCACCATGCCCTTGACCGGCTTGTTCTTGCGATCGCCGGAGCACTTGTCGCAGACCGGGTTGGGACCGCGGTCGGACTGCAGGACTTCGGCCACGCGGCCGGCCAGGCTGCCGTCCTTGGCCTCGTAGATTTCGACCACCGACTTGGGCTTCTGGGTCTTGTCGTCGATCGTGGTCCATTGCCCCAGCGGGGTCTGGGCGAAAGCCGCGGCGGGCAGGGCGAGCAACAGCAGGGCGAGCAGTTTGGTACGCATGAGTCCCCTCCCAGGGATGGAGCGTGGAAACGGTTCGGCCGTACGGTGGGGCGACGGTTGCGACCTTTATACCGCATCCGTCGGCGTACGGAAGGCGATGGCGGGCGTCGTTCAGCTCGCCGTCGCAGGCAGAAAAAAGCCCGGCCGGAGCCGGGCGCGAAACGGCTGCGGGCCCGGCGCGCGGCCGGGCCCGCAAAGGGCGGATCAGTGGAATTGGTACTCGAACTGGGCCGAGATTTCGCGGCCGATCGGGCTGTACGACGAGTAGAAGTACGGATAGCTGTCGTAGCCGTCGTCGTTGGGGTGGAACTTGTTGAACACGTTGTTGACGAACACCGTGACCTTGGCCTTGTCGGTGATCCGCTTGCCGAGGTTGACGTTCCACAGGAAGTACGGGGCGATGCGGCCGGTTTCCTGCCAGTTCGGCAGGCTGCCGTAGCGGGTCATGAACACGGTCGCGTTCCAGTCGTTCTTCTGCCAGTTCACCGAACCGCGCACGCGGCTGCGGAAGTCGAAGTTGCCCGGATCGTCGCGCCAGTCGCGCTCGACCGGATCGGTCGCCAGCAGCTGGCGCTCGTGCTTGAGGGTGTGGGTCCAGCCCAGCTCCCAGCGGTAGTCGCCCCAGCGCTGCGTGCTGAAGCGCCAGTTCAGGGCCGCGTCCAGGCCGGCGACATGGCGCAGGGACTGGTTGACCGGGCCGCTGCGCACGCCGGTGACGCGATCGGTGGGTTCGCCCGGCGCGGTGCTGCGGGTCACGCGGCTGACGATCTCCTGGCAGAACGCCGAGTCGGCGGCGAACTGGAACGGCTGGCGGGTGCGGGTCAGGCCGGTGCGGCAGCCGCCCTCGTTGTCGAGGATGTAGGTGCTGCTGAGGGTGGTGACCGCATCGTCGAGCTTGATGTCGTAGTAGTCGACCGACATCGACAGGCCGTCGGTGATGTCCCACACCAGGCCCGCGCCCCAGGACTCGCCGGTTTCCTCGGTCAGCGTCGGCTCGCCCTTGCTGGTGGCGAACACCGAGTAGTTGTACACGGTGCCGGTGCAGGAGGACGCGGCCAGGTTGGCGTTGAGGCAGCGATAGGTGTCGAGCACGGTGCTGAAGCTGCCGCTGCCTTCGTTGAACACGAAGTGCATGTCCGGCGCCTTGAAGCTGGTCGAGTAGTTGCCGCGCAGCAGCAGGCTCTCGATCGGGCGCCATTCCAGGCCGTAGCCCCAGGTCTTGGCGTCGTCGACGGCGGTGACGTCGTCGTACTTGTCGAAGCGGCCGGCCAGGCTGGCCTTCAGCGACGGCAGGATCGGAATGCTGAACTCCAGGCCGGCGGCGTAGCGGTCGCGGTCGCCGCCGCCGTTGGTGCCGGTCAGGCCGTAGGTCTCGACCACGGTCGGCAGGATGCTGCGCGGCGAGTTGAGCTCGTAGCCCTGCTGGGTGAAGTCGACCACCGCGGCGAAGCCCAGCGGGCCGGCCGGCAGTTCGAACAGGTCGCCCGACAAAGTGGCGCTGCCCTGGGTGACCCAGGACTCGGCTTCGTACTTCAGCGTGGTCGACATCGCCCGGTACTGCGCCGGGGTCAGCGGGGTGTAGAGGCGGTCGAGGTTGATCCGGTAGCGCGGGGTGCCGGTGGTGTTCAGGCGCGGGCCGAAGAACCAGTCGGTCACCGCCGAGCCGTCCAGGCGCGGACGGGTGCGGTCGGCGCGGTACTCGGCGCGGCCCAGGGTCACGTCCCAGTCGAAGCGGTCGGCGAGGGTGCCGCGCAGGCCGACCGCGACATCGAGCGACTTCTCGGTGAAGCGCTGGTACATCGCGTCGAAGCCGCCGTACTCCTGCGGGGTCAGCAGGCGCTGCATGTTGAGGTTGGTGTTGAAGCCGGTGTCGAACCAGGTGGTGACGCGGCCGGTGCCGTCGATGTGCGGGCCGCTGATCGCCTCGGTGCCGCCGGAGAGCTTGGACTTGGAGTGATAGCCCTGCAGGCTGGTCCAGGCCTGGAGGCCGTTGCCGAAGGTGTAGGTGCCGTACAGATAGCCCGACCAGTCGCTGTTGCCGTTGGCGATGGTCTGGTAACCGACGTCGCCCCAGGAGCCGCAGACCGGGCCGAGGTTGGTCACCGCACGGGTGCCGGCGACCACGGTGCGGTAGTTGTAGCGCACGAACTCGCCGTCGAAACGATCGCAGACGCCGGCCGGCGGGGCGATGTAGGAGTTGGCGGCATTGCCCGGGCGGTTCAGCCGGATCGCCGCGGTGGGCTGGTTGTTGCCCAGTTCCGGGGTCGGGCGCGGGTTGTCGTCGGTGGAATCCATGAAGTCGCGCTGGAACGCGAACACCGGCTCGTCGGCGAAATACTCCAGGGCGTAGGTGACGCTCCAGTTGTCGCCGGAGCGGCCGCCGACCCACTGCACGTTGCCGAAGTCGCCGCCGCCGGTGGTCGAGGTGCCGCCGCGCACGGTCAGCTTGTCGCCGTCGAAATTGGTCTTCAGCACCACGTTGACCACGCCGGCGACGGCGTCGGAGCCGTAGATCGCCGAAGCGCCGCCGGACAGGATTTCGATCCGGTCCACCGCGGCCGAGGGAATGTTGCCGAAGTTCTGGAAGTTGCTCTGGCCGTTGTACGGGAACGGATAGTCCGCGGCGCGGCGGCCGTTGATCAGCAGCAGGGTGCGGCCCGGGCCGAGGCCGCGCAGGTTGACCGGGCTGCCGTTGGGCGTGAAGCCGCCGGCCGAGTTGAGTTCGTTCTGTACCGTGCCGCCGTTCTGGGTCAGCGTGGACAGCGCATCGAACACGGTGACGAAGCCTTCGCGCTGGATCTGCGCCGAGCTGATCACGGTGACCGGCGACGGCCCTTCGATCTGGGTGCGCTTGATGCGCGAACCGGTGACGACGACGCCGGCGACGTCGGTGGGCTTGTCGGAACCGCCGGCGCTGGCCGCGGCCGGTTCCTGGGCGAACGCGGCGCCGGCGGCGCCGAAGAGCATCGCGGACGCAACCGCCCGCGACAGCCTGCTGCGACGCAGGCCGTGGTGATTGGACGACATCTGGTGAATCCCCCGAAGCGAAGCGAAAGTTGAACAGACTTGTGTGCCGACCTTGGCAGTTCCCCGTTCCTTCGCTGTCAAAATTAACACGCAATTAACCAATGTGTCATCAGAACGCAATTCTGCGGTGGATAAGCGTTTTCCATGACTACAAGCGCTTGATTTATTAGAGATTTCTGGGATTAAGGCGGCGACGTTCGGTGCCGGTCGGCTGCGCGGCCGGGGCGCGACCCCCGCGTTCGGGCGCTCTATCCGCGGTTTCGTCGCGATGAATGCCTACTTTTGGTTGCAGGTTCGGCTGGGCGATCCGGTCGTCAGCGGCGGCGCGGAGGGGCGCGTAAGGATTTGTCCTGGGCCCCATGCAGGAGCGGCGCCCCACAGGGATTTCCTTCGGTCACAAGCCGCGACCACGGGACGCGCAGAAGATCCAAGGCCGACGCCATCGATCGAAGCTCAAAGCCATCGCCTGCAGGAGCGGCGCAAGCCGCGACCGCCATCTCGCCCGTTCGCTGCGTCTTTGTCCTGGGCCCCCTGTAGGAGCGGCGCCCCACAGGGATTTCCTTTGGTCACAAGCCGCGACCGCCATCTCGCCCGTTTGCTGCGTCTTTGTCCTGGGCCCCATGTAGGAGCGGCGCCCCACAGGGATTTCCTTCGGTCACAAGCCGCGACCACCATCTCGCCCGTTCGCCGCGTCTTTGTCCTGCGCCCCATGTAGGAGCGGCGTGAGCCGCGACCGCGATCTCGCCCGTTCGCTGCGTCTTTGTCCTGGGCCTCATGTAGGAGCGGCGCAAGCCGCGACCGCGCTACTGCGGTCTCGCGGCGTTTGTCGTTCGAAGGCTTCGGAAGCTCCAAAGGCCAAAGCTTCCGTCCGCAAGCGGCCGGGTCACTTTCTTTGTCCAAGGCGACAAAGAAAGTAACCAAAGAAAACGCCATGGCTGTTTCGAATCAAGAGCCACTATGGGACGAGGTCTGCGCGGGGCTGCTCCGCACAGGCCATCCCTGGCCTGGCTGCGCACGGCCCGCATCCCTGCGGGCCGCCCTTCGGGGCTTCAGGTCTTCTCGCGAGTTCGTGGCGACGCCAAGCTCTTTACGGCAACGGCAACGGCAACGGCAACGGCAACGGCAACGGCAACGGCAACAACAACAACAACAACGGCAAGCACGCCGGCGATCGGGGTTGCTTGGCTGCCTCGGGGTAGCGGCGGTGCGAGCGGCGATCGCGTTGGTCGCTGCCGGTCGTGGAGGGCGGGCAAAGAAAAAGCCCGGCGCGAGGCCGGGCTTTTCTTGTTGCGGTTCTAAGGCCTTGCGGCGATCAGAACTTGTAGGTCGCGCCCACGTACACGTAGCGGCCGATGTTGTCGTAGTTCGAGTTGATCGCGCTGTCGCCGAAGTAGTTCAGCGGCGGATCCTTGTCGAACACGTTGTCGGCGCCGAGGTACAGGTCCAAACCGGTGTTGGGCAGCTTATAGCCGACCTGCAGGTTGTGGTAGGTGTACGAACCGTTGCGGATCGGCGAGACCTGGCCCGGGTTGCTCTGGTAGCTCCACGGCTCGACGCGCAGGTTGCCGTCGATGTAGCGCATATCCCAGCTCGCGCGCCACTGGCCCAGCTTGTAGCTGGCGTTGAGCGAGGCGCGCCAGCGCGGATCGCTGACGTAGTTCAGGTATTCGCGGTACTCGTTCGGGAACGCCTGGAACGCCCACTCGCGCGAGGAGATCAGGCGCGTGCCGACGAAGCGCAGCGAGGTCTGGCCGCCGAACAGCTCGAAGCGGTAGTCGGCTTCGATGTCCACGCCGGTGCGGCGCGAACGGGCCAGGTTCTCGTTGAGCGCGGTCCAGTTGTAGATCGAACCGGCCGGGAAGGTGCGGCCCTGCGGATCGACGTAGCCGCCCGCCGGAGCGCGCAGGATCGCCGAGCAGAAGTCGTTGCCGACGCCGCCAGGGGAGTCCACGCAACGGGTCGCCAGGGTTTCGGCGGTGACCGCGCCGATCGCGTCCTTCAGGTTGACCCGCCAGTAGTCCACCGACAGACCGAAGCCTTCGATGAATTCCGGCTGCCAGACGAAGCCGTAGGAGAACGAACGCGCCTCTTCGACGTTCAGGGCCGGGTTGCCGCCGCTGACGCCCGGGCGGTTGCCGCCGTAGGTGTCGACGAAGTTGCCCGGCAGGCCCAACGCGGCGCAGTTCTGCGCGCGCAGCGCCGGGTTGGCGGCGGTGTTGACCGAGTTGGTGCGGCCCGGGCGGGTGTCGCAGGGGTCGTTGATGGTGGCGAAGTTCTGGGTCTGCGGGTTGAACAGCTCGCCGATGTTCGGCGCGCGCACCGCCTGGGCCAGGCTGGCGCGGACGCGGAACGAGTCGTTGATCGCCCAATCCAGGCCGACGTTCCAGGTCTTGGTCTCGCCGACCGTGCTGTAGTCGGAGTAACGACCGGCTAGGTCCATGCTCAGGCGCTGCACGCCCGGCAGGTCCGCCAGCAGCGGGATGGTGGTTTCGGCGAAGACTTCCTTGACGCTGTACTCGCCCTTGCGGTTCGGGATCGCGTTGAGGAAGGTCAGGCCCTGGGCCGCCAGCGGATCGGTGTTCTCCTCGCTGGTTTCCTTGCGCCATTCCACGCCGGCCGCGAAGCCGACGCCGCCGGCGGGCAGCTCGAACAGCGCGCTGTTGGCGACCGAGGCGCTGAACACCTTCTGGGTCAGCTTGGTGCGGTTGACCGCATCGTAGTTGAACCAGTCGGCCGCCTGCGGGTTGACCGCGCCGTTGCCGAAGATGCTGAACGGCACGCAACCCTGACGCGACAGGTCGAGGTAGCGCACGCCGGTGTTCGGGTTGATCGCGTTCGGGTCGAGCGAGGTGCGGCAGACCAGGTTGCCGGAGCCGTCGCGCACCACGTCCATGCCGGCCTGCCAGCGGTCGTTGATGCGGTTGTTGAGGTTGAGGCGGTCGATCTCGGTCTTGCCGTAGTTGGCCGAGACTTCGTACGACCAGTTCTCGCTCAGGTAGCCTTCCAGGCCGACCACGTAGCGCTGGGTTTCGCGTTCGACGTTCTCGCCGCGGCGGCCCGCGTCGACGTTGAAGCGCGAGACCTGCAGCATGCGGTTGCGGTCGGTCAGGCTGTTGAGGCCGTTGGCGTCCATCAGCGCGGCCAGCTGCGGCGACAGGTAGGCGTTGTCGCGGCGGATGCGCAGCGGCTGGTCGAAGCTCGGCTGGGCCAGGAACTCGGACTCGGTCTTGGTGTACTTGCCTTCGAAGAAGAACTTGTGGTTCTCGCTGATATCGAAGTTCAGCATCGTGTTGACGCTGTAGCGGTCGAAGCCCGGCTGCAGGTCGGCGACGCTGTTGAGGTCGACGAAGTCGCAGTTGACGCAGGTGTTGGCGCCGTCGCGCGGACCGTCGTAACGGGTGCGGCGGAAGCTGCCGTCTTCGTTAAACTGGTAGCGCACGCCGCCGGCGTTGAAGGTGCCGCCGTAGGAGATGCTGGAGTTGCCGCCCGGGCCCATGAACACGCGCTGCGGGTTGCTCTGGCTGGACGGCAGGCCCGGGTTGTAGTTCGGGTTCGGCATGCTGAGCAGGAACTCGCGGCCGATCGCGCGATCGTTGCGGCCGAAGTTGTCCTGCTTGCTGTACTCGGCCGAGTACACGATGCTGCCGCGGCCTTCGGCGAAGGTGTTGCCGCCGGTGAGGCTGACGAACGAGCGGCTGAAGTCGCCTTCGCTGGCGTCGCCGGTCTGGGCGCGCACTTCGTAGCCGTCGAAGGACTTCTTCATGATGAAGTTGACCACGCCGGCGACGGCGTCGGCGCCGTACACGGCCGAGGCGCCGCCGGTGATGACTTCGACGCGCTCGATCAGTTCGACCGGGATGGTGTTGACGTCGACCGCGGTCGAGCCGGACAGACCGCCGACGTGGCGGCGGCCGTTGACCAGCACCAGGGTACGGGCGGTGCCCATGCCGCGCAGGTCGAGCAGGCCCAGGCCGGCGGTGCCGATCGAACGGGTCGAGTTGCCGAGGGTGTAGGTCGCCGACAGCTGCGGCAGAGTGGTCATGAGATCGGCGATGGTGACCGCGCCGGTGGAGCGGATCTCTTCCGAGCTGATGCCGACCACCGGGGACGGGGTGACGAAGCCGATGCGCTTGATGCGCGAGCCGGTCACGGTGACCGCGTCGATGTCGGTCGGCGCGGCCGAGCCTTCGGCGGCCGGAGCCGGATCGGCGGCGTAACCCGCGCCGCTGACGGAGATCAGCATCGCGCTGACCAGTGCTGCCGTCAGCCTGCTGCGTTGCAGGCCGAGCGTGTTGCGAACTGCCATTGTGTTTCCCCCAAAACGTAAAGAACGAAGTACGACTTCCGGTGGCCGTCCTGGCAATTAACAATCCTTTGACAAACCTGAAATTAACACGGCCGAAACATTTGCCGTTTTGCGTTCAGCGCCCCTTGGCTTTGCCGAAGACCAACGCTCAACTGGTTGATCGTGCTGGATTATCTAGCTGAATAGGGGGCGAGGGCGTGCCGCTTCGGGGCAAAGTTCCTGAAAAATGAATGCGATAGCGGTCACGCCGATTTCGCCGACCCGGTCGTCGCCCCTGCAATTTGCGATAGCGCTCGGCCCGGCCTGACCGGCCCCCGCGGCCGGCTCGCCGGGGCGGTCGCGGCGCGGGACGCTGCCCCGGCCCAGGCCTTACCATGTGCGCGGCCGCCCAGCGGCCGGTCCCATCACAGAGCCCCCATGCACAAGCACACCCCACGCCCGGCTGGACGGCCGGTATGAGCGAGACCCTGCAGGCCGCGATCGCGGCGCTTCCCATCCCCGACACCGACCTGCGCCTGGGCGACAGCGAGGCGCGGATCCGCGCCGGCGCCGCCGACGGCCGGGTCGCGGTGGCCATTTCCGCCGGTTTTCCCCTGGCCGGCCTGCGCGCCGAGCTGGAACGTTCGATCGGCGAACTGCTGGCGGCGCAGTCGCTGAGCCTGGCCAGCCTGGAATTGAACTCGCGCATCGTCGCCCACGCGGTGCAGCCGAACCTGGCGCCGCTGCCGAACGTGCGCAATCTGATCGCGGTCGGTTCGGGCAAGGGCGGGGTCGGCAAATCGACCACCGCGGTCAACCTGGCCCTGGCCCTGGCCGCCGACGGCGCCCGGGTCGGCGTGCTCGACGCCGACATCTACGGCCCCAGCGTGCCGACCATGCTCGGCGCGCACGGCAAGCCCGACAGCCCGGACGGCAAGCACATCGAGCCCTTGCGCGCGCACGGCGTGGAGGCGATGTCGATCGGCCCGCTGGTCGAGCAGGACACGCCGATGATCTGGCGCGGCCCGATGGCGACTTCGGCCCTGACCACCTTGCTCAACGACACCCAGTGGAGCGAGCTGGACTATCTGATCGTCGATCTGCCGCCCGGCACCGGCGACATCCAGTTGACCCTGTCGCAGAAGATTCCGGTCGCCGGCGCGGTGATCGTGACCACGCCGCAGGAGGTCGCCACCCTGGACGCGCGCAAGGCGCTGCGGATGTTCGAGAAGGTCCAGGTGCCGGTGCTGGGTCTGATCGAGAACATGGCCGTGCACGTGTGCAGCCACTGCGGCCACGCCGAACACCTGTTCGGCGAAGGCGGCGGCGCGCGCATGGCCGAGCAGTACGGGGTGCCGCTGCTGGGCAGCCTGCCGCTGGAACTGGCGATCCGCGAGCAGGGCGACGCCGGCGTGCCGCTGGTCGCGGCCCAGCCCGACTCGGCGGCGGCGCGCGCTTATCGCGGCGCGGCGCGGCGGCTGGCGGTGGCGCTGGCGCGGCGCCCGCGCACTACGCCGTCGATCTCGGCCTCGCTGCTGGGCTGAGCCCGGCGCCGCCGCTTTAACCCCTACAATCGGCAGCCAGGCTGCCCTTACTGGAACACCGCATGAGCATCAAGTCCGACCGTTGGATCCGTCGCATGTCCGAGCAGCACGGCATGATCGAGCCGTTCGAGCCCGGCCAGGTCAAGCATGCCGCCGACGGCCAGCGCATCGTCAGCTACGGCACGTCCAGCTACGGCTACGACGTGCGCTGCTCGCGCGAGTTCAAGGTATTCACCAACATCAACTCGACCATCGTCGACCCCAAGCACTTCGATCCGGGCAGCTTCGTCGACATCGAGAACGACGTCTGCATCATCCCGCCGAACTCGTTCGCCCTGGCGCGCACGGTCGAGTACTTCCGCATTCCGCGCGACGTGCTGGTGGTCTGCCTGGGCAAGAGCACCTATGCGCGCTGCGGCATCATCGTCAACGTGACCCCGCTGGAGCCGGAGTGGGAAGGCCACGTGACCCTGGAATTCAGCAACACCACGCCGCTGCCGGCGCGGATCTACGCCAACGAGGGCGTGGCGCAGATGCTGTTCTTCCAGTCCGACGAAATCTGCGAGACCTCCTACAAGGACCGCGGCGGCAAGTACCAGGGCCAGACCGGCGTGACCCTGCCGCGCACCTGAGCCGCCCCAGCCCCGCCGCCCCGCCACGGCCCGGAGCCCGCTCCGGGCCGTTTGCGTTTGCCGGGTCCGCCCACCACGACTGAGCCGACCCCGTGGTGGCCCCCGGCAATTTCTCCCCGCTCGATCGATTCCCCCCTTTGAAATGTTCCCCCCTTTGAAAAAGGGGGGGCTAGGGGGGATTTGCTTCGGCTTTGGCTTCGACGAGCCCAGCAAAGGATCGGCTCGAACGCGCGATCACGTGCGCACCGCAAGCGCATTCGCGCCGCCGGTCGCGGACCGGCGGCAATCGCCGCGGCACGATGTGTCGTAAGTCACGTTGCCCTGTTATCGTGCCGCCTGGATTTTCGTGGCGTCGCGGCAGGGGGCCGACGAACGCCCATTACCTGCAAGGAGAGAAGAATGGACCCTCAGAACCCTTACCAGAGCCCGCAGTCGTCGCTCGAACCGGCGTACGGCGAAGAGGAGCTGGCCGGACGCGGCATCCGCCTGGTCTCGGCGATCATCGACGGCGTGATCATGCTGGTGTTGCTGCTGCCGCTGATGTTCGTCGGCGGCTATTTCGAACAAGCCCTGACCGCGGCCCAGGCCGGCCAGCAGACCTTCGGCCTGCAGTTCCTGTGGGGGCTGATCGGCGTGATCCTGTTCTTCGTGATCCAGGCCTATCCGCTCAACCAGAGCGGCCAGACCTGGGGCAAGAAGGTCATGAAGATCAAGATCGTCGACATGGACGGGCTGCAGCCGAGCCTGGTCGAGCTGCTGGGCAAGCGTTACCTGTTCTCGCAGGGCATCGGCCTGATTCCCTGCCTGGGCGCGATCGTCCAGCTGGTCGACGTGCTGATGATCTTCCGCGACGACCGTCGCTGCCTGCACGACCAGATCGCCGGCACCAAGGTCGTGGTCGCGCGCTGATTCCGCCCGCACCGCGTCGCCTTCCGACGCGCCGATGCCCCAGGCATCGGCGCGTTTTTCGTTTTTGGCGCCGCCGCGGCTGCCTGTAGGAGCGGCGTGAGCCGCGACTGCGCGGTTTCGGTCTTGCGACATCTGTCGTTCGGAGGCTTCTAAAGCAAAGCTTCCGCCCGCAAGCGGGCGGGTAACTTTCTTTTGGCGCCCCAAAAGAAAGTCACCAAAGAAAAACGCATTTGCGCGAAGCTCCCCTGCGAGTTCAATGCTTACGCCGGGATTTTTCGATAAGACATCCCTGTCTTATCGAAAAACGGCGCACATCCTGTGCGCCGCCCTTCGGGTCTGCGATTGTTCTCGCGAGCAGCGGTGCTGCGCCAAGCTCTTAACAGCAACAGGTACAGCGCGGCCGGGTAAAGGGGCGGGCGCCCCCAGTTGCCGCTCATGCCCCGTAGCGCTTACGGCTTCTGATAGGTGACGAAAAAGCCCTGCAGGTCGCCGTTTTCGATATAGGGCTCGACGCTGACCACGTCGTAGCCGCGGGTGGTGAAGGCCTGGTGGGCGCGGCTCAGCGCGTTGGCGGCGCCCTGGTTGCGGAAGCCCCAGCTGGCGTCGACCCACAGGGTCACCGCGCGCAGGTTCTTGCTGACCGCTTCCTGCGCGACCTGGTCGGGGTTCTTGTCGAACAGGCCGGCCTGGGCCGGGGCGAGCGTGGACAGGGCGAGAACGAAAGCGAGCAGCAGGCGGGGCATGGGCGTCTCCGGGGCGAGAGGAAGGCGTCGGACTCAGTGCTCGGCGCCGCCGGCGAGGCGGCGGTCGACGCGGGTGTCGAGCGCGGTGCGCAGCGCCGTGCGCAGGCCCGCGGCGACGGTCTCGATCGCCAGGCTCGGCGCGCCGGGATGGTGCGCGGCCTGGGCGGGAGCATACGGAATATGGATGAAGCCGCCTCGAACGCCGGCGCGTTCGCGCAGGGCGTGCAGCAGCACGCAGGGCAGCTCGCTCATCGGAAGGCGATCCAGTACATCAGCAACACGTTGCAGCCCAACAGGATCAATCCGGTCGGCCATTGCGCGCGGATCACCCCGTACGGATCCTTGAGTTCGAGCAGGGCCGCGGGCACCAGGTTGTAGTTGGCCGCCATCGGCGTCAGCAGGGTGCCGCAATAGCCCGACAGCATGCCGATCGCGGCCAGCGAAGCGGCATCGGCGCCGTGCTGGCGCACCAGCAGGGGCAAGGCGATGCCGGCGGTCATGACCGGGAACGCGGCGAAGGCGTTGCCCATGATCACGGTGAACAAGGCCATGCCGACCGCATAGGCGACCACCACCGCGAAGGCGTTCTCGACCGGGATCACCGCGCGCACCACGCCGGCCACCGCCTGGCCGACGCCGCCGGCTTCGAACACGCTGCCCAGGGTCGCCAGCAACAGCGGCAACAGCGCCGCCCAGCCGATCGCGTCGACCAGTCGGCGCGATTGCTCGATGCCGCTCCACGGCGTCTGCCGGGTCAGCCGGCAGGCGGCGATCAGGCCGGCCACGCAGGCCAGCGCCAGCGCGATCAGGGTCAGGTTGGCGGGCTCCAGCAGCGGCGTCCGGCCGATGCGCACGTGCTTGAGGCCGAGCGCGCCGACCAGGGTCACTGCCGGGATCAGCAGCGCCGGCCAGAACAGGCGGTTGCCCAGCCGCTGCGCCTCGGCCTGTTTGTAGCCGGCGTCGGTCTCTGCATAGGCGCCCTTGCCGAGCGCGCCGAATCCGGCCAGGGCCGCCAGCGCGACCACGCAGACGCCGACCGCGCGCACCGGCAGGTGCTCGGCGGCGACCATCAGCACGGCGATCAGGCCCCAAAACGCCGCCGTGCCCCAGCGCCGCGGGTTGGAGCGGTCGCGCGCGCCGCGCAGGGCCAGCGCGGCGAAATAGGCGCCCATCAGCCAGTAGACGAAGTCCAGGGTGACCAGGCCGCCGCTGTCGTTCTGGGGAATCATGCCGGCGGCGCTCCCGATGCGCCGGACGCCGCGGGCGCCGCGGCGGCGCGCTCGCGCGCCAGCCGGCGCTCGAAGCGCAGGATGCGCACGACGTGGATGGCGAAGGCGCAGATCGCGGTCGGGATGCCCCACAAGGCGATCTGCAGCGGATCCAGCTTGACGCCGTGTTCGGCGAAGAAACTCTGGATCAGCAGCACCGCGCCGAAGGCGATGAAGACGTCCTCGCCGAAGAACAGGCCGACGTTGTCGGTGCCGGCGGCCATCGCCCGGATCCGTTCGCGCTGCTCCGGTTCGAGCGCGCCATGGCGGCTTTCGGCGGCGCCTTCGGCCATCGGCGCGAGCAGCGGGCGCACGGTCTGCGGATGGCCGCCCAGGCTGGTCAGGCCGACCGCCGAGGCGAGCTGGCGCATCAGCAGATAAGCGATCAGCAACCGGCCCAGGGTCGCGCCGCGCAAGCGCGCGATCCAGCGTTGCGCATGCTCCTTGAGGCCGTGGCGTTCGAGCAGGCCGATCACCGGCAGGGTCAGCAGGAACAGCAGCAGGAAGCGTTTGTCGGCGAAGGCCTTGCCGATCACGTCGAGCACGTCCAGCGGCGACAAGCCCGCGCTGAGGCCGGTGACGAAGCCGGCGGCGACCACGACCAGGGCCGGGTTCAAGCGCAGCACGAAACCCAGGACCACGGCGGCGACGCCGAGCAGGGGCCAGTAATTCATTGCATCACCTCGCAGGGCGCGGCAGCGGGGGCGGTGGGGCGGAGCGGGTTGAGCGGAAGCGGGGGCGCCGGCCGGAGCGCATGCGGCTCAGGCCAGCGCCCGGATGGCCACGCCGTCGGCGAGCAGGGCCTCGCGCACGGCGCGGGCGAAGGCCGGCGCGTCGGCGCGGTCGCCGTGCAGGCACAGGGTGTCGGCGCGCAAGCGCAGCGGGCCGTCGGCGGTGTCGACTTCGCCGTCGATCACCAGGCGCCGGACCTGGGCGATCGCCTGCGGCAGGGACTCGATCACCGCGCCGGGCTGGCCGCGCGGCAGCAGGCGGCCGTTGCCGGCGTAGCCGCGTTCGGCGAACACCTCGTGCGCGGCGCGCAGGCCGGCGCGCTGCGCGGCGTCGGTGAGTTGCGACTGGGCCAGGCCGTAGACGATCAGTTGCGGATCGAAGGCGGCGACGGCAGCGACGATGGCTTCGGCGACGACGCGGTCGTCGGCGGCGAGGTTGTACAGCGCGCCGTGCGGCTTGACGTGGGTCAGGCGCACGCCCTCGTCGGCGGCGACGGCGCCGAGCCGGGCCAGCTGGCCGAGCATCAGCAGGCCGATTTCGTCGCGGTCCAGCGACAGGCTGCGGCGGCCGAAATGCTCAGGGTCTTGGTAGCCCGGATGGGCGCCGGTGGCGACGCCGTGCTCGCGGCACAGGCGCAGGGTCGCGCGCATGGTCGCTTCGTCGCCGGCATGGCCGCCGCAGGCGATGTTGGCCGAGCTGACGTAGGGCAGGATCGCCGCATCGTCGCCGCAGCCTTCGCCGAGGTCGCAATTGAAATCGATGCGGTACTGCATGGCCTTGCGCGGCGTGCGCTGCGCGACTAGTTGCGCTTGAACAGCAGGCCCAGGCCGACCGCGATCAGGATCGCCGGCCACCAGGTCACCAGCAGCTTGGTCACGCTGAGGTTGGTGAAGCCGAGGTTGTTGAGCAGGAACAGCGTGCCGATGACGATCAGGATCAGGGCGCCGACGACATGGGATTTCATTGCTGCGGTCTCGTACTGGTGCGGGGCGCCGGGCCCGGGGACGGAAGGAGTCTAGACGGGTTGGCGAAGTCGACCAAGAGGGCGCGGCGGATCGGGGGATGCAGGCCGCAGATCGATCGGGCGCGAGGAGTCTTGCGATGGCTTGGATCGCGTCTGTTGCGGTGCAGCATCGAATCGGCATCGGCGCCGGACACCGTTGCGGCCGGAAATTGCTTGCTGCGGCATCAGCCCCGTCTTAACGATGGGGCTGACGCTTGTGGGGAGGCGGCATCGTGCAGTGATGACCGCAGGGGATTGGCGTTTTGGGAGGCAAGAGCAAATCCCCCCTGGCCCCCCTTTTTCAAAGGGGGGAACGGCTGCGTGCTTATTCGCAGTGCGGCGGCGCCCGGAGAATTCGCCCCCTTTGAAAAAGGGGGCGAGCGCCTGCGTTAGCCGGTGTCGCGACGTCGCAGTTGCGCGGGGGATTTGCCTTGGCTCAGTGAGAGCCGCTCGCCGCCGGAGCCGCCGAGGCCGGCGCCGCCGAGGCGGTGGTCGCGGCGGCGGTCGCCGGCGCCATCCACAGCTTCGCCTCCGGCGCGGTGCCGAGCATCTGTCCGCGCAACAGCGGGATCGGCGGGCCGCCGTAGCTGAGGAACTGGTCGTGGAAGGACTTCCACGCAGTGCGGCCGCCGCGGCTGGCGGTCCAGTCCTCGCGCAGCTGCTGGATCATCAGCTTGCCCAGCGTGTAGTTCAGATAGGCCGGATCGTAGGTGCCGCGCGCGGCTTGCTGGCGCGCGTTGCCCGGGTCCTGGAAGGCCTTGTCCTTGAACATCTGCTCCGACTCGGCCACGGTCATGCCGCCGGTGTGCAGGCCGATCGCCGACAGGTAGCGCACGTTGCGCAGCAAGGCGTTGGTCAGCTGGCCGATGTGGATCTCCGGCGTCGCCCCGTCCAGGCCGGCGTCGAACATCATTTCCTCGGTGTAGTGCGCCCAGCCTTCGGCGTAGGCATAGCCGACGAACAACTGGGCGAACTTCCATTGCGAGCGGTTGGCGTGCAGGAACTGGAGGAAATGCCCCGGCCAGACTTCGTGCGCGGAAGTGAACAGCAGGTCGGCCTGGCCCGGCACGTAGGCGTCCTGCTCGGCCTTGGGCCAGCTCGGATCCGGCGGGGCGATGTAGTACACCGAGGGCAGGTTCTTCTCGTACGGCCCCGGGATCTCGATGTAGGCGAAGTTGTTGCGGTTGAACGGCGGCGCTTCCTCGACCTTGGCCTCTTCGGTGCCCGGAATCGTCACCAGGTCCTTGTCGACCAGGAACTGGCGCAGCCCGACTAATTGCTTGCGCGCGCCCTCGACCGCGCCGCCGACCGGCTTGTCGGCGTTGACCTGTTCGATGCATTGGGCGATCGGCTTGCCCTTGGCGTAGGCCTCGCAAGCGCGTTGCAGCGCGGCCAGGTTGCGCGCCAGGTCGGCTTCGCCGGCGGCCTTGAGCCGGTCCAGCGGCAGGTCGACGCCTTCGGTGGCCTTGAGCATTCGGGCGAACTTGTCCGCGCCCAAGGCGAAGTCCACCGGCTCGCGGCCCTTCTGCAGCTTCATGTGCTCGGCCAGTTCGCGCATCGCCACCGTGGCCATGGCGTTGGACTGCTTCAGGCGCATCTGCAGCTTGTCGTCCTGGACCTCGGCGAAGATCTTCGGCACGTCCTGATCGAAGAATTCGGCCATGCCGCCGAACACCGCGCTGCCGAGCTGGATGTAGCTGTCCGGCAGCGGCCCCTGCAGGTTGGCGCGGATCTGCGCGACCGCCTTGGGCAGGTTTTCCTGATAGCTCACGAACGCGGCCATGCGCTGTTCCAGCGGCGCGTAAGGGCGGGTCAGGTACATGCTCGGCGACAGGTCGCCCATGTAGAAGGCCGGGTTCTTGGTCGCGAAGCCGGAGTCTTCCAGCCAGAACAACTGGCCGTCGATCACCGCGCGCACGTAGTCGCGCTGGTAGCGCTGCGCCGGCGAAAGACGGTCGTCGCCGAACGCTGCGATCGCGTCGCGCTGCTGGTGCAGCCACTGCGCGTTGCGCTTCAGGCCCTCGGGCGAGAAGTCGGGCAGGCGGCCGTCGAATTCGTGCTTGCCGGCGTTCGCGCCCCAGGTCGGGAAGTGTTCGAAGAAGCCCTGGATGAACTGGTCGACCGCGCTGTTCCAGGCGGCATCGGCGGCGGCCGGCGCGGCGGCGCTGTCGGCGGTTGGGGCGGCGGGCGCGGGCGCGCTTTGCTTGCAGCCGGCGCCCAGGGCGGCGGCGACACAGACGGACAGCGACAGCAGACGCAGGGACGGCATGCGGAACCTCCGAACAGCGATGGCGACGGTGCCGCCGATCCTCGCGGTTGCGGACGCGTCGGCGATAGTGTCTTTTGCCCTAGGCGGATGCAGAATCCGGCACAGTTTCGATGCAGTGCTCGTGCCGCGGACGCTCGTGAATGCGGCTCGCGCCAATTCAGCGACGGCAGCGACGGCAGCCACAGCAGCGCCAGCAACGCGCGGCCGATGCCTTGCGTTGCAGCAAGATCCGCGGACCCGCCGATGCCGCGCGGCTCAGCCGCGCAAGCGCGCATCCACCGCCACGCCCAAGCGCGCCAGCCGCTGCTGCCGCTCGCGCCAGGCCGCCGCGGCTTCGGCCGCGTCGCAGGCGCGAAAGCGCAGCGGCGTGTTGGGGCCGGCCTGGGCCAGGCGCGGCAGATCGGCGGCGATGACGTGGCCGAGGCGGGCATAGCCGCCGACGGTCTGCGCATCGGCCAGCAGCACGATCGGCCGACCGTCCGGCGGCAGTTGCACGGTGCCGGGCGCGACCGGTTCCGACACCCCGGCGGCGGCGGGCGCGGGCAGCGCGGCGCCGTCCAGGCGCAGGCCCTGGCGATCGCTGGCCGCGGCCACCCGCCAGGCCTGCGCGCCGAAGCGCGCCTGCGCTTCGGCCAGCGCCGGCGTGGCGTGGGCGCGGTAGCGGATCGGCTCCCGGTCCGGCGGATCGAATTCGGGATCGACCCACCAGGCGCTGGCGCGCGGCGCCTGGATCGCGGGCGGCACGCAGTCGCCGAGCGCGAGCCGGTCGCCGGCGCGCAGGGCGCGGCCGGCGTAACCGCCGAAGCCGCCGCGCAAATCGGTGCTGCGGCTGCCCAGCACGGTCGGCGCGGCGAAACCGCCGGCCACCGCCAGCCAGGCGCGCACGCCGCCGCGCAGGCCGCCCAGGCGCAGTTCGCCGGCCGGCAGTTCGATCGGCCGGCCCATCGCCGCGGGCAAGGCGCGGCCGTCCAGGCGCAGGTCCAGACTGGCGCCGAGCAGGGCCAGGCGCAACGGCCGCCGCAGGCGCAACTGCGGGCCGTGCAGGCACAGCTCCAGCACCGCCGCGTCGGCATCGTTGCCGACCAGCCGATTGGCCAGCGCGGCCAGGCCGGGGTCGAGCGCGCCGCTGCGCGCCACGCCGAGATGACGCCAGCCGGGCCGGCCCTGGTCCTGCACGCTGCTGAGCGGACCGGGCGCCAGCACTTCGATCGCGGCGTCGTCGCGGCTCATGGCGTCGCCTGTGCGCGCAAGCGTTCGAACGCGTCCGCATCGATCGGCACGAACCGCACCCGGTCGCCCGGCAGCAGCAGGGTCGGCGCGGCGCGGCCGGCGTCGAACAGGGCCAGCGGCGTGCGCCCGAGCAGGCGCCAACCGCCCGGCCCCGGGCGCGGGTAGATGCCGGTCTGGGCGCCGCCGATGGCGACGCTGCCGGCGGCGACCGCGGTGCGCGGCGTGCTCAGGCGCGGCAGGGCCAGCGCCGGATCGAGCCCGGACAGATAGGGGAAACCGGGGGCGAAGCCGATCATTGCCACCCTATATTCGGCGTCGGCGTGGCGCTGGATCAGCTGCTGCGGCGACAGACCGAGTTCCGCCGCCGACTCGTCCAGGTCGGGGCCGTACTCGCCGCCGTAGGCGACCGGAATCTCGACTTCGCGCAGTGCCTCGACCGGTCCGTCGGCCAGGTCGTGGTCGTGGGATAGCCACTGCGCGCTTAGCCAGTCCAGCGCGGTTTCGGCATCGACGATTCGCGGATCGAAGAACAGCGCCAGGCTGGCGTAGGCCGGTACCAGGTCGCGCAGCCACGGCGGCGGCTGTCGGCGCAGGCGGGCGACGAACGCGTGCACCCGGGCGTTGACGGCGTCGTCGATGCGCTCGCCCAGGCGCAGCAGCCAGGCATCGTCGGCCAGGGGTTCGAACACGGCCGGCGGGGGCGGCATCGGCGCGGGTATCGGCGTAGGCGCCGGCGTCACTCCGCCAGCGCGTCCTGCAGCCGGCGGATGCGTTGCACCAGGGTTTCCGGCGAATACGGCTGCGCCGTCGCCATGCCCCACACCGGCCGCGGCCAGGCGATGTCCTCGCGGTAGCGCGCGATCACGTGCACGTGCAGCTGCGGCACCAGGTTGCCGAGCGCGGCGACGTTGAGCTTGTGCGGCTTGAACGCGGCCTGCAGGGCGCGGCTGGTGCGGGCGATTTCGCGGGTCAGGGCCTGTTGCTGGTCCTCGTCCAGGTCGACCAGCTCGACCGCGCCGTCCACCCGCGGCACCAGGATCAGCCAGGGGTGATTGGCGTCGTCCATCAGCCGCAGCTCGCACAGTTCGAACTGCGCCACCGGATGGGTGTCGTCGGCCAGTTGCGGGTGCAGGTGCCAGGGGTTCATTTCAGATTGTCCGCGAGAAAGTCGAGCGTGCGTCGCCAGGCCAGTGCGGCGCTATCGGCGTCGTAGTCGGCGCGCAGCTCGCAGTTGAAGCCATGGCCGGCGTCGTAGAGGTAGATCGGGGCGTTCGGCAGCGCCTGACGGTGCTGTTCGATCGCCTCCGGCGGGATGCTGCCGTCGTGGCGGCCGAAGTGGAACGCGATCGGCGCGCGCGCCGGCTCGCCGAGGAAGGGCAGGGTGCGCGCGCCGTAGTAGCTGACCGCGGGCAGGCCGTGGCGGGTATTGGCCAGGAAGGCCAGCGAGCCGCCCCAGCAGAAGCCGACCGCGCCGGTGCGCAGGCCCTCGTCCTGCAGCCGGTGCGCGGCGGCGCCGACGATCTCGCTGGCGCGGTCGAAGCCGACCGCGTTGCGCAATTCGACCCCGCGCGCGGCCGCCGACTGGTCGTAGCCCAGCTCCACTCCGGGCTCGACCGGATCGAACAGGGCCGGCGCCAGGACCGCATAGCCGGCTTCGGCGAAGCGCTCGGCGACCGCGCGGATATGCGCGTTGACGCCGAAAATCTCCTGGATCACCACCAGACCGCCGCGCGGCGGCCCGCCGGGGTCGGCGCGCCAGGCGCGGACCGGGCCGGCCGGGGTGTCGAGGTCGATCCACTGGGCCATGGGGCTTGCTCCTATGCGAATGAACCTTGGTTCGCGGCCAGTTTAGCCGCGGAGGCTATAATTCGCGCCCCCGGCGTCGCCGGATCCGGGCCGTCGGCCCGCCGCCCATCGGGCATCCTCGTTCAGGTCTCCGCGTTCATGTCTTCCGCCAGCGTTTCGCCAGCCAATCCCAAAGTCGGTTTCGTCAGCCTCGGTTGCCCCAAGGCCCTGGTCGATTCCGAGCGCATCCTCACCCAGCTGCGGGTCGAGGGCTACGACATCGTGCAGAGCTACGACGACGCCGACGTGGTCGTGGTCAACACCTGCGGCTTCATCGATTCGGCGGTGACCGAGTCGCTGGACGCGATCGGCGAGGCGATCGCCGAGAACGGCAAGGTGATCGTCACCGGTTGCCTGGGCAAGCGCTCGGAGCTGATCCGCGAGGCGCATCCGGACGTGCTGTCGATCAGCGGCCCGCAGGACTACGGCAGCGTGATGAGCGCGGTGCACGCGGCGCTGCCGCCCAAGCACGATCCGTTCATCGACCTGGTGCCGCGACGCGACGATGGGATCGGCATCAAGCTGACCCCGAAGCACTACGCCTATCTGAAGATTTCCGAAGGCTGCAATCACCGCTGCAGCTTCTGCATCATCCCGTCGATGCGCGGCGACCTGGTCTCGCGTCCGGTCGACGAGGTGCTGCGCGAAGCCGAGAAGCTGGCGATGGGCGGGGTCAAGGAACTGCTGGTGATCTCGCAGGACACTTCGGCCTACGGCGTCGACCTCAAGTACGCCGCGCGCGAGTGGCGCGGCAACAGCTACCAGACCCGGATGAAGGCGCTGTGCGAGGGCCTGGCCGAGCTGGGCATCTGGACCCGCCTGCACTACGTGTATCCGTATCCGCACGTCGACGACATCATCCCGCTGATGGCGCAAAACGGCGCCCACGGCATGCCCAAGCTGCTGCCGTACCTGGACATCCCGTTCCAGCACGCCAGCCCGCGCGTGCTCAAGCTGATGAAGCGCCCGGGCGCGGTCGACAAGACCCTGGAGCGGATCCAGCGCTGGCGCTCGATCGCCCCCGATATCGCGATCCGCAGCACCTTCATCGTCGGCTTCCCGGGCGAGACCGAGGCCGAGTTCGAAGAGCTGCTCGACTTCCTCGACGAGGCCCAGCTCGACCGGGTCGGCGCCTTCGCCTATTCGCCGGTCGACGGCGCTCAGGCCAACGATCTGCCCGATCCGGTGGCCGAAGAGGTCAAGCAGGAGCGCCTGGCGCGGTTCATGGAGCGGCAGGCGGAGATTTCCGCGGCCAAGCTCGAGGCCAAGGTCGGCAGCGTGCAGCGCTGCCTGGTCGACGCGATCGACGGCGACCTGGCGATCGCCCGTTCGATGGCCGACGCGCCGGAGATCGACGGCCTGGTGCAGATCCAGAACGGCCTGGAAGCGCAGCTGCACGTCGGCCAGTTCGTCGACGTCGAGATCATGGGCAGCGACGAGCACGATCTGTACGGCGAGGCGTTGCTGCCGGAGTGAGGGGGCTGGTTGCTGGGGCTTGGCGAGAGCAACGGCAACAGCAACAGCAAATCCCCCCTGGCCCGTCCGGCCAGCAGGCATAGCCTGCTGGCGTTCGATCGTGCGCGAACCTGCGGTTCGCAAGCGCACGCTCTCACCCTTTTCAAAGGGGGGAAGGGCTGCGTTGTTCATGGTGGCGTGTCGGGTAGTCGCGCGCGCCGACTACTAGCCCCCTTTTGAAAAAGGGGGCTGGCGCCGACGCGAATCGAGGTCGGGTCCCACTGGCTGCGCCGGGGGATTTGCTTTTGAGCGCGCCGCCGCGCCCGCGGGCCTGAAAGCGATGAAGCTAGGCGCGAAAGGCCGGTACCTCCGCCCGAGCCGCGGTTCGCTCGCTCAGGCCATGACGCGGCCGCCAACTTTCAACGCAGCCCCAGCTTGCGCTTGCACAAACGCAGATTCGTCCGCGCCGGACGGACGATGCTGAGCCGACGGTCGAGCAGCACCGGCGGCCAGCTGTCGGCGAGTTCGGCATCGTCGAGCGCGGCCTCCTCGGCATACGGCTGCAGCGTAGCGAGGCATTCGCGATAGCGGCCGTTGTGGTACTGGGTGATGGCCAGGTCGTTGCGGATATCGCCTTCGTCCTCCCAGCTCAAGGTGCGCCCGCATCGGTTCAGCACCGGCTCCAGGGTCGCCAGCGCTTGCGCATAGCGCTGGCCGTCGTAGCTGCGCTTGAACGCGTCGCGGCTGCGGCGCAGGCCGTCGCTGGTGCATTCGGGCGCGACTTTGAGGTAGTCGACATCGAAGCTGCCGTTGAGGCCGCAGTGGCGCTTGCATTCGGCCGGTGTGGCCATCGCCACGTCGATGCCTTCGCCGTTGTCGCTCAGGGTGATGGCGCACGCCGGCAGATCGCCTTCGGCCGCGACCAGGCCGCGGCCGTTTTCGATCGTTCCGCTGAGTTCGCAGTAGTTGCCGACGCTGACGGTCAGGATCTCGAACCGCTGCCGGCCCGCCGCGTCGGCGCCGATCTTGAGCGTGCCCCAGCCTTGGCCGGTGATGTACTCGCCGGGCGTCAGCGGGTTGCGATCCGCAGCGGCGGCCGACAGAGAGAGCGCACCCGACAGCGCCAAGGCGAGGATGCCGAAACGGCGGAACGAACCAGCGGCGAGCATAGACGGCGTCCTTGGCCTGATGGAGTGCGGTGGATGGTAATCCAGAGCGGCCCGGGAGCTAAGCGTCAGGAGCTAGGGGTTAGGAACGGACACCGACAGACTCGGCCCCATTCCCCATTCCCCATTCCCAATTCCCAATTCCCAATTCCCAATTCCCGAACCTACACCGCCAACCCCGCCGCATGGCCCGACGCCCAGGCCCACTGGAAGTTGTAGCCGCCCAGCCAGCCGGTGACGTCGAGCACTTCGCCGACGAAGTACAGGCCCGGCACGCGCTTGGACTGCAGCGTGCTCGACGAGACTTCGTCGGTATCGACCCCGCCCAGGGTGACCTCGGCGGTGCGGTAGCCCTCGGTGCCGCTGGCGGTCAGCGGCCAGTCGGACAGGGTCGCGGCCAGTTGCTTCAGCTCCGGCGCGTTGTACTGCTTCATCGGCTTGTTCGCCAACCAGACCTCGCACAGGCGCTGGGCGAAACGCTTGGGCAGGATTTCGCCGAGCACGGTCTTCAGTTCCGCGGCCGGGCGCTGGCGCTGCTGGGCGAGCAGCCAATCCAGTGCGTCCTGGCCGGGCAGCAAATCCAGGCGCAGATCGTCGCCGGGCTGCCAGTACGAGGAAATCTGCAGAATCGCCGGCCCGCTGACGCCGCGGTGGGTGATCAGCATCTGGTTGCTGAAGGCCTGGCCGTTGCAGTTCGCGGTCACCGCCAGGGCGACGCCGCTGAGGTCGTGCAGGCGCTCCTGGTGCTTGCCGCTGAGGGTCAGCGGCACCAGTCCGGCGCGGGTCGGCAGCACGCGGTGGCCGAAGCGCCGCGCCAGTTCGTAGCCGAAACCGCTGGCGCCCATGCTCGGGATCGACAGGCCGCCGCTGGCCACGACCAGCGCGGGCGTAGCGACGTTGCCGTGCGCGGTATGCAGCCGGAACGGCGCCTCGCCGTCGCCGTGGTGCAGGGCGTCGATGCCGTGGCCGGTCTCGATCCGCACCCCGGCCGCCTGGCATTCGTCGACCAGCATCTTCACGATCAGCTTCGACGACAGATCGCAGAACAGCTGGCCGAGCTCTTTCTCGTGGTAGGCGATGCGGTGGCGCTCGACCATCGCGATGAAGTCCCACGGCGTGTAGCGCGCCAGCGCGGACTTGCAGAAATGCGGGTTGGCCGACAGGTAGTTGGCGGGCGTCGTGCCGGTGTTGGTGAAATTGCAGCGTCCGCCGCCGGACATCAGGATCTTCTTGCCGACCTTGTTGGCGTGCTCCAGCACCAGCACGCGCTTGCCGCGGCGGCCGGCGGTCAGCGCGCACATCAGGCCGGCGGCGCCGCCGCCGACGACCACGGCGTCGTAACGCTCCGCCATCTCAGGCCGCCCGGTTTTCCGCGCCCTGGCGCACGCTCGGGACCAGGGCGAGGCTGGCCTTGTCGGTGCTCAGCGCGACCTCGCCGTCCTGGATCTGGCAGTCCAGGCGGAAGCTGCGCTGGACCAGATCGGCCATCGCTTCGACCGAACCCGCGTCGAGGTCGAGCACGGTCAGGTTCTTCAGCCGGCGCAGGACCGCGATGTTCTTGTCCCACCAGATGTCGGCGGCGCGGCCGCCGTAGTTGACCACCACCACCTGGCGCGCGCGGCCGCAGGCCTTGCGGATCCGCGACTCGTCGGGCTGGCCGACGTCGATCCACAGCTCGATTTCGCCGCTGTAGTCGCGCAGGCTCAGCTCGGGCTCGTCCTCGCCGCTGAGGCCGGGGCCGAATTCCAGGCGTTCGTGCGCGTGCAGGGCGAAGGCGAGCAGGCGCACCATCAACCGCTGCTCGGTCTCGGACGGGTGCTGGGCCAGGGTCAGGTTATGGCCGGCGTAGTAGTGCCGGTCCATGTCGCTGACCTGCAGTTCGATTTTGACGATGGTGGCGTTCGGCGCCATGGGGCGGACCTGGGGTAAAAACAGCGCGCATTCTAGGGCTTTGCGCGGCGCGGCGCCGGCCGCCGCGCTGGGGCCGGCCAGTCGCCGCCCGCGCGTCCATCCAAGGCGGCCCGGCCCAGCGACCCAAACAGGCATCCGGGCGGCCGCGCCGGGAGCGCGCCCAGGCCGGGCACGGTGCGGGCCGCGCGGCGAAGTGAGCGATCATGGTCGCATGCCGACTTTTCCGCCCCAGGACCGCTTCGCGGCCGCGCCGCCGAGCCGCCTGCAACTGCCGCCGGGGCCGTGGACGACCCTGCTGGACGGCCTGTGCGCGCGCTTTCCGGCGATCGCCCGCGAGCGCTGGCAAGACCGCTTCGCCCGCGGCCGGGTGCTCGACGCGCAGGGGCGGGCGCTGGCCGCCGACGCGCCGTACCGGGTCGGCATGGAGATCCGCTACTTCCGCGAAGTCGCCGAAGAGGCGCGGATTCCGTTCCAGGAACGGATCGTGCATGCCGACGCGCATTTGCTGGTGGTCGACAAGCCGCATTTCCTGGCGGTGGCCCCGGCCGGCCGCTTCGTCGCCGAGACCTTGCTCGGACGGCTGCAGCGGCGCTACGGCGAACCCGACTTGGCGCCGCTGCACCGGCTCGACGCCGGCACCGCGGGCCTGGTGCTGTTCTCGCGCGATCCGGCCAGCCGCGACGCCTATCAGGCGCTGTTCCGCGAGCGGCACATCCGCAAGCGCTACGAGGCGCTGGCGCCGCCGCTGCCGCACTGCGCGTTTCCGCTGCTGCGGCGCTCGCGCATCGTCGCCGGCGAGCCGTTCTTCCTGATGCGCGAGGCGCAGGGCGAAGCCAACAGCGAGACCCGGATCGACGTGCTCGAACGCGGCGAATCGGTCTGGCGCTACGCCTTGGAACCGCTGACGGGCCGCAAGCACCAGCTGCGCCTGCACCTGGCCGCGCTGGGCGCGCCGATCCTGGGCGACCGTTTCTATCCGCTCGCGGCGCAGGCGCCGGACGACTACGCCCGGCCGCTGAAGCTGCTGGCGCGCTCGCTGGAATTCGTCGACCCGCTGGACGGTCGCGAGCGCCGCTACGACAGCGGCCTGAGCCTGTAGGCCTGTCCTTTGGGTAGGAGCGGCGCCCACGGGGGTTCCCTTCGGTCATGAGCCGCGACCGCGCCGCCTCGGTCCCGCGCCGCAACCGACGATGTCCTGGGGTAGGAGCGGCGCGAGCCGCGACCAAGGGACGCGCAGAACCAGCAAGGCCTTCGTAATCGCATCGAAGATCGAAACAGGCAGCCCGGTGGCTGCGCGGTCGAGCCTTATCTGCGTTGGCGTCGTCGGCGCGGTGTCTCGGTCGCGGCTTGTGACCGCAGGAAATCCCCGTGGGGCGCCGCACCTACTCCCTAGGATTTCGCGCTCACACCCACTCGCGCGAGGGCAGGGTGTAGCGCCGCTGCGGGCGGCCGATCAGGTCGAGGAAGTTGTTGAACACCGCGTCGGCGCGCGCCTGCATGCCGTGGATGTGCTCGACGGTGCGGGCGCGGATCGCGCCCTCGTTGGTGTCGTGGCCGAGTTCGGCCAGTTCCTCGCGATAGGCCGGGTTGGCCAGCCAGCGCTCGATCAGCGGCACGTCCATTTCCAGATGGAACTGGAAGCCGTAGGCGTTGTCGCCCCAGCGGAAGGCCTGTTGCTCGCAGCTGTCGGTGCGGGCCAGATGATGCGCGCCGTCGGGAATCTCGAAGCTGTAGCGGTGCCACTGGAACACCGGCGCGACGCCGGCCAGCGGCGCCAGCACCGGGTCGGCGGCGCCGGCGGCGGTGGTCTGCATCGGGTACCAGCCGATCTCCGGCCGGTGATGCTTGCGCACCGGCGCGCCGAGCACGTGCGCCAGCAACTGCGCGCCCAGGCAGATGCCGAGCACCGGCTTGCCCTGTTCGAGCATGCGTTCGATCGCCAGCAGTTCGGTGCGCAGGTGCGGACGCGCGGCCTGGTCTTCGACGTTCATCGGCCCGCCGAGCACGATCAGGCCGCGATAGCGGTCGACGTTGGGCTGGGCCTCGGGGTGGCGGTCGAAATTGGCGAAGCGGATGCGGTGGCCGCGCCGGCGGATCAGCGGGTCGAGCGTGCCCAGGGGCTCGGCGGCGACGTGTTGGAAGACCAGGATGCGGGACATGAGCGGCGGCGTTGCGGCTTACGCCTGCGACTATGCCAAACGCGGCGCGCGCTGTGGGGCGCCGGGCTTATGACTTCTGGTTTGGGGCACGGGGTCTGACGGTTTCGGTCGAGGTTCCCGCATCCCGCCGGTTGCCGCAGCGCAGAGCCAAGGCCTCGCCGCCAGACTCGGTGCGACGGCGGGCCGGCGCGGACCAGGGCCGGACAGACGTTGTGCCAGCCACTCCAGTCCGTCATCCCCGCGAAGGCGGGGATCCAGAGACTTCAGCGTCGTGCCGGATGAATCCCTGGATGCCCGCATGCGCGGGCATGACCTCGGGAGGCTGGGTCGCGGCCGCAAGGCGCGGCGGTCAGCGCGGGCCGCGCGGCTTGAACGGCTTGCGCGGACCGGCGCCGTGCGGCTTGGGGCCGCCGGGGCGCGCGCCGTGCGGGCGGAACGCGCCCGGACGGCCGTGGCCGCGGCCGCCTTCGGCATCGCCCGGGCCGGCGCGCTGGATCCGCAGCGGCTGGCCGGCGACGCGCACCTTCTTCAGGTGCTCCATCAGCTCGCGCGGCATGCCTTCGGGCAGGTCGACCAGGGTGTATTCGTCGCGGATGTCGATCCGGCCGATGTAGCGGCTTTCCAGGTCGGCCTCGTTGGCGATCGCGCCGACGATGTTGCCGGGCTGCACGCCGTGGGCGTGGCCGACTTCGATCCGGAAGGTCTCCATGCCGACCTCGGCCTCGCGCGGCGCGCGCTCGTGGCTGCGCTCGTGCGCGCGCTCGGGGCGCGGCGCCGGCGCCTCGTCGTCGAACATCGATTCGGCGGCGTTGAGCGGGCGCTCGGACGCGGCGCCCGGCATCGGCGGGGTGTACTGGCGCTGTTCGTGGCGGTGCGCGCCGCGCTCGTCGTCGCGGCGGGCCGGGCGGGCCTCGTCGCGCGCCGGGCGCTCGAACTTGTCGCGGCGATGGGCGCCGGAGTTGGAGGCGTTGTCGCGCTCGATGAACTTGCGCGTGGCCTGGCCGCGGTGTTCGCGCGGTCCCTCGCGTTCGGCGTAGCGCGGCTGCGCCGCCGGCGGCGCCAGCAGCAGCGGGTTCTCGCCCTGGACCAGCTTGGCCAGGGCCGCGGCGATCTCCACCGCGGGCACGTTCTTCTCGCGCTCGTAGCGCTCGACCAGGTCGCGGAACAGCCCCAGCTCTTCGCTTTCCAGCGCCTCGCTGATCCGGCCGAGGAAGCGCGAGACGCGCTGCTCGTTGACCGTCTCCACGCTGGGCAGTTCCATCGGCTCGATCGGCTGACGGGTGGCGCGCTCGATCGCGCGCAGCATGCCGCGCTCGCGCGGGGTCACGAACAAGATCGCCTCGCCCTTGCGTCCGGCGCGGCCGGTGCGGCCGATGCGGTGGACGTAGCTCTCGGTGTCGTAGGGAATGTCGTAGTTCAGCACGTGGCTGATCCGCTCCACGTCCAGGCCGCGCGCGGCCACGTCGGTGGCGACCAGGACGTCGATCTTGCCGTCCTTGAGGTTCTGGATGGTCTTCTCGCGCTGCGCCTGCTGCACGTCGCCGTTGATCGCCGCGGCCGAGATGCCGCGCGCCGACAGCTTCTCGGCCAGTTCTTCGGTGCCGAGCTTGGTGCGCGAGAACACGATCATCGCGTCGAAGGTTTCGGCCTCCAGGATCCGGGTCAGCGCGTCCAGCTTGTGCACGCCGCTGACCGACCAGTAACGTTGGCGGATGTTGGCCGAGGTGGTGGTCTTGGCCTTGATCGCGACCTCGACCGGTTCCTTCAGGTAGGTCTGGGCGATGCGCTTGATCTGCGGCGGCATGGTCGCCGAGAACAGCGCCACCTGGCGCGTTTCCGGGGTCTTCTTCAGCACCGCCTCGACGTCGTCGATGAAGCCCATGCGCAGCATTTCGTCGGCTTCGTCCAGGACCAGGCAGCGCAGCTGCGACAGGTCCAGCGAGCCGCGCTCGAGATGGTCGATGACCCGGCCGGGGGTGCCGACCACGACCTGCACGCCGCGCTTGAGCGCCTGCAACTGCGGGTAATAGCTCTGGCCGCCGTAGATCGGCAGCACGTGGAAGCCGGGCAGGTGGGTGGCGTACTTCTGGAACGCCTCGGCGACCTGGATCGCCAGTTCGCGGGTCGGCGCCAGCACCAGCGCCTGCGGGCGGGCCTGGGCCGGGTCGATCGCGGCCAGGATCGGCAGCGCGAACGCGGCGGTCTTGCCGGTGCCGGTCTGGGCCTGGCCGAGCACGTCGCGGCCTTCCAGCAGCGGCGGAATGGTCGCGGCCTGGATCGGCGAGGGCGATTCGTAGCCGACGTCCGCCAGCGCGTGCAGCAGCGGCTCGGGCAGGGCGAGGTCGGTGAACTTGGGGGTTTCGGGAGCGGTATTGGGCGTGTCGGCGCTCATGTCGAGGCTCTAGCAGCGCCGGCGAGGCCGGTCGGGAGACCGACCAGTTTACCTGTATGCGGGTGGAGCTTCGGCTCGGCCGCGCGCCGGGCGACGTGCGGTAGGCCGGTCTGGGCGCTGTTTCGCCGCGTCGTGGGGCCGGTTGTGCCGGATCGGCCGGTTCGCGGTCGGTTTCGGCGCGGCTCGGGCTTTCCGGTCGGCGGTGCTTGCATGGTTTGCACGTTTGTGCACAATTATTATCAATCGTGCATGAATAAGGATTCCCCCATGTCCGCCGAAGAACTGCTCCCGCAGCAGCGCCAAGGCCTGATCCTGGAACGCCTGCTGGCTCAGGGCCGGGTGCTCGCGGTCGATCTGGCGCGCGAACTCGAGGTCTCCCACGACACCATCCGCCGCGACCTGCGCGAGATGGCGGCGGCCGGGATGTGCCAGCGCGTCTACGGCGGCGCCTTGCCGCTGTCGCCCGACCACGGGCCGCTGGCCCGGCGCCGCGGCCTGGAGCCGGCGCGCAAGGCGGCCCTGGCGCGGGCCGCGATCGCCCTGATCGAACCCGGCCAGTTGCTGTTCCTGGATGCCGGCTCGACCAATCTGGCCATCGCCGAGGCCTTGCCGGCCGACTACCGCCTGACCGTGGCCACCAATGCGCCGGCGATCGCCGCGCGCCTGGCCGAGCGCGAGGATCTGCAGCTGATCGTGATCGGCGGCCGGGTCGACCCGCGCATCGGCGCCAGCCTCGGCCGCGCCGCCACCCGCGACGCCGAGGCGCTGCGCAGCGACCTGTACTTCCTCGGCGTGTGCGGCGCCGACGGCGACGCCGGGGTGAGCGCGCTGGACTACGAGGATGCGCAGTTCAAGCAGGCGGTCGCCGCGGCCAGCCGCGCGGTGGTGGCGGCGGTCACCGACGACAAGCTCGGCACCGCCGCGCGCTACCCGGTGCTGGCCGCCGACGCACTGCATGCACTGGCGGTCGAACACGGCGGCGACGCGGCCCAGGCCGAGGCCTTCGCCCGCCGCGGCGTGCGCGTGCTGCGCGCCGCGCCTAGCCGATGAGCCACAGCCTCGGCGCCGATGCCTATCGCATCCGCCGCCAGGCGCTTACGCGGCCCGTGGCCGCCGACGAACCGGGACTGCCCATGAATCCGCTCGACCCGAACGAAATCTCCGCCTCGTCCGCCGCGCGCAACGACGCCGCGCTTGAACGCTCCGCGCAGGCAGACTCCGCACAGAAACACTCCGCGCAAGAGCGGGCCGCCGCACCCGCAGCGACCGATGCCGCATCGGCGCCCGCAGCGTCTTCCTCCACGATCGGCGCGCGCGAACGCCTGTCGACCCGCATCGCCTTCTTCGTCGCCGGCGTGGCGATGGCGGCCTGGGCGCCGCTGGTGCCCTACGCCAAGGCGCGCACCGGCGTCGACGAAGGCACCCTGGGCCTGCTGCTGCTCGCGCTCGGCGCCGGTTCGATCGTGGCGATGCCGCTGACCGGCGCGCTGGCCGCGCGCTACGGCTGCCGCAAGCTGATCCTGCTCGCCGGCGCCGCGGTCTGCGCCTGCCTGCCGCTGCTGGCCTATTGCGCGACGGTGCCGAGCCTGGCCCTGGCCCTGTTCGGCTTCGGTGCGGCGATCGGCACCATCGACGTGGCGATCAACATCCAGGCGGTGATCGTCGAGAAAGCCAGCGGCCGTGCGCTGATGTCCGGTTTCCATGGCTTCTTCAGCGTCGGCGGCATCGCCGGTGCCGGCCTGGTCGGCGGCTTGTTGTGGCTGCAGGCGGCGCCGCCGACCGCGGCGCTGGCGGCCGCGGTCGCGCTGGCCATCCTGCTGCTGGCCGGCAGCCAGGGATTGCTGCGCTACGGCGAGGAGAGCGGCGGCTCGATGTTCGTGCTGCCGCGCGGCGCGGTAGTGCTGATCGGCGCGCTGTGCTTCGTGGTGTTCCTGGCCGAAGGCGCGATGCTGGACTGGAGCGCGCTGTTGCTGGTCTCCGCGCGTGGGGTCGAATCCAGCGCCGCCGGCATCGGCTATGCGGCGTTCGCCCTGGCGATGACCGTCGGCCGCTTCAACGGCGACCGCATCGTCCAGCGTTTCGGCCCGCGCCGGGTGCAGGCCATCGGCGGCGCCTGCGCCGCGGCCGGCTTCCTGCTCGCCGCCGCGCTGCCGTCGCCGCTCGCGACCCTGCTGGGTTTCGTCCTGGTCGGCCTGGGCTGCTCGAACATCGTGCCGATCCTGTTCAGCGCCGCCGGCCAGCAGCGCGCGATGCCGGCGGCCGCGGCGATCTCGGCGATCAGTACCCTGGGCTACGCCGGCATCCTCGCCGGCCCGGCGGCGATCGGCGCGATCGCCCGCATCAGCAGCCTGCCGCTGGCGTTCGGCCTGCTCGGCCTGGGCCTGGTCGCGGTGGCGGCCAGCGCGCGCATCGCCCGCGCGGCCTGAGTCCGCTCAGCGCGGACGCCGCGCCAGCCAGCGGTCCAGTTGCGCGGCGAAGGCCTGGCGGTCGCGGGCATGGAACGCGGCCGGGCCGCCGGTCTGGATCCCGGCGCCGCGCAGCTCTTCCATGAAATTGCGCACCGACAGGCGTTCGGCGATGTTGTCGCGGGTGTACAGATCGCCGCGCGGGTTCAAGGCCACCGCGCCTTTCTCCAACGCCAGCGAGGCCAGCGGAATGTCCTGGGTCACCACCAGGTCGCCGGCGCCCAGGCGCTGCACGATCTCGTTGTCGGCCACGTCCAGCCCGCCCGGAACCTGGATCGCGCGGATGTACGGCGAAGGCGGGGTGCGCAGCCATTGGTTGGCGACCAGGGTCAGCGGGATCCGGGCCCGGTCCGCAGCGCGGAACAGGATCTCCTTGATCGGGCCGGGGCAGGCGTCGGCGTCGACCCAGATCTGCGGCGAAGTAGGAGCGGTCATGGCGTGCGGATCGAAGCGTGCGGGTCGAAAAGCGGACGCACAGTTTGCCGCGGATCGTCCCGGCGTGCCGGCTCCGGGCTGCCTTACCATGCCCGCACCCTTCCCAGCGCGACGGCCATGATCAAGGTCCACCACCTCAACAATTCCCGTTCCCAGCGCGTGCTGTGGCTGCTGGAGGAACTGGAGCTGCCGTACCAGGTCGTGCGCTACCAGCGCGATCCCAAGACCCTGTTGGCGCCGGCCGAGCTGCGGGCGGTGCATCCGCTGGGCAAGTCGCCGGTGGTGGAGCTGGACGGGCAGGTGCTGGCCGAGTCGGCGGCGATCATCGAGACCTTGTGCGAGCGCTACGACCGCGAGCACCGGATCTCGCCGCCGTTGCAGCCGCTGGACGGCGATGAGCGCCGCCGCTACCGCTACTGGATGCATTACGCCGAGGGTTCGGCGATGCCGCCGTTGTTGCTGAGCCTGGTATTCGCGCGGTTGAAGTCGGCGCCGATGCCGTTCTTTGCCAAGCCGGTCGCGCGCGGCATCGCCGACAAGGCGATGTCGGCCTTCGTCGGGCCGCAACTGGCGCTGCACCTGGGCTATATCGAAAGCGAACTGGGCCGGCATGCGTGGTTCGCCGGCGAGCGCTTTACCGCCGCCGACATCCAGATGAGCTTTCCGGTCGAAGCCGCGGCCGCCCGCGCCGGCGGCGAACGGCCGAACATGCAGGCCTTCGTCGAACGCATCCGGGCCCGGCCGGCCTATCAGCGGGCGCTGGAGCAGGGCGGGCCGTATTCGCTGCTGAGTTGAGTTCGCCGCCGAGCCGGGCAAGCCGCCGCGCGGCTTGGATTCGCGCCGGCCGACACCCATCTTGAAGGCTCATCCCAGACCGGTTCCGCCATGCTCGCGCTGCGCTTCGACAATGCCTTCGTCCGCGAATTGCCCGGCGACCCCGAGCAAGCACCCGGGGTGCGCCAGGTTTATGGCGCGGCGTATTCGCGGGTGTCGCCGACCCCGGTCGCGGCGCCGCGGCTGCTGGCGCATTCGGCCGAAATGGCGGCGACGCTGGGCTTTTCCGCCGACGACCTGGCCAGCCCCGAGTTCGCCGCGGTGTTCGCCGGCAACGCCTTGCTGCCCGGAATGGAACCCTACGCGGCCAACTACGGCGGCCATCAGTTCGGCCATTGGGCCGGCCAGCTCGGCGACGGCCGCGCGATCGGCCTCGGCGAGGCGGTCACCGCGTCCGGCGAGCGTTGGGAGCTGCAGCTCAAGGGCGCCGGGCCGACCCCGTACTCGCGCAGCGCCGATGGCCGCGCGGTGTTGCGCTCGTCGATCCGCGAGTTCCTGTGCAGCGAGGCCATGCATCACCTGGGCGTGCCGACCACGCGCGCGCTGAGCCTGGTCGGCACCGGCGAGGCGGTGGTGCGCGACATGTTCTACGACGGCCATCCGCAGGCCGAGCCGGGCGCGATCGTGTGCCGGGTCGCGCCTTCGTTCATCCGCTTCGGCAATTTCGAATTGCCGGCCTCGCGCGGCGAGACCGGGTTGCTGAAGCAACTGCTGGACTTTTGCATCCGCCGCGATTTTCCTCACCTGCAGGGCGACGACCAGGCGCGCTATGCGGCCTGGTTCGGCGAAGTCTGCGAGCGCACCGCGGTGTTGATGGCGCATTGGATGCGGGTCGGCTTCGTGCACGGGGTGATGAACACCGACAATCTCTCGGTGCTGGGCCTGACCATCGACTACGGCCCCTATGGCTGGATCGACGCCTACGATCCGGACTGGACCCCGAACACCACCGATGCCGGCCGCGGCCGTTACCGTTACGGCCAGCAACCGCAGGTGGCGTACTGGAACCTGAGCCGGCTGGCCGGGGCCTTGTCCTTGCTGATCCCGGTCGAGACGCTGCAGGACGGCCTGCGCCGTTACGTCGACACCTACAACGCAGTCGAGGCCGAGGCGATCGCCGCCAAGCTGGGCCTGCGCGAGTGCGCGGACGGCGACATCGAGCGCATGCAGCGCCTGCGCGAGTGGCTGCAGGCGCACGAGATCGACATGACGATCTTCTTCCGCGCCCTGGCCGAGGTCGATATCCAGGCCGAAGTGCCCGATCCGGCGCCGTTGGCCGATGCCGCCTACGACGCCGACAAGGCCGCCGCCGGCGCGCCGGCCTTGCAGGCCTGGCTGGCCGACTACGCCAGCCGGTCCCGCGCCGATGCCTTGCCCGCCGCGCACCGGCGCGCGCGCATGCACGCGGCCAATCCGCGCTACGTGCTGCGCAATTATCTGGCCCAGCAGGCGATCGACCGCGCCGAGCAGGGCGACCTGGACGGCGTGCACGAGCTGCTGGAGGTGATGCGGCGGCCGTACCAGGACCAGCCCGGACGCGAGGCGTTTGCGGCCAAGCGTCCGGACTGGGCGCGCGACCGCGCCGGCTGTTCGATGCTGTCGTGCAGTTCCTGACCCGGTTTCTGTAGGAGCGGCGTCCCACGGGGATTTCCTCCGGTCATGAGCCGCGACCGCTGCAGCGGTATGCGCAAGCGATCGGGCCGAAGATGGAGAGGATCGGCGCTGTCGACCGACGAGCTGTCGAATGTCCGGGCTTCGACGGCAGCACTGGCGTACACCGCTTCGATTGTCGCGGCTTACGCCGCTCCTACAGGGAGCCGCCGCCGCGTGCCCGGCGACGAAAACGCGCATCCGGCACAGCCAGGACGACGTTTTTCGGACCTGGGTTCGCGCAAAATCGGCGGATGACTGCCGCCATCCATCTGCGCGTTCTCGGGCCTGCCGACACGGCCTTGCATCCGGCCTATTGCGACTACGTCGCCCGGGTCTTCACCCAGGCCGATTTCCGCCGCTGGTGCGAATGGGGGCAGTGGAGCGAGAGCTATCGCGCGTTCTGCCTGTTCGACGGCGAGCGCGTGGTCGCCAATGCGGCGGTCTCGCGCATGCGTCTGTGGGTCGAGGGCGAGGAAGTCGAGGGCTTCCAGCTCGGCGCGGTCGGCTGCCTGCCGGGTTACCGCGGGCAGGGAATGGCGCGGCGCGCGATGCAAGCGGCGCTGGCAGCCTGCGGCAGCGCCCCGGTGCTGTTGTTCGCCAATCCGACGGTGGCGGAGTTCTACCCGCGCTTCGGCTTCGCGGCGGCGCCGCAATGGCGGTTCGAAACCCGGGCCGAGCTGCGTCCCGGCGCCGAACCGGCACCTCGGCTGGACCTGGCCGAGCCGGCGGACCGGGCCGAATTCCTGCGTCTGGCGGCGGTTGCGGCGCCGTCGGCCGGGACCTTCGCCGCCCGCGACTACGGCCGCATCGCGACCTGGTACGCCGCCAACGGCTACGCCGCGCCTTTGCGCCGGCTCGATCGCGACACCCTGGTGTTCGCCCAGGCCGAAGACGGGGTGTTGACGATCGAGGACGTGTTCGCAGCCGCTCCGGACCGCTTCGACCTGGCCGCGGCCTTGCCTCGATTGATCGACGCGCCGGTGCACACCGTGAGCTTCGGCTTCGGCCCGCCGCGCGGTTGGGCGCAGGCTGCGGCGACGGCGATCGAGGAGGACGCCCACCTGTTCGTGCGCGGGCTCGACCTCGAGGCGCTGCCCGCGCACCGTTTCCCGCTGCTGGCGCGGACCTGAGCGCGCCGGCCCGGTTCGAGTCGGGAGGCTCCGACCGGGGTGCTCCAACCGGGATGTAAAGACCGGTCTGGTTCAGACCGGCCTGGTTCGTACCGGCATGTTCAGACCGGCATGTTCACGCCGACATGTTCAGACCCAACTGGTTCGGATCGAACTGGTTCAGACCCAACTGGTCCAGATCGGCACGCAGGCAGGCCCCTGCAAGCCGCGCCTTCAAGCCGGTGCGAAGGGCTTGGCGGCCTTCTTCTCGTTCTTCTCGGCGCGCTTTTCCTTCATGGTCTTGGCCGGCTTCTTCTTGGTCTCTTTCTTGCGGTCCATGCCCTTGCTCATCGCGGATCCTCCCTCGGTGGCGGCGCGGTGCGGCGGATGCCGAGCGCCTGCGCCGAGTATGCGCCCGGCCGGCGGCGCGTGCGGGCCGGGACGCCGCCGCGGGCGCCGCGCCCGGTAGAATGGACGGATGCCCCTGATTACCGTCCAGAACGTCGACTACAGCGTCGGCGGCCCGCTCCTGCTCGAAAACGTCGAGTTGGCCATCGAACCCGGCGAACGCATCGCCCTGATCGGCCGCAACGGCGCCGGCAAGTCCACGCTGATGAAGCTGCTGGCCGGCGAACTGCAGCCCGACGACGGCGAGGTGCGGCGCGAGAACGGCGCGCGGGTGGCGCGGCTGGAGCAGGAAGTGCCGGCCGGCGCGACCGGCAGCGTGTTCGACGTGGTCGCCGACGGCCTCGGCGAACTCGGCGCCTGGCTGGCCGAGTACCACCATCTCAGCCATGCCGAGGTCTACGACGCCGACGCGGTGGCCAAGGTCCAGGCCAAGATCGAGGACGCCCAGGGCTGGGCCCTGGACCAGCGGGTGACCGAAACCCTGACCCGGCTCGGCCTGGACGGCGAGGCGGCGTTCACCGGCCTGTCCGGCGGCATGAAGCGGCGCGTGCTGCTGGCGCGCGCCCTGGTCTCGGCGCCGGACTTGTTGCTGCTGGACGAGCCGACCAACCACCTCGACATCGAGGCGATCGACTGGCTGGAGCAGTTCCTCAAGTCCTGGCAGGGCGCCTTGCTGTTCGTTACCCACGACCGCCGCTTCCTGCGCGCGCTGGCGACCCGGATCGTCGAGATCGACCGCGGCCAGGTCACCAGCTGGCCGGGCGATTGGGACAATTACCTGCGCCGGCGCGAGGAACGGCTCAACGCCGAGGCGCAGGAGAACGCGCGTTTCGACAAGCTGCTGGCCCAGGAAGAAGTCTGGATCCGCCAGGGCATCAAGGCCCGCCGCACCCGCGACGAAGGCCGGGTGCGCCGGCTCAAGGCGATGCGCAACGAGCGCGCCGCGCGCCGCGATGCGGTCGGCAACGTGCGCATGGAGTTCGCCCAGTCCGAAGCCTCCGGACGCAAGGTGATCGAAGCCAAGGACGTGAACTTCGGCTACGGCGGCCAGCCGATGCTGAGCGACTTCTCGACCACGGTGTTCCGCGGCGACCGGATCGGCCTGATCGGCCCCAACGGCAGCGGCAAGACCACCTTGCTGAAGATCCTGCTCGGCGACCTGAGCCCCGGCACGGGCGAGGTGCGCGAGGGCAGCAAGCTGCAGATCGCCTATTTCGACCAGTACCGCGCGACCCTGCGCGAAGACTGGAACGCGATCGAGAACGTCGCCGAGGGCCGCGAGTACGTCGAGGTCGGCGGCAAGAGCAAGCACGTGATCGGCTACCTGCAGGATTTCCTGTTCACTCCGGAACGCGCGCGCGCGCCGATCACCCGTTTGTCCGGCGGCGAGCGCAACCGCCTGCTGCTGGCCAAGCTGTTCGCCCAGCCGTCCAACCTGCTGGTGATGGACGAACCGACCAACGACCTCGACGTCGAGACCCTGGAACTGCTGGAAGAGCTGCTCGGCGACTACCCCGGCACCTTGCTGCTGGTCAGCCACGACCGCGATTTCCTCGACAACGTGGTCACCTCGACCCTGGTCATGGAAGGCGAGGGCCGGGTCGGCGAGTACGTCGGCGGCTACAGCGACTGGCTGCGCCAGCGCGCGCAGCCGTCCGCGCAGGCCGCGGTGGGCGCGAAACCGGCCGCCGCCAAGGTCGAAGCGACGGCTGCGGCCGCGGCGCCGGCGGCGAGCAAGCGCAAGCTCAGCTACAAGGACGCGCGCGAGCTGGAGCAGTTGCCGCTGCGGATCGAGGAACTGGAAACCCGCCTGGCCCAGCTCACCGCGCAGATGAACGAGGCCGCGTTCTACCAGCGCGACAGCGCCGCGATCAACGCCCACAACGCCAGCCTGGCCCAGACCCAGGCCGAGCTCGACCACGCCTACGCGCGCTGGGCCGAACTGGAAGGCTGAGCGCGCCGCGCCACCCCCGACTTCCGTCGCTTGCGCCGGTCTCCGGCGCAGGTTCCTAATCGGCGCAACGAACGCCGGCGGTCGCCGGCGAGGGAGAGCGGCGATGCGGCGGATCGGCACACGAGCGGTGGCGGCGATGGCGCTCGCCCTGGGCCTGGGCGGCGGCCCGGCCGCGGCCGCGGTCAAGGACGCGGCGGCGAACGGGTTCACGGTCGAGAACGAGCAGACGGTAGTGGTCGCGCCCGACGCGGCGTGGACCGCCCTGGTCGAGGACATCGACCGTTGGTGGCCGAAAGACCACACCTGGTGGGGCCAGGATTCGCGCCTGTCGCTGCAGCCGCGCGCCGGCGGCTGTTTCTGCGAGATCGGTCGGGACGGCCGGCGTCAGGCCCTGCACATGACGGTGAGCTTCGTCGACCCGGGCAAGACCCTGCGCCTGCTCGGCGGGCTCGGCCCGCTGCAGGGCATGGGCCTGCACGGCGCGCTGGAGTTCAAGCTGTCCGCGACCGCCGACGGCGGCACCCGCATCGTCATGACCTACCGCGCCGGCGGCTACACCCCGGACGATCTGAGCAAGTTCGTCGCCGTGGTCGATCAGGTGCAGGGCCTGCAACTGCGCGGGCTGGGCGACTACCTGCGGCGTTCGACGGCCAGCCCGGCCCGCGCGAAGGCCGACGACGAGGCCGGCCATGGCGCCGTCCCGCCCGATCCGCAGCGATGAGCTCCGCGGCCGCCTACCGCACCCGTCACGAGCGCGGCGCCAGCCTGGCGACGCACCGCCACCGGCACGCCTACGCCGCGTTGGTGCTGGACGGCGATTACACCGAGTCCAGCGTCGACGGCCCGCTGCCGTGCACGCCCGGCACGCTGGTGCTGCATCCGGCCTATCACGCCCATGGCGACCGTTTCGGCCGGCTCGGTGCGCAGGCGATCAATCTGGATCTGCCGGGTTTGGGGGTATCCGGTCTTGATCTTGCGCGTCTCGCCTCGTCCGGACCCGGCCGGCGGGGGAGCGATCGGCAGGGCATGCGCCGGCCGGACACGGCCACGATCGCCCTGGGCGCCAGCGCCTGGCGGGTGCACGATCTCAAGGACGCACTGGAGGTGTTCGCGCGCTGCCCGCAGCGCCTGCCCGAACTGCTGGCCTGCGCCGTACCGCAGGCGGCGTTGGCGCTGCCGGACTGGCAGGGCGAACTGCTGCGCGGCATGGCCGACAGCGAAGACGAGATCGGCGCGCTCGCCGGCCGGCTCGGGGTCTCGGCCGAGCACGCCAGCCGCGCGTTGAGCCGCAGCTACGGCATGTCGCCGCGCGCGCTGCGCCGCGAATTGCGCTGGCGTCGCGCGCTGCAGCTGCTGGCCACCGACCTGCCGCTGGCCCAAGTCGCCGCGACCGCGGGCTTCGCCGACCAGAGCCATCTGCACCGGATCGTGGTCGCCCACGCCGGCTGCACCCCGGCGCTGCTGCGCCGGCAGATCAAGTGCGTACAAGACCCGGTCCTGGCGCAGGCGGCCTAATGGCCCCAACGCGCCGCGGCGCAACCGGAGTCCGACGATGAAACCGACCCTGCTGTCCACCCTGTGCGCGCTGGGCCTGGCGGCGACGACCGCCGGCGCAGCCGTTGCCGCTGCCGCCGCCGCTACGCCCGCCGACAGCGGTCCGCAGGCCGCGCAGGCGGTGAATCAGGCCAAGGGCGACACGCTGCGCGCCGACATGCCTTCCGCGCTGGCGGCGTTGAAGGCCGCGCCCTTGGAGCAGTTCAGCGCCAAGGACGCCGCATTCCGCGGCTGCATGCTCGAACGCCACGATCGCAGCAGCGCGCCGGCGTCGGTCGAGCCGGCCGGCGGCCTCGACGATCCGATGGTGCGCGCGCTGCTGGCCAGCTATCAGCGCTATTGGTGGCGTTCGCTGCGCGACGTCGCCGCTCGGCCCGCGGCCGAGAAGCAACTCCGGGCCGAATTGGCCGGCCTGCTCGGCGAAGCGCCGCCGGCGGAGGGCGAGGACGCGTTCGACGCCTTGAACGAGCGCATCGACGCCGAACTGGGCAAGCGCGGCCTGCACGCGCAGCTCGGCCGCACGCCGCCGCTGTACGACCTGCTGCTATGGCGGGGCCAGGAGCAGCGCGACTACGTGGTCGACCTGCCGGGCGACGTGCGGCAGCCGGTGCGGGTGTTCCTGATGGACGACTGGATCAGCCGCGGCTGGATCCACTACGGCAATTGCGGCACCGGCGGCGCCGGCGGCTGGGCCAACGCCGAAGGCGTGTTCGCGGTGCGTTCCAACTACGGCGATCTGCAGGGCGAGGACTACCGGGTGAGCTTGCTCGGCCACGAATCGCAGCACTACGCCGATCAGCTGCGTTGGCCGGACATGCCGTCCTGGCAGCTGGAGTACCGGGCCAAGCTGGTCGAACTGGCGCAGGCCGACCAGACCCGCGACGTCCTGCTGGGCAAGTTCTATCGCAGCCGCGACGACAACCCCGATCACCCGCACCCGTATTCGAACAAGCGCGTGGTGGCCGATGTCGCGGTGCGGATGGGCCTGGCGGCGGACGCCGATCTGCGCACCGCCGATCCCGCCGCGGTGCGCCGCGCCGCGGCCGAAGTGTTGGCCGAGGACACCCGCCGGCGCGAAGCCGCCGACGCCGGCGCGGCGAAGGCGCCGGATCCGGCCCAGGCGACCGCCTCCCCGCAAGCCGCGCCGGCGCGCTGAGCGCCGCCGGCGCGCGGATCGAGTGCGGACCGCATGCCGGCTGCCGCAACGGCCGGCGTTACACTGGCGGCATGCATCAAGACTCTTTGTTCGGCGCGGCTCCGGCCGCGCCCGCCGATGTCCATCGGCTGTTCTTCGCCCTGCTGCCCGATGCGGCCACCCGCGAGCGCATCGCCGCCGCGGCGGCGCGGCTGCAGCAGGAACAGCGCAGCGGCGGCCGCGCGATCGGCGCGCACCGTTACCACCTGACCCTGCAGTTCCTCGGCGACGCTCACCAGTTCCAGAGCGAGCGTGCCGACGCCGCACGCGCCGCGGCGGCGACCGTCGACACGCCGGCCTTCGCGCTGCGCCTGGACCGTGCCGGCAGCTTCCGCAACCGCTCGATTCCGTGGTGGCTGGGCTGCGAGCGGATGCCGGACGGCCTGCAGCATCTGTGGCAGCGCCTGGGCGTGGCCCTGGCCAAGCAGGGCCTGCGCGTCGAATCCGGATCGCAGCTGGTGCCGCACGTCACCGTGGTCCGCGACGCCGCCGCGGCGTTGCATCCGCCGATCGCGATCGAAGCCATCGACTGGCCGGTGAGCGAGTTCGCGTTGATCCACAGCCAACTGGGATCGCGCAATGCCTATACCGTTCTGGGGCAGTGGCCACTGCGCGGATAGGCACGGCTGGCGTCGCCGTGGCCCGACCCTGTCTCGGCGGAGTTCGTCGGTCGGCGCCGGTGCGTCGGCCGAGTCGGCCGTGGTCGCGGCGCGAGACCGGAACAACGCAGTCGCGGCTTGTGACCGAAGGAAACCCCGCGGGGCGCCGCTCCTACCCCGAAAGCCGGGCAGGGCACGATCCGGCGCCTGGATGGCGGCGCTGGCTGCCGGGCATAAGGCCGGCGCAGAATGAGGCCGTCACCGCCGAGGGCTTGCCATGGCCGCCGCCGACCCGCGCATCGACGCCTATATCGCCCAGGCCGCGCCTTTCGCGCAGCCGATCCTCGAACACTTGCGCACGGTCGTGCGTGCAACCTGTCCCGAGGTCGAAGAGACCTTGAAATGGGGCATGCCCAGCTTCGTCTACCGCGGCAAGATCCTGTGCGGCATGGCCGCGTTCAAGCAGCACGCGAGCTTCGGCTTCTGGCACGGCGCGCAGGTGGTCGGTGCCGAACAGGCCGGCGACAGCGACGCGATGGGCCAGTTCGGCCGTCTGACCCGGGTCGCCGACCTGCCCGGCAAGCGCGAGCTCGCCCGTCTGGTCAAGCAGGCGATGGCGCTGATCGAATCCGGCGCGACCCGGCCGACGACCAAGACCGCGCAGCCCAAGCCGCCGGTGCGGACCCCCGACGACCTCGCCGCGGCCCTGGGCAAGAACGCCAAGGCCCGCGCCACCTACGAAGCCTTTCCGCCGAGCCAGCAGCGCGAGTACGTGGAATGGATCGAAGAGGCCAAGCGCGAGGCCACCCGCCAATCCCGCCTGGCGCAGGCGGTGGAGTGGATGGCCGAGGGCAAGGTGCGGAACTGGAAGTATGTGAAGTAGGGATTGGTTGTAGCGCGAATCGGGAATAGGGAATAGGGAATCGGATAGGCGTTGTACGGCGAGCTGAGAGATCGCTGGCCCTGGCTTATGCCGATTCGCGAAGGTGCGTCGATTGGCCCCCTTTGGAAAAGGGGGCTGGCGCCTGCGCAACGATGGGACGCGCAGATCCGGCGGCGCCGGGGGATTTGCTCCTCGGCGCCTCCGGCGTGAATCAGCGACGGAAATCCACCGCGAACGCGATCAGCGTGCCCGGGATGCGCGCAGTGCCGGCCGGGCAGGCGGCGTCCAGCGGCACCTGGGTGCGGCTGCCACCGATGCGATCGACGCAGACTTCGAACTGCTCGCCGGCGCCGGTCTGGGTGACGCTGTAGTCGTTGTCGCTGCCGACCAGCACCAGGTGGCGGCCGTCGCGCAGGCGCGGACCGATCGCCAGGCCTTCCAGCTTCTCCGGGATGTCGCGCGCACCGGTACCGCGCAGCGCCGCCAGCAGGTCGACTTCCGGCGCCTTGTCGACCGCGTGCACCCCCGCCGGCAGATCGTTGCTGCCGGCCAGCGAACGCTGCGACACATCGCTGGCTCCGCGCAGCGAGATCCGGTACACGCGCTTGTGCAACGGCGCGGCGGTGACTTCGACGCCGAGGCCGCGGTTGTCGCGCTCCAGCACCAGGAAGTCCTGGTCGCTGAGGGCGTGGATCGCGCTCAGGCCGATGCTGCGGCCCTGATGGGTGGCGGAGAAATCGTCCTGCGCCGAGGGATCGATCGCGTTCAGCGCCTCGATCGGCTCCAGCCGGTACACGTACTGCGCGCCGGCGCGGCCGCGGCGCAGATCGAATTCGACGATGCGCACGTTGCGGCTGCGGCGGCCGTCGTTGCTGGCGCCTTCCTGCACCAGCGGGTCCTGCATCACCGCATAGAGCTTGGTGCCGGAGGCGTTGAGGGTCAGGCCCTCGAAGCCGCGGTTGTCCTGGCGCCCGGCGACCACGCTCTTGCGGTCGCCGACGTAGTCCAGCGCGCCCTGGGCGTTGCGCGGGCGCAGGTTTTCCGGGATCTCGAACGCGCGCAGCAGACGGCCGTTGGGCGCGAACTCGTACAGGCTCGGGCCGTATTCGTCGGCGACGTAGAAGTGGCCGTTGCGGCCGACCGCGAAGCCTTCCGGATCGAAGCTCAGGCCGAGCTTGGAGGCGTCGCCGTTGAGCAACTGCGGGTTGAGGCCGTTGAGGCTGTCGCGGCCGCGCGCGTTGAACAGGATGGTCTTGTCGACCACCGGCTGGCCGATCCGGCCGCTGCGGCGATCGTAGGGAATGCGCAGGCGCTGCACGCGGGTCGCATAGTCGATCACGCCGCCGCCGGGGCCGCGGTCGGACAGCGCATACCAGTAGCCGTCGCGCGGGTTGTAGCTGAGGTCGGAATAGAAGCCGAATCGATTGAGATTGGCCTGATCCGGAGTGCCCGGCGGCAAGCGCACCGCATCGCGGGTCGTCGCCGGGGTCTCGACCGCGTTGCGCAGCGACCAGGACGCGGCGGAGGCGGGCAGGGCGCAGGCGAGCAGCACGGCGGCGGCGAGGGCGGAACGGATCATGCGGGGCTCCAGCGGACGGGGGAGCCGGTCATGCTGGAACGGGCAGATGTCAGCGGGATGACGGTCCGTCCCGAACGCGGCGATCAACCCCTGTAGGAGCGGCGTAAGCCGCGACCGCGCTGCTGCAGTCTCGCTGCGTGTGCCGTTCGAAGGTTTCTAAAGCTTCAAAAGCTCTAAAGCTCTAAAGCTCTAAAGCCAAGCTTCCGTCCGCAAGCGGCCGGGTCACTTTCTTTGTCCAAGGCGACAAAGTCCCACGGGATTTCCTTCGGTCAAAAGTAACCAAAGAAAACGCCATGGCTGTTTCGAATCAAAAGCCACTATGGGACGAGGTTTTCGCGGGGCTGCTCCGCACAGGCCATCCCTGGCCTGGCTGCGCACGGCCCGCATCCCTGCGGGCCGCCCTTCGGGGCTGCAGGGCGTTCTCGCGAGGCCGGTTCTGCGCCAAGCTCTTTACGGCAACGGCAACGGCAACGGCAACGGCAACGGCAACGGCATGGACAACGCCGGACGCCGCTGTTGCTCTTGGGGTAGGAGCGGCGCAAGCCGCGGCCACGGACCGCGCAGAGTTCTCAAGGCTTACGTCAACGATCGAAGCCCGAACCCATCGCCTGTAGGAGCGGCGCAAGCCGCGACCACGGACCGCGCAGAGTCCTCAAGGCTTACGTCAACGATCGAAGCCCGAACCCATCGCCTGTAGGAGCGGCGCAAGCCGCGACCACGGAACGCGCAGAGGCCCCAAGGCTTGCGTCAACGATCGAAGCCCGGAGCCTTCGCAGAAACGGGCGCCACGCAGGCCCCACCCGGGAAACCGCAGCATCGGCGCCGACGGCTCCATCCCTCGAAGCCGCGTCCCGCGTTCAGCGCAGCCGCAACACCGCCAGCATGCCGAAATGGTCCGACGCCCAGACCCCGTCGCGGCTGTGGTTGAGCACGATCCTGGCCTCGACCAGTTCGAAACGCTGCGGGTCGTAGAACACGTGGTCGATGCGTTGCGCCGGCAGGTAAGCCGGGTTGAGCGTGGTGTGCGCGGCCGGATCGGCGGTGGCCTGCGGGTGGGCGAAGCCGTAGGCGTCGCGATAGCGCGTGCGCAGCGCCTGCAGCTCGGGCGAATCGGCGTCGCTGTTGAAGTCGCCGGCGATCAGCACCCGGCCGTCGCCGCGGGTCGCGTCGACGAAATCGAGCAGGCTGGCGACCTGGCGGGCGCGGATCGCGCCGCCGCCGCGGTCGTTGTGCAGGTGGGTGGCGTAAACCGCGACTTCGCCGGCGCGCCCCAGGGGCAGCTGCGCATGCGCCGCGGTGCGGTAGTCGTCCAGCGGCTCCAGCTTGCGCTGGTCCTGGTCGCGGCTGCGCGCCCGGGTCAGCAGGGCGTTGCCGTAGCGGCGAGCCGCTTGCGGCGGATCGACCGAGACGAACTGGACCCGGTAGCCCAGGGCCGCGCCCAGGTCTTCGGCCTGATTGCGCAGGCCCTCGCGCTGCAGCACTTCCTGCAGGGCGATCACGTCGGGGCGCAGGCGGCGGATTTCGTCGACGATCAGGGCGCGGCGGCGCGGCCAGTCGCCCTTGTCGTGCCACAGGTTGAGGCTGAGGACGCGGATCGTCGGTGCCGTGCGGGCGGTCGCGCGCGTCGCGGCAGGGGGCGACGCCGCGGTTTCGGTCGCGGCGCAGGCAGCGAAGACGAAGGTCGCCGACAGCGCGGTGGCGGCCAGCAGGCGGGTTGCGGCTCGGCGCAGACGCACGCCGATGCCGGAGGCGGCAGGGCGCGCCGCGGAATCGGGCCGCGACAGCGAAGCGATCGGGACGCGATTCGAGTAGAGACCGATCATCGCGCAGGAAACTCCGCGCAGCCGCGGTAGGCTTGCGCGCCGACCTGCAAGGCCACGCTGGCCGGATAGTCGCGTTCGCTCATGCCGTCGCTGCAGGCTTCGCGCCGGTAGCGCAGCTCGACCGCGGTGCCGTCGGCGGCCGTGCCCTTATAGCCCTCGTCGCCGATCCGGGTCGCGGCGGCGATGTCGAGCTTGCGTTCGCCGTAGTCGAGGGTCAGGCGCATCGCCGGGGTGTCGCCGGGGCCGACTTCGACCAGCCAGCCCGGTTCGTTGCCGACCGCGCGCAGGCCGGGCAGGGCGGTCTGCGGTACGGCGGCATCCGGCGGCGCGGGGCGGTTTTGCGGCGTCGCGCCCTGGCAGGCGGCGAGTGCGGCGGCAGCGAGCAGGGCGAACGCGATGCGCGACAGCATGTCGGTCTCCGATCCGGGTCGCAGCGAGCATAGCCTTGGGCGCGTGAACGCGGCCGCGCCGCACCGCCTGCAGGAGCGGCGTAAGCCGCGACCGTCGAAGCGGCGAGGCTCCACGCCGTCGTGTGGGGCGGGAGCTTCGTTCGGCGCTTTTGCAAGGAGCGGAAAAGCAAATCCCCCCTGGCCCCCCTTTTTCAAAGGGGGGAAGCGCAGGATGCAGCTCAGCTCAGCTCAGCGCGGCACGTGCTCGGTGCGCAGCACCGGGTAGAGGTTGTAGCGCGCGTCCCAGGCCGAGTGGCGACGGTAGAAGAACTCCAGCCGCGCCTGCGGGCTCTTGGCGAACTCGGGTTCGTCGCGCAGCTTGCGCTCGAACTCGGCCTTGAGCTGCGGATCGCGCGCCAGCATCTCGCGCGCGACCTCCTCGGCGACGTAGTCCTCCATGTACTCCTTGCGCTCGAAGGCGTTGTTGAACTCGCCCCAGGCCGCGAGCGAGTCCGGCGCCTGCGGCTCCAGCACGGCCATGACCACGCGCGCCTTGGGCTGGGCGATCGGCACGAACAGGGCGCCGGCGGCCAGGTCCTGGGTTTCCGGAGTCCATTCGCCGCTCAGCGTGTTGCGCTGGTGGCCTTCGACCGATTGCGCGGCGAATTCGGCCTTGCCGGCGCGGAACGCCGCCACCGGCGCTTGGCTCAGCGCGGCGTCGAGACGGCGGTAGCCGATGCCGTGGCGGTCCAGCCGCGCCGCGACCCAGGCCGCGTGCGCGGCCGGAACCAAGTAGCCGCCGCGCGGCGCGGCCACGCTGCGCGCGGGCTGGATGTCGTACTTGAGCGGCAGCTTCCATACCTGCGGCTTGGTTTCGTCGTAGCGGGTCATCAGCGCCCCGGACACTTCCGACGGCATGCGGGTGTAGACGTAGCCGCGGAAATCGACCGTGCGCACCGCGTCGCCGGCCTTGTAGTCCAGAGCCACGGTCTGGCCGCCGAGCGCTTCGGCGCGGCGGTCGGCGGCGTCGGCCTCGCGGCGCCAGCCGGCGCCGTCGCGGGCGACCAGCTCGAGCACGTCGACGATGGTGTTGCGGGTGATCCGGACCCGGGTCGGATAGTCCTTCCAGGAATGGGTCTCGACCAGCATGCCCAGGCGGTTGCGCAGGAAGTAGTAGCCGTGCGAGAAGCGCGGCGGCGGCACGCCGTCCTCGAAACCCGAGGCCGGGTTGTCGTTCTCGACGAAGGACGGGTAGAACGCCAGCGGCAGCGAACCCTGCTTGGCCAGGCGGGCGATGACGCCGTCGCGCAGGGCCAGGCCGGCCTGGCGCAGCGGCGCGTCGCCGGCGTGCACCGGCTCGACCTGGATCGATACGTCGTGCTCGAACTTGGCGCCGTCGGTGACGTGCAGGTCGACGTAGACCAGCGGGTCCCAGGCTTCGATCAGCTTGAGCATGGCCTGCATCTCGGCCGAGTCCGCCTTGAGGTAGTCGCGGTTGAGATTGTAGTTCTGCGCCGTGGTGCGCCAGCCCATCTCTTCCGGACCGCGCTGGTTCGGCCGGTTCCAGCGGCCGAAGCGCTCGTGGCCGTCGATGTTGAATACCGGCACGAACACCAGCACCTGCTTGTCCAGCGCGCCCTTGGCGGCCTGGCCGTCGAGGATCTGGCGCAGGGCCAGGAAGCCGGCGTCCTTGCCGTCGATCTCGCCGGAGTGGATGCCGCCCTGGATCAGGCTCACCGGCAGGCCTTGCGCCTTGGCCTGCGCGGGCGAGAACGCGCCGCTGCGGGTCGCCACCAGCGCCTTCATCGGCCGGCCCTCGGGGGTGGCGCCGAAGTCGATGCAGCGCACCGCGTCCGGATAGCGCTCGGCGTAGGCCGCGCACAGCGCGATCACTTCGTCGTAGCGGCCGGTCTTGAGGAAGCCGCTGCGCTCGGCGACGGTGGTCAGCGGCGCCGCCGCGGGCGCGGCGGAGGCGAAGGGAACGGCGGCGAGCAGGGCGGACAGCAGGGCAGTGCGGGCAACGGTGCGTGGCATCGGATCGGTTCTCCCCGGAATCGTCGTGCATGGTAGCGAAGAGCGCGCGCCGCCGATTGGCCCGAAAGGGCCGGTCGGCGCCGGAAACCGGCGCCTGCTGCCAGCGTTTTGGCAGCAATCGCGCGCCGGTCGCGCCAGGGACGCGCGCGGCGGCGCCGGCGCGACGTAGACTGTCGCGCCCTGCCGCCGCGAGAACGCCGCATGTACGCGCTTTACTACACTCCGGGCGCCGCCAGCCTGGTCGTGCACTGGTTGCTGATCGAGCTGGGCCTGGAACACGAACTGCGCCGGGTCGACATGGAGGCGCGCGAACAGAAGAGCGCCGAGTACCTGGCGCTGAACCCCAACGGCCTGGTGCCGACCCTGATCGTCGACGGCCGCCCGCACTACGAGGCCGCGGCGCTGGCGATGTACCTGGCCGACCGCCACCCGCAGGCCGGTTTCGCCCCGGCCCTGGACGATCCGCAGCGCGCCGAGTACGCGCAGTGGATGTTCAACCTGGTCAGCACCCTGCAGGCGCCGGCGCGGCTGTGGTGGTACCCGTGGGACCTGCAGGCCGACGACGCGGCGGTGCGCGCCGGCGCCCAGGCCCGGATCGAGGCCGCCTGCGAGCGCTACGACGCGCAACTGGCCCAGCGCGGCCCCTATCTGCTCGGCGAGCGCCTGAGCGTGGCCGACTTCTACCTGACCATGCTGATGCGCTGGACCCGCAACCTGCCCAAGCCCGCGCACGACTGGCCGCACCTGGCCGAGTACGCGCGGCGGATGAAGGCGCGGCCGTCGTTCAAGACCCTCTACGAGCGCGAAGGCTTGAGCGAATGGGCCTGAGGCCGGCGTCGGCCGCGCTGGTCGCGGCCTTGGCCGCGTGATTGCCGACCGCCGCCGCGGCGACTGCGGCCGCGCCCGCCACCGGCCGGGCGCCGGCGTCCATGGCCGCCGCCGACGGCTACCGGCTGCTGTTGCCGCGGCTGCCGCAGGGCCGGCACCGGCTGGTGGTCGGGGCGAACTACGGCAACGCCGCCGACCCGGCTTCCGACGGCATGTCTCGGCGGCATGATCCAGAATTTCGAGTACGAACTGGAGATCGGCGAGCCGACGATCTGAGCGCCGCGACGAGGCTGAACGGCGCGGTCCGCCGCACTGCGGAAACCGCCGGCGGGGCCGATCGGTTAGGCTGTGTGGCTGGACTGCCCGGCCGCCATCGCGGCCCGGCCACGCGACGGAATGCGCGACCCGACCGCCGAGGAACGCCGTAGATGAACCAAGCCGCCACCGCCCCCGTCAGCGCCGATTCGCAGGGCAAGATGCCCCGCCAGATCGCCTTCATCATCGGCAACGAGGCGGCCGAGCGCTTCAGCTTCTACGGCATGCGCAACATCCTGACCGCGTTCCTGGTCGGGACCTTGCTGATGGCCTCGACCGGCGACCTGGCCGAGCGCGAGCGCATGGCCAAGGACGTGTTCCACACGTTCATGATCGGCACCTACTTCTTCCCGCTGCTGGGCGGCTGGCTGGCCGACCGCTATTTCGGCAAGTACAACACCGTCATCTGGTTCTCGCTGGTGTACTGCGCCGGCCACGCCTGCCTGGCGATGTTCGAACACAACCAGACCGGCTTCTTCACCGGCCTGTTCCTGATCGCCTTCGGCGCCGGCGGCATCAAACCGCTGGTGGTGTCGTTCTGCGGCGACCAGTTCGACCAGAGCAACAAGCACAAGGCCAAGCTGGTGTTCGATGCGTTCTACTGGACGATCAACTTCGGCTCGCTGTTCGCGTCCTTGCTGATGCCGATCTTCCTGCGCGAATACGGCCCCTCGGTGGCGTTCGGCATCCCCGGCGCGCTGATGTTCCTGGCCACCCTGATCTTCTGGCTGGGCCGCAAGCGCTACGTCATGGTGCCGCCGACCCGCAGCGCGCCGGACCCGGATTCGTTCTTCAACGTCGCTCGCACCGCGCTGCGCAGCAAGGTCGCCGGGCAGGGCAACCCGGGCGTGGCGGTGGCCGCGGTCGGCGTGGCCCTGGCGGCCGGCGCGCTGGCGCTGATCCCGAGCCTGGGCTTCGTCAAGAGCGCCTGCATGGCGCTGGGCCTGCTGATCGGCTTCGGCGGCTACGGCATTTCGCTGCAGCTCGAGCGCGCCCGCGGCCGGCATCCGGACGCGGCGGTGGACGGGGTGCGCGCGGTGCTGCGGATCCTGATCGTGTTCGCCTTCGTCACCCCGTTCTGGTCGCTGTTCGACCAGAAGGCCTCGACCTGGGTGCTGCAGGGCCAGCGCATGGTGGTGCCGACCGAGCTGTGGTGGTGGCCGAGCTGGCTGATCTCGGGCGAGGGCGGGGCCAAGGCCGCCGCCTCGCAGATGCAGGCGATCAATCCGCTGCTGGTGATGCTGCTGATCCCGTTCAACAACCTGGTGCTGTACCCGGCGCTGCGCAAGATCGGGATCAACCCGACCCCGCTGCGGCGGATGGGCTTCGGCATCGCGGTCTCGGGCCTGTCCTGGATCGTCGCCGCTTCGATCCAGTTGTATATGGACGCCGGCCACCCCATGTCGCTGGCATGGCAGATCCTTCCCTACGTGTTGCTGACCTTCGGCGAAGTGCTGGTGTCGGCGACCGCGCTGGAGTTCGCCTACAGCCAGTCGCCGCAGTCGATGAAGGGCGTGATCATGGCCCTGTGGTACCTGACCAGCACCTTCGGCAACCTGTGGGTGATGCTGACCAACGCCGCGGTGCGCAACGAGGCGGTGACCTCGCACATCGCCGCCACCGGGCTGAGCGAGAACGCCTTCCTGATGTTCTTCTTCGCCGGCTTCGCCTTCGTCGCCGCGGCGGCGTTCGCCTTGTACGCGCGCAGTTACCCGATGCAGGACCACTACCGCAGCGCCTGACCGGCGCCGCGGCCGTTCCCTACGAGACTCCGAGCCGATGCTGACCCTGATCCTGATCGCCGTGACCGCCCTGGTGTCGTGGCAGGCGTTCGAGAAGAAGCGCCTGTTCGAGCGGCTGGTGCTGTGGCCGCCGGGGGTGGAGCGTTTCCACCAGTACGATCGGCTGCTGACCCACGGCTTCGTCCACGCCGACTGGACCCACCTGCTGTTCAACATGATCACGCTGTATTTCTTCGGCGGCGTGATCGAGCAGGTGTTCGCCCAGACCATCGGCCAGGCCGGGTTCGTGCTGTTCTATCTGTCGGCGATAGTGGTGGCGATCCTGCCCAGCTACCTGCGCCATCGCCGCGACAACGGCTACGTCAGCCTCGGCGCCTCCGGCGCGGTGTCGGCGGTGCTGTTCGCCTACGTGCTGATCAACCCCTGGAACTGGATCATCGTATTCGTGATCCCGGTTCCGGCGATCGCGTATGCGGTCGCCTACGTTGTCTATTCGTTCTGGATGGACAAGCGCGGCCGCGGCAACATCAACCATAATGCGCACCTGTCCGGCGCGATCTACGGCGTGCTGTTCATGCTGCTGATGGAGCCGCGGATCGGCCTGATCTTCCTGCAGCGCCTGGCCAGCCCGAGCCTGCCGAGCTTCTTCGGCGGTTGAGGCGGGGCGGCCGTTCAGGCCGCCAGCGCGTTGCCGGCAACGATCGCGGGATCGCCGTACGACTCGCGCAGGCCGGCCTGGATTTCGGCATCGAGCCGGCTCAGTTCGGCCTGATCGAGCTCGCCGTTGCGGGCCAGTTCGTAGGCGCGGGTGATCACGGCCTCGGCGTGGGCGTCGGGCGCGGACGCAGCGATGAATCGCATGGCAAACCCCCTTTGTTCAGTGTGTCCCCGGTCACAATTCACGCACATTTCGTGCCAGCGCGTAAGGGGCTTTTTCGGCCTCTGAAGTGACGCACCGGGTCAATACGAGCCGGGCAGGATCAGCCGCGTGACGCGACGCGGCGAGTCTCACGCCCGCTCACCCGCCTTGAAGGTCGGCCGTGCTACCACACGGTTACGGCCTGGGGGGCGGCCGTCAAACCAGCAAAACTCGACAGGAGCGAGGCATGGCGACCAAGAAGGCCGGCAAACCGGCCAAGACCACCGCCAGCAAGGCCGTGAAGAAGAGCGCCGGCAAGACCGCGCGCGCGACGGCCAAGAAGGCGAAACCCCAGGGCGCGGCCAAGAAGGCGGCGACCGGCAAGACGGCCTCCAGGTCGGCGGCCAAGAAAGCCGCAGCCAAGAAGGCTACGAGCAAGAAGGTTGTTGGCAAGAAGGCTACGGCCAAGAAGGTTGCGACCAAGAAGACCGCGACCAAGAAGGCCGTCGCCAAGAAGCCGGCAGGCAAGAAGGCCGCGGTGAAGAAGACCACGGCCAGGAAGCCCGCGGCCAAGCGCGCCGCTGCGGCGAAGCAGGCGACCCGGGCGGCCGCGGCCAAGAAGACCGCGAGCAAGAAGGCGACGGCCAAAAAGGCGCCGGCCAAGAAGGCCGTGGCGAAGAAACCGGTCGTGCGCCAGGCCGCTTCCAAGCAGCTGGCTTCCAAGAAAGTCGCTTCCAAGAAAGCCGCCCCCAGCAAGACCGCCCCCAGCAAGACCGCTCCCAGGAAGACCGCTTCCGGCAAGACGCCGGTCAACAAGAGCGTGGCCAAGCAGCCGGCCGCCAAGAAACTTGCGGCCCAGCGGCCTGCGTCCGCGCAGGTCGCGGCGAAAAAGCCCGCAGCCCGCCCGCCGGTCGCCAAGCCGGTGGCGCTGAACCTGCCGGCGGTCAAGCGGGCGAGCGCCAAGCCGGCGCAGACGCCCGCCGCGCGCAAGCCGGCGCCGCAACGCGCCGCGACCGCGCCGGCGGCGATCAAGCCCCAGCCTGCGATGCCGGCAATCACCCGCCAGCCGGAGTCGGCGAAGGCCGCCAAGCGCACGCCGTCCAAGCCGGCGGCCGAGGCTCAGCCGTCCAAGCCGCAGCCGGCGCCGCGCAAGCGCGCCGAAACTGCGGTCGCGCCGGCCGCGCAAGTCGCGGTCGAAGCCGCGGCCAAGCCCAAGCCGGTGCGCAAGCCGCGCGCGGCCAAGCCCGTGGTCGGCGCCGCACCGGCCGCCGCACCGCTGGTCGCCGCGATCGAGGCCGAAGCGGCCGCGCCGGGCTTGCAGCCGGCGCGGCATGAGCCGGCCGCCGACAGCGGCGCCGGTTCGCTGATCGCCCAGGGCGCCGCCGAGTCGGCCGCGCGCAGCGACGACGAGGCCGACGCGGTGGAAGCCGAAACCGCCGAGGCCCCGGTGCAGGCGCAGGGGCGCGAGGACGAAGCGGAGGCGGTCGAGGAAGCAGACGCGGACGCCGCGCCGTCGCGGATCACCCCCGAGCAGGCCCTGGCCAATACCCGCCAGTTGCTCGAGGCCAGGCAGGAGCAGGCGCGCGAAGCGCAGCCCTGGCAGCAGTTGGATCCGGGCCACGGCCACGTGCCGGCGCCGGGCCCGCAGTCGGGCGCGGCCGCCGACAAGGCCAACGAACTGCACGCCGGCGAAAGCCGGATGCAGGCGATCCAGGGCTCGGTCAGCACTCAGGACCGCCACAACCAGGGCAAGCGCGACAACCGCTGAGCATCGACGCCGGGGCCGCCTCGCGCGGCTCCGGCGGCGTCGTCGCCGCACGAGGATTCCGCAACATGGCCGTCACCGTTCTTCACGACCCCGCCCAGCGGCGTTTCTACACCGAAGTCGAGGGCGTGCTGGCGCTGCTCGACTACCGGCTCGACCAGGACCATCTGGTGATCGCCCACACCGGCGTGCCGGACGCGATCGGCGGCCGCGGCATCGCCTCGGACCTGGTCCGGGCGGCGTTCGACTACGCCCGCCAGACCGGGCTCAAGGTGCGTCCGGCCTGTTCCTACGCCGCCGCCTGGATCGAGCGCCACCCCGAATACAACGAGCAATTGGGCTGAGCCCGAGCGCCCGCGCCCGTCGCTCCGCGGGCGGCGCGATCGGCCGGACGCCTGTCCGCCGCCCGTCCGCGACCGCGCGCCGCGAGCGTCCGCGAGCCGGCTCCCGGGCCGGCTTCTGGGCCTCAGGGGTCGCCAAGCCGGCCCGGCTGTGCCAGCCTACGCGCCCTCCGGCGTGCCCGGCCCCGTCCCTCCGCTTCGTCCCCTGGTCCTTCCCATGCGTCTGAACAAACACATCAGCGACACCGGCTTCTGCTCGCGGCGCGAGGCGGACAGGCTGATCGCCGAGGGACGGGTCACGGTCAACGGCCTGCGCGCCCGGGTCGGCGCCGAGGTGGGCGAGGGCGACGAGGTCCGCATCGACGGCGACGTGCTGCGCGCCCGCGCCGCGATCAAGGGCAAGCGCCAGCACGTCTACATCGTGCTCAACAAGCCGGTCGGCGTGGTCTGCACCACCGAATCCGGGGTCAAGGACAACATCGTCGACTTCGTCGGCCACGAGCGCCGGATCTTCCCGATCGGCCGCCTCGACAAGGACTCCGAAGGCCTGATCCTGCTGACCAGCAACGGCGACATCGTCAACGAGATCCTGCGCGCCGAGAACAAGCTGGAAAAGGAATACCTGGTCGCGGTCAACCACGAGGTCACGCCCGAGTTCCTGCGCGGCATGGGCCGCGGCGTGCCGATCCACGGCCAGACCACCCTGCCGTGCAAGACCGGCAAGCTGGGCCGCTTCGGCTTCCGCATCGTCCTGGTCCAGGGCCTCAACCGGCAGATCCGGCTGATGGCGGCGCACTTCGGTTTGCGGGTCAAGCAACTGCTGCGCGTACGCATCGGCAACGTCAAGCTCGGCCACCTCAAGCCGGGCCAGTGGCGCAATCTGACCGATCCGGAACTGCAAGGCCTGCTGCCGCACCGCAACGAGTGGTGAACGGACGGCGCGGCGCGCGCCGGCCAGCGCTTCGGCGGACCGCGGTCTAGATGTGGGCGTCACGCCCTGGGCGATAATGTCGCGCGAAACATCCATGGACCGTCGTCGAAAAGGATAGCTGCATGAAGCGCGTCATCGCCGTCTCCCTGCTTGCCCTGGCCCTGGCGGCCTGCAAGAAAGAAGCCACGCCGCCGGCGCCGGCCGCGGGGACGCCGACCCCCGGCGCATTGCCCGCGCCGGTAGCGACCGAAGACGGCCCGGTCGAACTCAAGGAAGTGGTCGAGACCACGCCCGACTACGTGATCGGGATCAGCTACGCGACCCAGGCGGCCAAGTATCCGGGCCTGGCGCGCGAGCTGCGCCGCTACGCCGACGCCGCCCGCGCCGAGCTGCTGGAGGCGGCCAAGGGCCGCACCGCCAAGGAAAATCCGTCGCCGTACGAACTGTCGCTGACCTTCGACGACGTGTTCGACGCGCCGCAGATGATGGCGGTCTCGGCCGACGGCAGCAGCTACACCGGCGGCGCCCACGCCGCGCCGCTGATCGCGCGCTTCGTCTGGCTGCCGCAGCAGAACAAGCTGCTGAGCGCGACCGAACTGGTGCCGCAGAAGGCCGGTTGGGACGCGATCTCGCGCTATGTGCGCGAACAACTGCATTCGGCGCTGTCGCAGCGCATCGACGCCGACGACCTAGCCCCGGCGATACGCGCCGAGCAGATCGAGACCGGCGGGCGCATGATCGACGACGGCACCGCCGCCGATCCGGCCAACTTCGCCATGTTCGAGCCGATCAAGGCCGCCGACGGCAAGCTCGCCGGGCTCAAGTTCGTGTTCGCCCCTTACGAGGTCGGCCCGTACTCGGACGGCACCCAGACCGTGGAAGTGCCGGCCGCGGTGCTGCTGCCGCATCTCGCGCCGGCCTACCGCGGCTTGTTCAGCGGCGGCTGAAGCCGGTCGCGGCCGGCGCCGCAGGGCGCGGACCGTGTGCGCGAAATCGACACGGTTCGGCATATCGCCGCGCACCGCGTTTGCTAAGGTGCGCGGCAACGCGCAACCGGCGCCGCCCGCGCCGGCGGCGTCGGGTTCGCAGCCGCAGCGTGCCGCCGGCGCGCCGCGCGCCGTCGTCAGCCGGTTCGCCGACCCTGAGCGAGGTCCGCATGTCCGTTGCGTCGTTGCGCAAGCGAGTGGAAGGGTTGCTGGAACTGGCCGACGTGCGCATCGACGGCGACCGGCCCTGGGATCTGCAGGTCGACGACGAGGGGTTCTATGCCCGGGTCCTGGCGCAGGGCTCGCTGGGCCTGGGCGAGACCTACATGGACGGCGCCTGGCGCACCCAGGCCCTGGACGAGATGCTGGTGCGGCTGATGCGCGCCCACGTCGACGAACGGGTGCACGGCTGGGCGGCGATGCTCGACGGCCTGCGCGCGCACCTGATCAACCTGCAGAGCCACCGCCGCAGCTTCACCATCGGCGAGCGCCATTACGACCTGGGCAACGATCTGTATACGGCCATGCTCGGCCGGCGCCTGGTCTACAGCTGCGCCTACTGGCGCGACCGCGAGGGCCGCAGGCTGGACGACCTGGACGCGGCCCAGGAGGCCAAGCTGGACCTGGTCTGCCGCAAGCTCGGCCTGCGCCCGGGCATGCGCGTGCTGGACATCGGCAGCGGCTGGGGCGAGGCGCTGAAGTTCGCCGCAGAACGCTACGGCGTGCGCGGGGTCGGGGTGACGGTGTCGGGCGAACAGCTCGACTACGCCCGCCGGCACTGCGCCGGCCTGGCGGTCGAATTCCGCCTGCAGGACTACCGCGAACTGCACGAACCCTTCGACCGGATCTTCTCGCTGGGCATGTTCGAGCACGTCGGGGTCAAGAACTACGAGACCTACTTCGACGTCGCCCGGCGCTGCCTGGACGGCGACGGACTGTTCCTGCTGCACACCATCGGCGGCAACCGCTCGGTCGGCCACAGCGACCCGTGGATCGCCAAGTACATCTTCCCCAACTCCATGCTGCCCTCGGCGCGGCAGATCGCCGAGCATGCCGAGGGTCGGTTCGTGATCGAGGACTGGCACAACTTCGGCGCCGACTACGACCTGACCCTGCAGGGCTGGCGCGACAACGTCGAAGCCGCCTGGGATCGGCTCGGCCCGCGCTACGACGAGCGCTTCCGGCGCATGTGGCGCTTCTACCTGGCCGCCTCGATGGCGACCTTCCGCAGCCGCCACGCGCAGCTGTGGCAGTTGGTGCTGTCGCCGGAAGGCGTGCCCGGCGGCTACGTCGCGCCGCGCTGAGGCCGAGAAAATAGCGAAGAGAAGTGAGGAGTGAGCGAAAGCAGCCCTTGCTCGCTGCTCACTCCTCTCCGCTGGTTCCTCTCACTGTTCCTGCGCCAGCTTCGAATGCCGGATGCCGTAGGCGAAATACACCAGCAGCCCCAGCGAGACCCAGATCAGGAAGATCAGCCAGGTGATCGCGGCCAGCTCGGCCAGCAGCCAGATCGAGAAGGCGATGCCGATGATCGGGATCAGCGGCACCAGCGGGGTGCGGAACGAGCGTTCCAGGTTCGGCTTGCGCACCCGCAGCACCCAGACCGAGGCGCAGATGATGATGAAGGCCGAGAGCACGCCGATGTTGACCAGCTTGGCGACCTCGCCGATCGGCAGGAAGCCGGCGACCAGGGCGGTGAACACGCCCAGCACGATGGTCGGCCGGTGCGGGGTGCCGTACTTGGGGTGGATCTTGGCGAACCAGCCCGGCAGCAGGCCGTCGCGCGACAGCGAGAACCAGATCCGCGCCGCGCCGAGCATGAAGGCGAACAGCACGCTGGCGATGCCGACCACGGCCGAGAACGCGATCGCCTTGGCGATCCACGGCAGGCCCAGCGCGGCGAAGGCGTCGGAGACCGGGGCGTCGCCGCCCAGGGTCGAGTAGTGGGCGATGCCGGTCAGCACCATCGACACCGCCAGGTACAGCACCATCGACACGCCCAGCGACAACAGCACCGCGCGCGGCAGGTCGCGCTGCGGGTTCTTGGATTCCTCGGCCGCGGTGGTCAGGGTGTCGTATCCGAACACGGCGAAGAACACCACCGCCGCGGCGGTGCCCACGCCCTTCCAGCCGAAGTGGCCGACGCCGTCGGCGCCGACCACGCGCTCGGGCACGAACGGGACCCAGTTGGCGGCGTTGATGTAGAACACGCCGACGCCGATCACCAGCATCACCGCCAGGATCTTGATCGCCACGATCAGGGTGTTGAAGCGCGCGCCCCATTCGGTGCGGAACACCAGCAGGGCGGACACGGCCAGGGTGACCGCGGCGGCGATGACGTTGAACACCCGGCCCTCGCCGGTGCCGATCGCGCCCTGCGCCCAGACCGGCAAGTGGATGCCGACCCCTTCGAGCAGCACCTGCACATAGCCCGACCAGCCGATCGCCACCACCGCGACGATCAAGGCGTATTCCAGCAGCAGGTCCCAGCCGATCAGCCAGGCGGCCAGCTCGCCCAGGGTGGCGTAGCTGTAGGTGTAGGCGCTGCCGGTGACCGGGATCATGCCGGCGAACTCGGCGTAGCACAGCGCCGCGGCGGCGCTGGCGATGCCGGCGATCAGGAAGGCCAGGGCGACCGCGGGGCCGGCATTGGTCGCCGCCTCGTGGCCGGCGAGCACGAACACGCCGACGCCGATGATGCCGCCGATGCCGATCGCGGTGAGCTGCCACAGCCCCAGCACGCGGCGGAAATCCGAGCGTTTGCCGGCCTCGGCCTGCAGTTGTTCCACCGACTTGTGCCGCAGGACCTTGGCGATCAGGCTCATCGAACGCGTACTCCCCGAGTTGGACGCCGCATCATAGCCGCTGCCGCGCCGGACGGTGGCGAACGGTCGCCGCTCACGCGGCGCCGCCGCGGACGTTGTCACGGATAGCTCTCACGAGGATCCGCGCATGATCCGCTGGAACCGGCAGTTCACCGAACTGATCCGGCGCAACCGCGCCGGTTACTGGGGCAACTGGGGCCTGGCCATGCACGTGCGCCCGGGCGCGGTCGGCATCGTCGACCCGGCCACCGGCGACTTCCGCCTGGTGCATCCGTCGCTGCCTGGGGTCGAGATCCGCCGCGACCGCATGCCGGGCTCGTGGAAGCTGCTGTCCGAGCACGTCAGCCGCCAAGAGGGTGCGGTCGACGTCAGCGCCGAGGCCGACGACGGCACCGGCACGCGCGGCGAAGGCGGCCTGGAAGTGCGCTGGGCGATGGGCCGCGCCGGCGCGATCGCCTCGGAGTTTTCGCTGCGCGAGCAGGCAGTGATCGCCGACCTGACCCGGATCCCGGCGCAGTTCCGCTGGCTGGCCGAGCAGGCGGCCCGGGTCGGCCACGGCCGCAACGGCGCGATCCACCAGGGCTTCGGCGTGGTGACCTCGGCGATCTACGCCAACAGCGGGCTCAACGTCGGCTCGCAGAGCGAGAACGCCGAGTTCTCGATCGCCGGCCGCGCCAGCGCGGTGCGCGAGATGCTGGGCGGCGTCGCCGGCAACGGCAGCTTCAGCTCGATGCGGCGGGTGCGCAACGTCGATCGCCAGGTGTGGCCGGCGCGGGCCAATACCCGCCCCGGCGAGGCGGTGCCGATCGCCTATTCGTTCGCTTCGTTCGACGGCGATCTGTTCCTGCCCAACTGGCAACGCCGGCTCGGCGCGCTGGAGCTGGAGTTCCGCAATCCCGCCGGCGGCACCTTCCGGGTCCAGATCGAGGTCAGCTGGCAGGTCGGCAACCGGGCGCGGACCGTGCAGCGGGTGGGAGTGAACGGCGGCATGACCCGCACCATCGGCAATATCCCGCTGGCGGCGCGGGACCTGCGGATGTCGGCGCGATTCGTCGGCTCGGGCAGCCCGCCGATCGAACGCCGCTGGGCCGACCCCTTGCGCCAGTGGGGCAACGGCCGGCGCCGGATCGAGCTGCGCGGCGTGTGGCCGGGACGGATCTCGCTGCGGGTCGAGGAAGAGGACTGAGCGCGGCGGCGCGGCGAACGGGCGCCGGCCGCCGGCGCGTTGTCATCGAATTGCGGCAAGCTGGGGCCACGGCGCACCGCGCCGCCGCGCACCCATCGGCGCGCCCGCCGCTACGCCCGTCCGAGGTCCGTTCCGCATGCCGCATTGCTTTAAGCTGGGTCGCCTGTTCGGCGCGCTGCTGTGCTTCATCGGCGCCGCCGTCGCCGGTCCCGCCCCGACCCCTGCCGCGCCCATGCCCGATTCGTCTTCCGCGCCGCGCCCGATCGTGATCGCCCATCGCGGCGCCAGCGGCTATCGCCCCGAGCACACCCTGGAGGCCTACCGCCTGGCCATCGCCCAGGGCGCCGATTTCATCGAGCCCGACCTGGTCGCGACCCGCGACGGCGAGCTGGTGGTGCGGCACGAGAACGAGATCTCCGGCACCACCGACGTCGCCGCGCATCCCGAGTTCGCCGATCGCAAGACCACCAAGACCATCGACGGCGAGACGCTGACCGGCTGGTTCAGCGAGGATTTCACCCTCGCCGAACTCAAGACCCTGCGCGCGAAAGAACGCATCCCGCAGATCCGCCCCGGCAACACCCGCTACGACGGCCAGTACCAGATCGCCACCCTGCGCGAGGTGATCGCCCTGACCCGGCAGGAGAGCCGCGACGGCCGCGCGATCGGCATCTACCCCGAAACCAAGCACCCGACCTGGTTCGCCCACGAGGGCCGGCACCTGGACGGTTCGCCGATCGGGATCAGCCTGGGGCAGAAACTGATCGACACCCTGGTCGCCGAGGGCTTCACCGATCCGCGCCGGGTCTATATCCAGAGCTTCGAAGTCGCCAACCTGATCGAACTGGCGCGCGAGATCATGCCGCGCGCCGGCGTCGACCTGCCGCTGGTGCAGTTGTACGGCGACTTCGAGCGCGACCGTCCCTACGACGTGGTCTATCACCTCGGCCGCGGCGAGGACCCGGCGACGCGCTACCGCGGCCTGGAACGCGAGATCCCCGGCGGCTTGAGCGCCCAGACCCGTTATGCGGCGTTGACCGAGCCGGCGGCGCTGGCCTGGATGCGGCGCCATTACGCCAGCGGCCTGGGTCCGTCCAAGAGCGGCCTGCTGCCGCGTGCGCCGGCGCCGGCGGGCGGGGCCGGGCTGGAGACCCGCAACACCGGCTACGTGCATCCGCTGCTCGGGCGCGCGCTGGCGCTGGGCCTGCAGGTGCACCCGTACACCGTGCGCGCCGAGGCGCCGTTCCTGAGCCAGAGCGCCGGCGGCGTCGACCAGAACGCGCTCGGCGAGGCGCTGCAGTTGTATGCGTTGGGAGTGCAGGGCTTGTTCATCGACCAGCCCGATATCGGCGTCGCCGCGCGCGACCTGTTCCTGCAGCACAGCCGCTTGCCGGACGCCGATCCGTAATTGCGCACACATGCCGCTTTCGGGGTAGGAGCGGCGCGAGCCGCGACCGCGCTGCCGCCCGGTCGCGCCGCAACCAGCCGCACGAGACGGATCGGCGGATGCCTGGCCGCGGCCAGTTTTCGTCGTCGGTGCGGTTTCTCGGTCGCGGCTTATGACCGAAGGAAATCCCCGTGGGACCGCTCCTACAGGGGGCGCGAATCGCTCTGGCCAATCCCTAATCCCTAATCCCTAATCCCCAATCCCCAATCCCCAATCCCGGCCACCAGCGTCGCCGCGCAATCGGCCTCGAGCTTGAGCGTGGCGATGTCGTCGGCGCGGGTGACGCCGCGGTTGAGCAGGGCCAGCGGCAGGCCGGCCTCGCGCGCGGCGCGGGCGAAGCGGTAGCCGGAATAGACCATCAGCGAGGAGCCGACCACCAGCATCGCCTCGGCCTGGGCCAGGGCTTGCTGGGCGGCGGCCACGCGCGGGCGCGGCACGTTCTCGCCGAAGAACACCACGTCGGGTTTGACCAGGCCACCGCAGTCCGCGCAGACCGGGGCGACGAAGCGCTCGAACGCCAGGCCTTCCAGGTCGGCGTCGCCGTCCGGCAGCCGCCGCGCTTCCAGCCCGATCCACTCGGGATTGCGCGCGGCCAGTTCCTCCTGCACCGCCTCGCGCGGCCGCAGCGCGCCGCAGTCCAGGCACACGACCTGGTCGAGCCGGCCATGCAGGTCGATCACTTCGCGGCTGCCGGCGCGGCCGTGCAGGCCGTCGACGTTCTGGGTGACCAGGGTCGTGTCGGGCGCGCGCGCCTGCCATTGCGCGAGCGCGGCATGGCCGGGGTTGGGCCGGGCGCGGGCGAACCCCGGCCAGCCGACGAAACTGCGCGCCCAGTAGCGTGCGCGGGCCTGGGCGTCGCCGACGAAGGCGCGGTACTCGATCGGCGGCTTGCGCTGCCAGGCGCCGGACTCGTCGCGATAGTGCGGAATGCCCGAGCCGGCGCTCAGGCCGGCGCCGGTCAGCACGAACACGCGCCGGTGCGGGGCGAGGAACTCGCGCAGCCGCTGTGCGGCATCGCGGGCGAGGGGATCGGCGGTCATGGCGGGCTTCGGCGACGCTCGGCGGGGCTGGAGCGGATATGGCGTCGTTTGGGCTCGATAGCAAGACGGGATTGGGGATTCGGGATCGGCAAGATCGTTCGCCCTGCGTCCCAAACCCGCTCCCCAATCCCTAATCCCGATTCTCCATTCCCGATTCCCGATTCCCGCCCCCGATCACCACATGATGCCGGCGCCGACGGTCACCCCGACATCGCCCTGGGAGTTGCTGTTGCCGGAGAACTTGTACACGTAGCGCCCGTCTTCGCTGATGGTCGACACGCCGATCGCGAAGCCGGTTTCGCCGCGGAACGAACTGGCCGCGACCGCCGCCATGCTCTTGCCCGGCACGTAGGCCTGCGGCAGCCCGGCCACCGCCATCGCCGAGGCGACCCCGGCGCTGGCCTTGTCGTCGAGCTGGCCGATGTCGCGGCGCAGGGTGATGCCCCAGTTGTCGGTGTACTGGTTGGAGGTGTTGATCGCGCGGTTGATCCCTTCGTTGAGCTGCTGCACGTTGACCGCGTCGGAGTTGTTGACCCCGGCGCGGATGTTGCGGATGGTCACCGGCGCGCCGCCGTTGTTGAGCGTGACCTGGGTGGTGTTGACGCTGCCGTCGGGATGGTTGTCGTAACGCACTGTGCCGGTCTGCGACGCGCGCAACTGGGCGAGGTTGACCGCATCGTGGTCCTGGGTGCCGGCGGCGACGTTGACCACCTGGCGCTGCTGGCCGGCGTTGCCGACCGAGACCGTATTGGCGCGGTCGGCGACCGCACCCTGGCCCAGCGCGACCGCGCCGGAGGCGGTGGCGCTGGCGCTTTCGCCGACCGCGACCGCGTTGGTGGCGCCGGCGGCGATGCTGCTGTTGGCGCCGAGTGCGGTGCTGCCGTCGGCTTCGACCCGGGCATTGCCTCCGACCGCGGTGTCGTTGTCGCCGGCGGCGTAAGCGTCGCCGCCGACCGCGACGGCATGCTGGCCGCCGGCGTGGGCGCTGGCGCCGGCGGCGATGGCGCGGGTGCCGGCGCCGACCGAGGCGTTGCCGCTGCCGTCGATCGCCAGCCGCGGCTCGGACGAGGTCGGCGGGGGCAGATTGTCGATCCGGGTGTTGAGGTTGGTCAGACTGGCGTCGACCGCGGCGAAGGCGGCGCCGATGTTGGCGTAGCTGCCGCCCTGCACGGTGAAGCTCGGCGCGCCGAACGTGCCGCCGGCGAACAGCGAGCCGCCGCCGAAGATCGAGGCGATGGAGTCGCCCATGGCAAGGATCTGTCCGCCGTTGACCGCCTGCAGGCTGCCGGCGGCGATCTGGCCGGCGGCCAGGTTGTCGAGCAGGCTGCCGCTGCCGGCCGGGCCGCGTAGGGTGACCCGGCCATAGTCGGGGTTGCCGCTGCCGTCGTCGTCGTACTGCACGGCGAAGGCGTCGCCGGTGCTGAGGCCGCTGTTCAAGGCGGCGAGCGCGTCGCCGACGTTGTCGTAGGGATTGCCGGCGATCAAGTAGCTCGGCGCGGTGAAGCTGCCGCCGGCGTTGAACGCGGCGCCGCCGCCGAACACGGTGGCGATGGAACCGCCGACGCCGAACAATTGTCCGCCGTTGATCGCCTGCAGGCTGCCGGCGGCGATCTGGCCGGCAGCGAGATTGCCGAGCACGCTGCCGATCCCGGCCGGACCGCGCAGGGTGACGTTGGCGTAGTCCGGATTGCCGCTGCCGTCGTCGTCGTACTGCACCGCGAACGCGTCGGCGGCGGCCAGGCCGGTGTCGAGCGCGGCCAGCGCAGAGCCGACATTGTCGTATCCGGTTCCGGCGATGAGGTAATTCGGCGCGGTGACGGTGCCGTCGGCGGCGACCGCGGCGCCGGCGCCGAGGCGCAGGGCGTTGGACTGGCTGATCGCGAACAACTGCGAGCCGTTGACCGCCTGGGTGCTGGCGGGACCGATCGCGCCGGCGCGCAGGTTGGCGATGGTGGTGCCGCCGGCGCCTTGCAGGGTGACGTTCTGCAGGTCCGGCACGCCGCCGAGGTCGTCGTACTTGACCGCGAACGGATCGGCGACGGCGCTGGCCAGCGCGCCCTGCAACTGGGCGACGTTGACCGCGTCGGTGCCGAGGCTGCCGGGGGCGAGGTTGGTGAGCTTGCGGGTGGCGCCGGGAGCGCCGATCGACAGTTCGCCGGACGAGGTCTGCGGTGCGACCAGGCCGAAGGCGGCGTAGCCGGTCTGGGCGCCGAACGCGGTCGACGAACCGGCGCCCAGCGCGACGCTGTTGGCGTGGGTCGAGGTCGCGCCGAAACCGAGCAGGGTCTGGCGGTCGGCGTTGCCGAAGCTGTTGTCGCCGATCACCACCGAATTGCCCAGGCGGGCGGCGTAGTTGGTGTCCGGGCCGCCGGTGAAGCCGGCCGAGGCGGCGCTGACGGTCGGCAATTGGTGGCGGGCGTTGGTGCCCATGACCACGGTGTTGGATCCGTTGGCGTAGCTGCCGTCGCCGATGATGACCTGGTTGTTCTGCGCCGGATTCGTGCGCCAGGTGCAGGCCAGGCCGATCACCACGCAGGAGGCGTTGTTGTTGTTGCCGAAGTAGTTGCTGTCCTGGAACTGGATGTAGCTGTCGGAATGCACGGCGCCGATCAGGGTCAGGTGATCGGCCGGCTGGTTGCCGTCGAGGTCGGCGACGTTGGGCGCCTGGATCAGGTTGAGGATCAGCGACAGGTAGGAGTAGTTGAAGTTGGCCCGGTCGATGGTCAGGCAGTCGGTGCCGAGCAGGCCGCAGGCCTGGTAGTCGTTGCCGAGCAGCCAGTTGCTCAGATACACGTTGAGATCGGGCAGGCTGCTGGTCGGCGGCGGCGGCTGGATCACGCTCATCGGCGAGATCAGGTCGCCCTCCAGCGCGCTAGGTCCCCAGGTCGAACTGTTGGGAATGCCGTCGAACACCAGCGGCAGCAGCGGCCCGGGTTCGGCCAGCGGATCCTCGCTCGCGTCGGGTTCGGCCGACGGCTCGGCGGCCGGCTCGACGACGGATTCGACGACAGGTTCGACCAGCGGCGCGACGATGTCGGCGACCGGGTCTGGAGCAGGCATCGGATCGGCGGCGAATGCCGGCGTGCAGGTCGCGGCGGCGACGAGCGCGATCCAGCAGGCCGCGCTTAGCGGCGCGAGAGCCGGTATCGATCGGGTCCACGGTGCGTGGGAGGTGGAAGTAGTGGTGCGGCGAGCGGTGCGGGTGGTGTTGATGCCCTGGGTCATGACACGGCCTCCGTCTGCTGAGCCTACGTAGCGCCGACGGCGGCGGTTTAGCGCATGGCTAGCGACGATCGGTCGATCGTCTCCCCCGTCGCCGCGACCGACCGTGTTCGCTGGCACGGTCGATGCATCGGCGACTGCAGGCTAGGAAAGCCGGGTGCGCTACGCACTCATGGTGGTTCACGCACGATCACCTCGACTCACCGAGGTTCACACACTAAAGATCGCGGCGCCGCGCAGGCGCCGACGAATTCGGGGGATGGTGGGAAGCGTGGGCGGCGCGGCTCAGCCGGGCGCGCGCACCACCGTGCACAGATAGCCCATGCCGCGCACCGCGCGCAGCGGCAAGGGCAGCGGACTCATCAGCGCGACTTTCTTGCGCAAGCGGTAGATCAGCATCTCCAGCCGATGCGGATCGAAGTCGTAGACATCGCTGGTCAGCGAACCGATCAGGCTGTCGTGCGAGACCGGATGGCCGCCGGCGCCGGCGTTGACCAGGCGCAGCAGCACGCTGCGTTCGGGCGCGCTGAGATCGATCGCCGCGCCGTCGGGCGTGCGCAGGGTCCAGCCGTCGGCGGCCAGTTCCCAGTCCGGCATCGCGCCGTTGCCGGCGCGCGCGGGCAGGGCGCGCATGTGGTGTTGCAGGCTGTGCATCGCGGCGACCACCGAGGTCAGCCGGTCCAGGTCGACCGGCTTGGCCAGGCAGGCGTCGGCGATTTCCTCGTAGGCGTCGCCGCAGGCGTTGGCCTCGGCGTCGAGGACGATGATGCCGATGTCGGAATGCTGGCGCAGGTGCTGGGCGACGATGCGCGGATTGTCGTCGGGCAGGTCGCTGGCGATCACCGCGATATCGCACGGCGCGTTGAGCAGGTTGCGGTACAGCGCCGTGGCGTTGGCGCATTCGAGCACGGCGAATTGCCGGGTTTGCAGCGATTGCAGGATCTGCTGTCGCAGCATCGGATCGCGTTCGACCACCGCGATGCGGCGTTCGTTGCGGTGGTCGTTGCCGGTGCTGCCGGGCAGGACTGTGGGAATGGCGGCCATCCTGAATTCCCCTGTTGATCGAGCTAACCGACCGTTCCGCGTCTGCGGGACGGTGCCGTCGACGTCCAAAATCAGGTTAATGGGGCTCCACTGGAAGCTACAGTGACACAGGTCGGTGTTCGCGGAAAGTACTGAAATCCTTGGGATACGCGGATCATTTAGATCGTGCTAATGGGTGCTCCCACGGGTGTTCCCATGTGCTGCGAATCGCATCGCACAGGTCTTGTCGGCTCCAACGACAAAAAAGCCGCCCACCGGACAGGTGGGCGGCTTTCGGGTCCTGCGACCGCGGTCGAAGCTGAATTATTTAGCCGGCGCGGCGCTCGCCGGCGCGGTCAGGCCGCGACGTTCCAGCAGCGGCTGGATCTTCGGCTCGTGGCCGGAGAAGTCGCGGAACAACTGCAGCGCGTCCTTGCTGCCGCCGCGCGAGAGCAGGGTGGCGCGGAAGCGGTCGCCGTTCTCGCGGGTCAGGCCGCCGTGCTGCTTGATCCACTCCACGGTGTTGGCGTCCAGCACTTCCGACCAGATGTAGGCGTAGTAGCCGGCCGCGTAGCCGCCCATGATGTGGCTGAAGTACGGGGTGCGGTAGCGCGGCGGCACCGGCGCGTAGGCGATGCCGTCCTTCTTCAGCGCCGCGGCTTCGAAGGCCATCACGTCCTTGGCCGCCGGCACCTGCGAGGCGTCGGAGAGCTGGTGCCAGTTCTGGTCGAGCATCGCCGCGCCCAGGTACTCGGTGGTGGTGAAGCCCTGGTTGAACTTGGACGCCGCCAGCACCTTGTCGAGCAGTTCCTTCGGCATCGGCTCGCCGGTCTGGTAGTGCTTGGCGTAGTTGGCCAGCACCGACGGCCAGTCGGCCCACATCTCGTTGACCTGCGAGGGGAACTCGACGAAGTCGCGCGGCACGCTGGTGCCGGAGAAGTAGGGGTACTTCACGTTCGAGAACATGCCGTGCAGGGCATGGCCGAACTCGTGGAACATGGTGGTGACCTCGTCCCAGGTCATCAGCGTCGGCTTGCCGGCCGGCGGCTTGGGGATGTTGAGGTGGTTGGCCACCACCGGCAGGGTGCCGAACAGTTCCGACTGCTCGACGTAGGAGTTCATCCACGCGCCGCCGCGCTTGGAGTCGCGCGCGTACATGTCGGCGATGAAGATCGCCAGTTGCTTGCCGTTGGCGTCGTACACGTCGTAGACGCTGGTGTCGGCGTGGTACAGCGGCAGGTCGGTGCGCTGCTTGAACTTCAGCCCGTACAACTGGCCGGCGGCGTAGAACACGCCGTTCTCGAGCACGTTCTTCATCTCGAAGTAGGGCTTGAGCTGGGCTTCGTCGAAGGCGAACTTCTCCTTGCGCACCTTCTCGGCGTAGAAGGCCCAGTCCCACGGCTCGAGCTTGAAGCTCTTCTCGCCCTTGGCGGCCTGTTCCTTGTCGATCATCGCCTGCAGGTCGGCGGCCTCGCGCTGGGCGTTGGCGACCGCGGCCGGAGCCAGCTGGCCGAGCATCTTGTTGACCGCTTCGGCGTTCTTGGCGGTCTCGTCCTCGAGCACATAGGCGGCGTAGTTCGGGTAGCCCATCATCTTGGCGCGTTCGGTGCGCAAGGTGACGACCTTGGAGACGATGGCGGTGTTGTCGTACTTGTTGCCGCGGCTGCCGCGCGCGACCGAAGCCTTGTGCAGCTTCTCGCGCAGGGCGCGGTTGGTCAGGTCGGTTTCCGGCGGCTGGCCGGTGGTGTTGAGCAGGGTCAGCAGGTACTTGCCTTCCAGCTTGCGCGCCTTGGCCGCTTCGGCGGCGGCGGCGATGCGCTCGTCGGACAGACCGTCGAGCTCGGCCTTGCTGTCGACCACGATCGCCGAGTCCTTCACTTCCTCGAGCACGTTCTCGCTGAACTTGGCGCCCAGCTCGGCCAGCTCGGAATTGATCGCCTTCAGGCGCGCCTTCTGCGGCTCGCTGAGGTTGGCGCCGCCGCGGACGAAGTCGGTGTAGTAGCGTTCGATCAGGCGCACGCCTTCGGCGTCCAGGCCCAGCGATTCGCGCTGGCCGTGCAGGGTCTTGATGCGCTCGAACAGCTTCGGGTTCAGCGCGATCGCGTCGCGGTGCGCGGACAGCTTGGGTGCGTAGTCCTGCTGCAGCTTCTGCCGGGTCGGATTGGTGTCGGTGCCGACCAGGTTGAAGAAGGTCGCGATGGCGCGGCTGAGGATGCGGCCGGAGCGCTCCATCGCCAGGATGGTGTTGTCGAAGGTCGGCGCCTGCGGGTTGTCGGCGATCGCCTGGATTTCCTTGAGCTGATCGGCCATGCCGCGATCGAAGGCCGGCGCGAAGTCGGCGTCCTTGATCTTGTCGAACTGCGGGAACTGCAGCGGCAGCGGGCTTTCCTGGAAGAACGGATTGGCGTGCGATTGGGCGTCGTTTTTCACGGCTTGGGCGGCGGCAGTCTGGGCCTGGGCATTGTGGGCCAGACCGGGAACGGTGGCGACCAGGGCCACGGCCAGCGCCAGGGCGAGGGGATGCTTCATCGTACGAAACCTCGTCAATAGGAGGCCGAAAGCCTAACCGATGGGGGGCGGGCGGACCCATGACGAAAGGCATGGGCCGGCGGGCCGGCGGGTCCGGGACCATCGCGAGGGCCGGCGCCGGGCGGGGGGCGCGCCGCCGCGCCGCATGGACGACCCGCTACAGGAGCCCGCATGTCCGCCACCGACGCCCCGACCGTCGCGCCGCCGAGCGCGGCGCGCTTCGTACCGATGCTGCACGTCGCCAGCGTGATGCGCGCGGCCGGGTTCTACGCCGCGCTCGACTTCGCGATCGGCAACGTCCATCGCGAACCGTCCTGCGACGATCCGAGCCGCGACGAGCCGGTCTGGGCCTGGCTGGGCAGCGCCGCCGGCGCCGAGCTGATGCTGGTGCAGGCCGATGCGCCGGTGGACGCCTGCGCCCAGGGCGTGCTGTTCTATGTCTACTGCGACGATGTCGCGGCGATGCGCGAGCGCGTGCTCGCCGCCGGCATCGACGCCGGTGAAATCGCTTATCCGTTCTATCGCCCGCGCGGCGAATTCCGGGTCCAGGACCCGGACGGCTACGTGTTGATGGTCACCCATCAGGACTGAGCCGCGCGTCGCAACGGCCGTATCCCACTTCATGGAGCTGCACCGATGATCCGAACGCTTTCCCCGTCCGCCTTGGCGCCGCGTCGCGGCTGTGCGCGGCTTGCTCTTGCGCTGTGCCTGATCAGCGGTTTGAGCGGTCACGCGCTGGCCGCCGAAACCGTGCGCTACCTGGCCCTGGTCGACGGCGGCAAGCAGGCCGGCCAGCAGGTGGTGACCCGCGCCGACGACGGCACCACCACGGTCGACTTCGTGTTCAAGGACAACGGCCGCGGCCCCGAGCTCAAGGAAACCTACACCCTGGCCGAGGACGGCACCTACCGCAGCTACCAGGTGACCGGACTGGAGACCTTCGGCGCCAAGGTCGACGAAAGCTTCCGCCGCGACGGCGACAAGGCGGTGTGGAAGTCGACTTCCGACGCCGGCGAAATGCAGGTCCAGGGCACCGGCCTGTACTCGCCGCTGGGCGGCACGCCGGCCGGTTACTCGGTGGCGCTGCAGGCCCTGGCCAAGCGCAAGGATGGCGTCCTGCCGCTGCTGCCCAACGGCAGCCTGAGCCTGCGCAAGCTCGACGAGGCCGAAGTCAGCCGCGACGGGCGCAGCCAGAAAGTGGCCTTGTACGCGGTCAACGGCGCCGGTTTCTCGCCCGATTTCGTCTGGGCCACCACCGGCGCGCAGCCGCGTCTGTTCGCCTCGATCTATCCGGGTTTCCTGCAGTTGATCGAGGACGGCTGGCAGGGCAGCGCCGCGGCGCTAGAAACCCGGCAGAAGGCCGCCGAAGGCAAGCTGCTGGTCGACCTGCGCAAGCAATTGGGCATGCCGTTGCCCGGCGCGACCGTGCTGCAGAACGTGCGCGTGTTCGATAGCGAGCACGCCCGCCTCGGCGAGCCGACCGACGTGGTGGTGGCCAACGGCCGCATCGCCTCGATCGGCAAGGTCGCCGATCCTCAGAAGTACACCCGCATCGTCGAGGGCGCCGGCCGCACCCTGCTGCCGGGCCTGTTCGACATGCACGGCCACGTTTCGCGCTGGGACGGCGGGCTCAACATCGCCGCCGGCGTGACCACCGTGCGCGACATGGGCAACGACAACGCGACCCTGCAGCAGATCATCGGCGAGATCAAGGGCGGCACGCTGATGTCGCCGAACGTGGTCCCGGCCGGCTTCATCGAGGGCGAGAGCAGCTATTCCGCGCGCAACGGCTTCGTGATCAAGAACCTGGACGAAGCCAAGAAGGCGGTCGACTGGTACGCCGCCAACGGCTATCCGCAGATCAAGATCTACAACTCGTTCCCCAAGGACGCGTTGCGCGACACGGTCGCCTACGCCCACGCCAAGGGCCTGCGGGTCAGCGGCCACGTGCCGGCGTTCATGCGCGCCCAGGACGTCGCCGACCAGGGTTTCGACGAGATCCAGCACATCAACCAGCTGATGCTGAATTTCTTCGTCGACGACAAGACCGACACCCGCACCCTGCAGCGTTTCTATCTGGTCGCCGACAAGACCGCCGCGGTGGACCTGGATTCCAAGCCGGTGCAGGACTTCATCGCCATGCTGGCGAAGAAGCAGATCGCGATCGACCCGACCCTGGCCACCTTCGAGTTCCTGCACCAGCGCAACGGCGAGCTGTGGCCGGGCTTCGCCGAAGTCGCCGAGCACCTGCCGCCGGACGTGCAGCGCGCGCGCCGCGCCGCCGAGCTGGATATTCCCGACGACGCCACCGCGGCGCGCTACCGCAAGTCCTACGACAAGCTGGTCGAGTTCGTCGGCCGCGCCTACAAGGCCGGCGTGCCGCTGTTGGCCGGCACCGACGAGGTGCCCGGCTTCACCCTGCAGCACGAGCTGGCCTTGTACGTGCGCGCCGGCCTGACCCCGGCGCAGGCGCTGCAGGTGGCGACCTGGAACGCGGCCAAGGCGGCGCGGGTGCTCGACGACCGCGGCTCGATCGCCCCGGGCAAGCGCGCCGACCTGCTGCTGGTCGACGGCGATCCGACCCGCAACATCGGCGACATCCGCAAGATCGCCCTGGTCGTGCAGGGTGACACCGGCTACTACCCCAGCGAGATCTACAAGGCCCTGGGCGTGCGCGCCTTCGCCGAGCCGGCCAAGATCTCCAACTGAGGCGGGCCCGGGGGCGAGGCGGGCAAGGCGCCGCCGCGGGCGGTCCTGCGGTCCGCCTTGCCGCCGCGCGAAATCCCCCGCGCCCAGGTCCGGTCCCGGCTTCGGCCCCGCGCCGGGCGCTGGCCCCCTTTGCCAAAGGGGGCCTCGTCTTCCGCGCCGGGCTCAAAGGCACCGTCCCTGTTGACCGCTCTTCTCTTTCGAAGATCCTCCTCCCTCTTCGAAATCGCCCGGTTGAACTTCCCCCCTTTGAAAAAGGGGGGTAGGCGGGATTTGCTTTGTGCGCCAGCG